>JAFGMZ010000144.1 GCA_016927285.1 Chlorobiaceae bacterium
CCGGCTCGAAACATCGATCGATATCCTGCTGCGGCAACCCTTGCGGACCACCTTTTATTGTGACGTTTCTGATTCGGGGAAGCGGCGCGAGCCTGAAGTTTACGGTTTTCCGCTTCTGGTCGATGGTGGCGTAGACGGAAGAGAAAAGGTCGGTTGCAAGCAGTTCCCGAAGCGTTCCCGAGAGTGATCGAGCGCCGTTTCGGGCGATTTCCGAGGTGATGCCGTTGTATTCCGGGCTGATGCTGGCTGCTGTGTCGGGGAATGAAAAGGATTTTGCATAGCTCTCGATGGAGATATCGTTTCCTTTATTTGGTCCGATTTCTCCTTTGATGGAGCCAGCCAGCGCTTTTCCTGTGGTGTAGCCGAGTTCGATAAGCGCTCCGATATCGGAAAAATCGGTCGCGTTGTGGTTGCCAAGATCCGGGTTTATAATCATATCCGCTTTTTCAAGCTGGGCGGGGTATTGCAGGCTTGTCAGAATGGTGATTGCCTGATCGGCAGCTTTCCAGGGAAGGTCGAGATCGTCGCTTTTCGAATACATGCTTCCAGGGGTACCAACAGCAACCTTGTAGCCGGCATTGAAATACTCAAGTTCGTCGACCGGCAGATTTGCTACAAGTCCTCCGTCAACAAGCCGGTATCCGTCACGCTCGACCGGCGCGAAAAGCACCGGGACGGAGCTGCTTGCTCTCATTGCTTCCGAAAGCGATCCGGATGTGAGTGAAATCCGTTTTCCCGAAACGAGATCGGTTGCTACCGCTCTGAAGCTGACGGGCAGAGAACTGAAATCGGACCAAGCGTGGTAGACGGCATGCAGTGTCAGGGCGTCCAGCGTTTCGGTGAGCGATTGTGCGGAACTGAGGGATTTTGGTACCATGAGTTTAAGTTTGTCGAACCGTATGGAGGCCGTAGAGCGATCCCGTATTCGTTGCTGTTCGAGGAAAATTCGTCCTCGCGGCGATTTTTCCCTGATAGCGAGGAGCGATTCCCATGGCAGAGATGCGGCGATCTCTTCGAGCTCATCGGGAGTGTAGCCGCTGCTGTAGAGTCCGCCGATAATGGCACCCATGCTGGTGCCTGCGATATAGTCCACCGGCACATCCGCTTCTTCGAGCGCCTTGAGCACGCCGATTTGCGCGATGCTGTTTGCTCCTCCGCCTGACAGCGCAAGTCCCACCGTTTTCCTGGCCGGTCTCATGAACGGAACTATCGAGTATCGAGCATATGGAATCGAGAGGGTATCGGGGCGGACAACGGTAACCGGGGATCCCTGAAGCGATGCCGGGATTGCTGCAAGCATTGCCAGCAGGCCGAGCAGCGCTGTTTTTAGCTGGTCGGTCAGCAATCTGCAGGGAAAGTCATTTTTCCTTGTCATGGGGCATTTAATCGACGCTCTGTCCGGCCTGTTTTTGAGTTGTGCCGGTGACTTCATATCTTAGGGTTTAATGTATAACCTTTAGTACTAATTAAGAAAGATGGTTTGGTTCAAACGGGTAAAGCCCTCGATTCGTACGACTGACAAGCTCGACATGCCGGAAGGGCTCTGGTGGAAGTGCGAGGAGTGCGGCGCGATGATTCATAAAAAACAGCTCGAAGATCACGTTTATACCTGTTCTGCTTGCGGTTATCATTTCAGAATATCTCCTTATCGATACTTTTCCATCCTGTTCGATAACGAAAATTACCAGGAATTCGACGATACGCTTCGAGCGGCTGATCCGCTTGGGTTTACCGATACCAGAAAGTATTCCGATCGGGTTCACGATATTATCGAAAAAAGCGGTAAAACCGAAGCGTGCCGGAGCGCCTGGGGTGAAGCCGGCGGCAATCCACTTGTTGTGTCCGCCATGGATTTCGGTTTTATCGGAGGTTCTATGGGTTCGGTGGTTGGCGAGAAGATATCCCGTGCCGTCGATAAGGCCCTCGAAATCAATGCGCCGCTTCTGGTTATTTCACAGTCAGGCGGAGCAAGAATGATGGAGGGTGCGTTCAGTCTTATGCAGATGGCGAAGACTTCGGCTAAACTTACCTTGCTCAGCAAGAAAAAACTGCCGTTCATTTCGCTTATGACCGACCCGACCATGGGCGGCATCACGGCTTCTTTTGCCATGCTCGGGGATATCAATCTGAGCGAACCGAAGGCTCTTATCGGATTCGCCGGACCGAGAGTCATAAGGGACACCATCAAGCGTGATCTGCCGGAAGGGTTCCAGCGGGCTGAATTCCTGCTTGAACACGGGTTCATCGACTGTATCGTTCATCGCAAGGAACTCAAGAACCAGATCGTCAGGCTTACCGGCATGATGACTGCCTGAGTTTGAGTATCAGCTCCAGCCGAGAGCGGAGGCCGTTACCGGGAATTCCTTGCAGAATATGCTCCTGATGGCTTCTGCTATGTCGCGGTGTTCTTTCTGGGTGCTTTTGTCGGTCCTTACTTCCAGATAGTGGATCCAGCTTCGAACAGACCCTTTCATGTAGAGTTTCGTTCTCGTACCGAGTGGCAGCAGCACCCGCGCGCACTCCTTCGCAATGCCTTTTTCGAGGGCTTCTTCATACTTTTCCATCGATGCCTGCGCAATGTCTGCCTGGGCCTGTTCGAACCATGCTACGGTTCCTGCATCGAGATCGTCAAGCGAGTTTTGCCGGTTTTTGCTGTCCTGGCGCCGTGGGGTGTAGGTTTCCACAGCCTGCACTTTTGCGTACCTTTGAGAGAATTCCTGGAACTGGAAGCTTCTGTGTCTGAGGATCTGGGGTGCTATCGCTCTCGATGTCACGATTTCCACGGTCATGTCCGCCATTTCGAAAATGCTCCAGTGCCTGTTCGAGATGCAGTAGGCAAGAAGTTTTTCGTAGTCGAGGTTTTCCTGATGCGGGCTTGAAACCCTCGCACAGTATGCGATAAGCCCTTCAGCTGTCAGCGGCTTGTTTTCAGTGTCGAAACAGGGAGTTGTGACGGAGATGAGACGGACCTGCATGTTCTGGGATAGTTTGATTGGACTGACTTCAAATATAATTGTTTTCTCGTTCAACTTTTTACTTATTGGAACCGGAATGATTGATTTGTTGTTAGCTCTATGTATTTTAAGTGTTTCTTTTACACTCATCCAATCCATTGACCAGATATGGCGAACATCAATTTCGGTTTTGAACATCATGCCCGCAAACTCTATTCGGGCGCTATAGAACAGGGTATCCAGAATACGCTGGTGCCTATGGTTATCGAAACGTCAGGACGTGGAGAACGCGCATTCGATATTTTTTCACGACTGCTCAGGGAAAGGATCATCTTTCTGGGTAGCGGCATAGACGAGCATGTTGCGGGTCTGGTGATGGCGCAGCTGATTTTTCTTGAATCGGAAGATCCGGAACGAGATATCTATATCTACATTAATTCGCCGGGAGGCAGCGTATCTGCCGGTCTCGGGATCTACGATACCATGCAGTACATTCGTCCCGACATCGCTACGGTCTGCGTCGGCATGGCCGCCAGTATGGGAGCATTCCTGCTTGCCAGCGGCACTACGGGAAAGCGGGCATCCCTGCCGCATTCGCGTATTATGATCCACCAGCCCTCAGGAGGCGCCCAGGGGCAGGAAACCGACATCATCATCCAGGCTCGCGAAATCGAAAAGATCCGCAAGCTGCTCGAAGAGCTGCTTGCAAAACATACCGGCAGGGATGTACAGCAGATCAGGGAGGATTCCGAGCGTGATCGCTGGATGAACGCATCAGAGGCGCTTGCATACGGCATTATCGATCAGGTTTTCGAAAAACGTCCGGCACCCGAAAAGGTCGATTGATGTCAGTCAGTAACTTCATTTAATTTTTTCAGTTGTAACCGTCTTTATCATGAGCGAAGAGACCGCGCCGTTCAATCTCGAAAAAACCTATAATCATCAGGAAGTTGAGAGTCGCTGGAGCAGCGCTCTCTGGGAGGCTGCCGGCAGTTTTCATGCCGAAAGCAGTCGCGTGCTTTCGGAAGGAAAAACTCCCTATACCGTGCTCATGCCACCGCCGAACGTGACCGGAAGCCTTACCCTCGGTCATGTGCTGAACCATACCCTGCAGGATATTTTTATCCGCTACAGCCGGATGACCGGCAGGGAGGCACTCTGGCTACCCGGCACAGACCATGCGGGTATTGCAACCCAGACTGTCGTGGAGAAAAAGCTGCGTAATGATGGCGTGAGCAGGCATGATCTCGGGCGAAAGGATTTTCTCGGCCATGTATGGCAGTGGCGCGAAGAGTACGGCGGCCTTATTCTTCGTCAGCTCCGCCGACTTGGCATTTCATGCGACTGGAGGCGGAACCTCTTTACCATGGACGACAGTGCTTCGGAAGCGGTCGTCAACGCATTTATCGCACTTTACCGCGACGGTCTTATCTACCGCGGAACGCGCATCATCAACTGGTGCCCGGTTTCTCAGACCGCACTCTCCGACGAGGAGGTGATCATGAAGTCCAGAAAGGATAAACTGGTTTATGTTCGCTACCCACTGCTCAAGCGTCCAGGCGAGTACATTACCATTGCTACGGTCCGTCCGGAAACCATTCTGGCCGATGTGGCGATAGCGGTCAATCCCGCCGATCCGCGATACAGTGACCTTGTTGGTGAACTGGTTGTCGTGCCGGTCGCCGGCCGCCATATTCCGGTTATTGCCGACGACTACGTCGATATCGAATTCGGTACAGGCGCTCTGAAAATTACGCCGGCTCACGATCCGAACGACTACGAGGTGGCCAGACGCCACAACCTTCCCATTATTTCCGTAGTTGGCCGCGACGGCAGGATGACCGACGACTTCGGGTATGCCGGTATGGACCGCTTCGATGCTCGCGAGAAGATCATGGCCGATCTCGAAGAGCGGGGAAGTCTTGAACGGGTAGAGGAGTACGAGCATAACGTCGGGTATTCAGAACGTGCCGACGTTGTGGTCGAACCCTATCTTTCAGAACAGTGGTTTGTTCGCATGAAGCCTCTTGCCGAAAAGGCGCTGCAGGTGGTCAACGACGGGGAGATACGTTTTCACCCTCCTCACTGGATCAACACCTACCGACACTGGATGGAGAATATTCAGGACTGGTGTATTTCGCGACAGCTCTGGTGGGGTCACCGCATTCCTGCATGGTACGACCCTGAAGGTCGTGTCTGGGTCGCCTCGTCCTGCGAGGAGGCGTGTCGCCTTGCAGGCACCGACAAGCTTGTGCAGGAAGAGGATGTGCTCGATACCTGGTTTTCCTCCTGGCTCTGGCCGCTCACCACGCTTGGCTGGACAGGACCGCACTGCGATAACGACGACCTGAGGGCGTTCTATCCAACGGATACGCTCGTAACCGGGCCGGACATTATCTTTTTCTGGGTGGCGCGCATGATCATGGCCGGCCTGTATTTCAGGGGGGACGTGCCGTTTCGCGACGTGTATTTTACCAGCATCATCAGGGATATGAAAGGGCGTAAGCTCTCCAAATCCCTCGGTAATTCGCCCGATCCCCTCAAAGTGATCGATACCTATGGCACCGATGCGCTTCGTTTTACCATCATCTATATCGCACCTCTTGGTCAGGATGTGCTTTTCGGCGAGGAGAAGTGCGAACTGGGTAGAAATTTTGCTACCAAGCTCTGGAATGCATCGAGGCTTGTTTTCATGCAGCGGGAAAAGTATTTCGCTTCTCCGGAGGAGTTCGAAACGGCATATGCCGGATTTGTTCCGGAAATCGGCACGTTTACCTTTTCCGAGGAGCGGGTGCTTATGGCCAGATATCATGCCATGCTCGATCGCTACCATTCGGCTTTCGAGCAGTTCAGGGTTAACGATATTCTCAGGAACGTCTACGACTTTTTCTGGGGCGACTACTGCGACTGGTACCTTGAAGCGCTCAAAACAAGTCTTGCAGGCTCTTCCGACCAGGCAAGGGCGCGCAACGCCGTTCTTCTTGCCGTGCATGTTCTGGAAGGCATGCTGCAAGCGCTGCATCCCGTGATGCCGTTCATTACCGACGAAATATGGCATCATATCATGAGGCGCCCTGAAAACAGTACGATAGCGCTTTCCGGCATGCCTGAATCTCTACGGCAATGGTTTGATTGCGACATATCGCTCCACCTGCTTCCGAGAGCGGTCATATCCGAAACAAGGAGCCTTCGCTCACTTTTTGCCGTGCCCGCATCGAGCACGGCTCCTCTGACTCTCCGGGCCCGCGATAAGGGAGCTTTCGATGCGCTTTCGGCTAACCGTGAGTTTATTGCCGCAGCGACCAGATGCAGCGTTGAAGTCGCCAGCTCCTGCCAGAGGCCCGAACATGCCGCGGCCTCCGTCGTTGAGGGAAATGAACTTTTTATTCAGCTTGAAGGGTTGATATCATTCGACAAAGAACGGGCTCGGCTCCAGAAAGAGATAGGCAGCATAACTTCATATGTCGCGGCACTGAAGAAAAAACTTTCCAATCAGGGATTTGTTGCCAATGCTCCGGGTGATGTTATTGAAAAAGAGAGGAGCAAACTGGCGGAAGCAGAAAGAAATCTTGAAAAACTCAGCGTCAACCTTCAGGTTCTTGGGTGATTTAAAAATATATAATATAGTCATTTACGGGTAAGCGTGGCGTGTGTTATGTAACGTTTGTTAAAAATGTGTTTTTTGAATTTATTCCTAAATGATATTTTTCCCGATTACGGTGCAAGGAAAAACCATCACTTCAGGGAGCATGCCCACCGGATTGCAAGGAGTGTATCAAGACAATGAGGCAGTTGAAAATAAGCAAACAAATCACCAACAGGGAGAGCCTTTCGCTCGACCGTTACCTTCAGGAGATCGGTAAATACGATCTGCTCACTGCTGAGGACGAAGTTAAACTTACCATGGCGATCAAAGCGGGCTACGATATGCCTGTTGACACTGTGGAATACAAGCGAGCCAAGCGTGCGCTCGACAAGCTCATCAAAGGGAATCTCCGTTTCGTGGTTTCCGTGGCGAAGCAGTATCAGAACCAGGGGCTGACGCTCGGCGATCTGATCAACGAAGGGAATCTTGGCCTGATCAAGGCGGCCAAGCGGTTCGATGAAACCAGAGGGTTCAAGTTCATTTCTTATGCGGTCTGGTGGATCCGCCAGTCCATCCTCCAGGCGCTTGCCGAACAGTCGAGGATCGTGCGCCTTCCTCTGAACAGGGTAGGCACGCTCAACAAGATCAGCAAGGCATACAGCCAGCTCGAACAGGAATACGAACGCGATCCAAATACGAAAGAACTGGCCAACCTGCTCGACATGGATTCTCAGGATGTTGCCGATACGCTCAAGATTGCGGGTCGTCACGTCTCGGTTGATGCGCCGTTCGCGCAAGGGGACGATAATCGGCTGCTCGATGTGCTGCAGAACGATGGCCATCTTCCCGATCACGGTTTGAACAGGGACTCTCTTACGCTCGAGGTTGAGCGTTCTCTGTCTGTGCTTGCTCCACGCGAGGCCGACGTTATCCGTTCATATTTCGGTATTGGTATGGACAACCCGCTCACTCTCGAGGAGATTGGAGAGAAGTTCAAGCTTACCCGTGAACGAGTCCGGCAGATCAAGGAGAAAGCTATCAGGCGCCTCCGCCAGTCGGCTTACAGTAAAATACTCAAGGAGTATATCGGCAGCTGAAAGAGCAGGACAGCTTTTTTTCTGCATATAGAGGAATCCCTGTCATGGAGTGATTGACGGGGATTTTTCAGTTTTTTACGAGACGAACAGAGGTATTATCCTCCAGTCTGGTCGTCATGGCGGCATTGCCGTTGCGCACGGCTATTTCAACCGTTCCGAAACTTCCCCCATAGGCCAGCAGTTCACCCTCGTCAGCATCTCCATAGGTGCGCACAAGCTGCAGAGGCGGGAGTCCCGGGGCTTCGAGATGCCATTCCTCAGGATTGTGCAGTCGCGAGGTATCTATTGTCGTGACCAGATTGCCGAACCGGTCGGCGAAAAGCACTCTGCCCTCGATTATCCTGTTATGATCATTCAGGCCGCATTCTTCCTGCTGAAGCGTGATGCACGAGGTCGGATGGAGCGGATCGCCCAGTTTTTCAAACGGAAACCCTTCGGCCAGATGCGCAGCCGCAGGCGAGAAAATATCTCTGCCATGAAAGGTTGCGCTCTGCAGCGGCAGCATGATATCGGGGTTTGCGATGCTTGAACAGGACATGATGGATAATCCTGAAAGTACCGGCGTCAGGAGGCCGTTGTCGGGGGCGAGGAAGGTCAGCCTTTCCGTTTTAACGGCAATCGGTTTTCTCGACGTTCCCACTCCTGGATCGACGATTGAGACAGCAATTGCGCCGTCCGGCAGATATGGTATCGATCTTTCCAGGAGAAACGCTCCGAGCGCGATATGCTGCGGTTTAACCGCATGGGTGAGGTCGATGATCCGGGCTGAGGGGCAAATCGAGAGGATAACCCCCTTCATCTGGCCGATATAGGTGTCTTCGGTACCGAAATCCGTCATCAGCGCAATAACCGGATCGTCCTTTTTTTTTCTGTGGTTCATTATTCTGTTTTCCGATAGAGCAGCAGGCCTGCGGCAAGAAAGAGCAGGAGCGGCAGCCATGCTGCAATCCATGGCTCGATGATGCCGTTGTATCCCATGGTGGCGACGGTCCTCTGCAAGCCGAGAAAGAGAAAGCCGAGAAAGAGCGCCAGGGCAATTTCGGCTGCACGCCCGGTACGTTGTCTGATTGCGGAAAGCGGAACGCCGATAAGAATAACGACGATTGAGGCAAGCGGCATAGCTGCTTTCGAGTGTAGTTTAACGGTTGCCCGTTCAAGTCCCGGAAAGCCGGCTTGTTGTTTTTCCGTGAGATAGCGATAGTGTTGTGTCAGCGTCATCTCTTCCGGTTGCAGGTAGAGCTCTCTGAGCGATTGCGGTGACAGGGCAAGCGCAAGGGTGTCCCGGCCTTTACTGAAGTTTGTGGCTTTGGAAGTGGGGTCGAACGATCGTTCAGAAGAAACCGGCATGATCCATCGTTTCAGTTGCGGTTCAAAGAGCATGACAGGGGCGTCCGTTCTCGAACGCAGATGCGCCCCGTCGAACCGTTCGATGGTTACATCTTTGGCTATCGAGCGGATGGGGTCGAACGATCCGATGGTGATGATGCGTCCGTCTGGTTCGAGAAGCTGGAGATTTGCGCCGTCGCTCAGTCCCGAACGGATTTCGTTCAGATGCGTCTGCTTAAAAGCTATTTTAGCGCTGGCAGCGGTCGGTTCCGCCACTGAAGCGTTGAAGAAGTTGGCAAGAGCAATAATCACGCCGCCAGTAAGGAATGGAAGGATCAGCTGGCGCATGCTGAGTCCTGCCGACCTGAGAGCCGCCAGTTCGCTCGATGCGGAGAGGCGTCCGGCAGTGAGAATCGATGCCAGCAGGGTCGCGACAGGGGCGGTTATCTGAACCGTCGAGGGAATCGTCAGCGTGTAATACTGCAGGATGCCGACGATGCCGACGTTCCGGTCGATAAAATCGTCGATGTTTTCCACCATGTCTACCAGCGTGAACAGCGCGACGAACGCTGCTGACGCAAAAAGAAACGACGTTGCGAACTGAAGGAAAATATACCTGTTCAGCAATTTCATGCGATTCTGTTTAGGCCGTCGTTCAGTAGCCGAAAAGTTCGTCGAGCTTCAACTCTTTTACCTCGCCATACTTTCGGAGCGTCTGCATGTCGAGTCGCGATGTGTCTCCGAGCACCAGCATGACATGGTTTCTGTTGCCGAAATGCTTTTTGTGAAAGCGCTTGACGTCCTCGAGCTCCATTTCGGGTACGCTGCCGTAGATATCCTTTCTGATGTCCCGGTCAAGTCCGAGTCGTTCGGCATCTTCGTAACTGAAAAGCACTTCCGCTCTGGTGAGCCGTTCCGAAGCGATTTTCTGCATGATGCCGTTTTTGGCAGATGCGAACAGCTCCGGCGATTCCGGCAGATCATGCATGAGGGTAGTGATGCCCTCCAGAGCTTCCGGGAGTTTGTCGGCCTGTGTGCCGATGTAGCTGAAAATGAAGTTGTGACGGTCGCGGAATTTCGGCATACGGTATACGGAAAATACCGAATAGGCCAAAGCTTTGGCTTCGCGCAGCTCCTGGAACACCACGGATGACATGCCGCCGCCGTAATATTCATTGAAAAGTGTTACCAGCGGCACCATCGATGAATCGTAGGGTTCGTCTCGCGTAAGCATGATCACCTCTGCCTGGGTCATATCGTAGTCCACGACGTAGACGAGGTTTTGTTTCTGCTCGAGTTCAGGAAACGGATCGGAGGCCGGGACGGAACTGAATGTTTCCGGATAGTGACGCACGGTACGAAGTTCTGCCAGCAGCCCGTCTGCTGTTGCTGGTCCGTAATAAAGAACCCGGTGGCGGTATTGCATGAGGTTTCGGATCTCATCGAGCAGCTCTTTCGAGGTTATTCGTTCCAGCTCGTTGTCGGAGAGAACATTGGTGAACGGCGAGGTTGGTCCGTATTTACCGTAACTTGCCATAGCCTCGAAAAGGATTTTACGTTTCGAGAGCTTGTCGTCGGATCGTTCCTTGAGGTTCCCTGCTTTCAGCTTCTGCAGCGCGCTTTCATCGGACATGGTGTCAGTCAGCAGCTGTTCGAGCAGTCGGATTGATTCCGGAAAGTTCTTCTGGAGCCCTGAAAGTTTCAGGTAGACGTAATCATCCGAGGTGAATGCCGAGAAGCTTGCTCCGGTTTTATACAGTTCCCTGCTGAACTCGGCCGGCGACAGAGCAGACGTTCCAAGGTAGGAAAGATAATCAAGAGCCAGGTCGATTTTCCTGCTGTGGTTTTTGCCGATATCGAACACATAATAAATGGAGAACAGGTCGTTTTCGCGATTCTGCAGGTAGTGCAGACGGATGTCGGGATTTACAGCATAAAAGCCGATATCTTTCCTGTAATCAAGGAACGACGGCTCGATCTCCTCCGATCGTCTGGCAAGGATCTCGCTTGCGAACTGCGATGAAGTATCCCTGTTGACTTTGATCGGCGTGATGGGGGGTTTCTGGATTTTCGGACTGCTTTTTTCGCTGCCGTGCTCTTTGTAAACCGCTACGTAATTGTCGTTGTAATGTGTCTTTGCGAATGCAACCAACTCGTCTTTCGTGATGTTCTGCAGCCGGTCGAGATGCGTGGCATAGTCGCTCCACTCCATTCCCCAGATAAACGAATCCACGTAAGCCTCGACTCTGCCCCGGTTGGTTTCGTACATCTTGAGCTGCTCGATTTTCAGATCGTTGATAACCGCTTCGAGCAACCAGTCGGGAAAATTTCCCTGCTTGAGCTGTTCGAGCTGTTCGAGGAGCAGATCCCTTACCTGGTCGAGGCTCTGGCCTTCGCGTGGTTTTGCGCTCAGCAGGTGGGCGGAATAATCCTTCATCATGACAAGCATCGATCCGGCATCGAGCGTTTTCTGCTGCTGGTTCAGATTAAGATCTATCAGGCCCGCAGTCTGGTTGTAAAGCACCTTGTCGATCAAGGTCAGGTAATCGGCTTCTTTCGAGTTTACGCCGCTGAACCGGAACCCGATAACGAGTTCTTCGGCTTCGGGTCCTCTGACCTTTTTGACGACCGGTTTTTGCAGCGGTTCTTCAACGGCCGGACTGAAAGCCGGAACCTCTTTCGGCTGCAGGACCGAAAATTTTTCGTCGATCAGCCTGATGGTTTCATCCGGATCGAAATCGCCGGCTATGCAAAGAGCCATGTTGTTCGGTACGTAATAACTTCTGTAGTAGTTCATGACGTTTCGTATCGACGGATTTTTCAGATGTTCCGCCTTGCCGATAGTTGTTTGCGTGCCGTAGGTATGCCGACTGAAGAGCCCCTCGAAAAGGTTTTCCCATATCTTGCGGCTGTCGCTGTCCATGGTCATGTTTTTTTCTTCGTAGACCGTCTCCAGTTCGGTATGAAAAAGCCTCATGACCGGATTGCGAAACCGTTCGGCTTCGATGGCAAGCCACTGGTCGAGCTTGTTCGAGGGGATATCGTTGATGTAGACCGTCTGTTCGACCCAGGTATAGGCATTGGTTCCCTGTGCGCCGATAGAGTTAAGGAGCTTGTCGTATTCGTTCGGCACGGTATACTGCGCGGCGATATTGGAAATGCCGTCGATGTCGCGGTAGATGGCGGCCCGTCTGTCAGGGTCGGCTGTCGATCGGTATTCTTCGTAGAGGGCAATAATCTTTTCAAGCGCGGCATGCTCCTTTTCGTAATCGAGCGAGCCGATCGAGTCGGTTCCCTTGAAGAGCATGTGTTCGAGATAGTGAGCAAGGCCGGTTGTTTCCGCTGGGTCGTTTTTGCTGCCTGCACGGACTGCGATCGAGGTGTAAATCCTCGGTTCGTCGCGATAGGGACTCATGAATACGGTCAGGCCGTTGTTCAGCCTGTAGATTCTCGTACTGAGGGAATCGCCGGCAACAGTAGTATATGGATAGATTTCGGTCGAACTCTTCACTTCATTCATCATGGGCTTACAGGATAATAAATGCAAAAAAAAGAAAAGAGCCACCCCAAGCGGGGCAAGGCGCTTTCCCTGTAGTGAGCATGGGATAACGAACATTGGGAACAACATAATAATGGTATTTCCGGCGCACTAATGCAACTGTCGTCGGACTCCGGACGAAAAATAACGTTCTTTTCAGCGGAAGCTCTCCTTTCTCCGGTTTGCAGAACGAACAACCGTAATTAATAGTTCTTTCTGCTTCCAAGATAAACACAAGAGTACAATAATCAGCAGCAGCTCATGAACCGAATGGCCGGAGAACAATACAGGCTCGTAAGCCCTTACGAACCGGCGGGCGATCAGCCGAAAGCCATCGAACAGCTCCTCGGGGGTATACGGAATGGAGATCGGTGGCAGACCCTTCTCGGCGTGACCGGTTCCGGCAAAACCTTCACGATTTCGAATGTCATCAAGGATGCGGGAAAGCCTGTTCTGGTGATGAGTCATAATAAAACGCTTGCCGCGCAGCTTTACGGGGAACTCCGGCAGTTTTTTCCTGACAATGCCGTCGAGTATTTCATAAGCTATTACGACTTCTATCAGCCCGAAGCCTATCTGCCGGCGCTCGACAAGTACATCGCCAAAGACCTGCGTATCAACGATGAAATCGAACGGCTTCGGCTCAAGGCTACCAGTTCGCTGCTCAGTGGGCGCAGGGATGTGATCGTGGTGAGCTCGGTAAGCTGCATCTATGGCCTTGGTTCCCCTGAAGAGTGGAAATCGCAGATTATCGAGCTTCGTCCCGGCATGGAGAAAGAGCGTGACGCATTTCTTCAGGAGCTGGTAACCCTGCACTACGTCAGGGACGACCACGCTCCGGGCCCCGGTAAGTTCAGGGTGCGCGGAGATATTATCGATCTGGTTCCGGCCCATGACGAGCTAGCCCTGAGGATCGAATTTTTCGGTCCGGAAATCGAGAGCCTGCAGACTTTCGATATGCAGAGCGGAGAGGTGCTGGGACGCGACGAGTACGCTTTCATCTATCCTGCCCGCCAGTTCGTTGCGGGTGAGGAGCAGATGCGGCAGGCGATGCTGGCTATTGAGAATGAACTGGCTGGACGTCTCAACGAACTGCGTGCCGGTAATCGCCTCGTCGAAGCCAGGCGCCTTGAAGAGCGTACCAGGTACGATCTTGAGATGATGAAAGAGCTCGGTTACTGTTCAGGTATCGAGAATTACTCGCGCCACCTTGCCGCACGCACAGCAGGAGAACGTCCGCACTGCCTGCTCGACTACTTTCCTGAAGACTACCTTGTCGTAGTTGATGAGTCGCATGTCACGCTGCCGCAGATACGGGGCATGTACGGTGGTGACAGGTCGCGCAAGACCGTCCTTGTGGAGCACGGCTTCAGGCTTCCTTCAGCGCTCGATAACCGTCCGCTGCGCTTCGAGGAGTATCTCGAACTGGTGCCGCAGGTGATCTGCGTCAGCGCGACGCCCGGCGATCTAGAACTTCAGCTTTCGGGCGGTGTGATCGTCGAACAGCTTGTCCGTCCAACCGGTTTGCTCGATCCTCCCGTTGAGGTGCGTCCCGTCAAAGGTCAGATCGACAATCTCCTCGAAGAGATCCGCCGCCACACTGCAAAAGGGTTCAGGGTGCTGGTGATGACGCTCACAAAACGCATGTCAGAAGACCTCGATGCTTTTCTGCGTAAGGCAGGTATCCGTTCCCGTTATCTGCATTCGGAGATTAAAAGCCTCGAGCGCATGCAGATTCTCAGGGAGCTTCGTACCGGCGACATCGAGGTGCTGGTCGGCGTGAACCTTCTTCGAGAGGGTCTCGATCTTCCGGAAGTATCGCTTGTCGCCATTCTCGATGCCGATAAGGAGGGGTTCCTGCGCAACACCCGCTCTCTCATGCAGATCGCCGGACGCGCAGCGCGCAATGTCGAGGGTTTCGTTGTGCTCTACGCAGATGTCATGACCCGTTCCATTCGGGAAGTGCTTGCAGAAACCGACCGTCGAAGACTTATTCAGCGGCGGTATAACGAAGAACACGGCATCGTACCGCAGTCCATTGTAAAATCGGTCGAGCAGGTGCTCAATACCACCAGCGTGGCCGATGCTGAAGAGCGTTACCGCAGGAAGCGATTCGGACTTGAACCGAAACCCGATCGGCTGCTTACGACCCTTATCGGTACGCTATCTCCTGAAGAATGCTACGCTATGGCAGCCGAACTTCGTTTGGAAATGCAGGAAGCTGCGGAGAGTATGGAATATGAAAAAGCTGCCTACCTGCGCGATGAGATCGCAAAACTGGAACAGCGGACGACGGAGTCGGGAAAACCGGGATAGTGGATTTATTTTTTCATCATTTTGTTTATGGGAAAATAAAATCATATCAAGAATATAAGAGAGGGGAGAAAAAACGATAGCGGAAGAGGGGGAATAGCTGCCTATGCTGGCGCAGATAGAGAAAAAACATTACGAAAAACTGCACGAGATCCTGCGTCTTTGCCGCAGTAATCTGAAAAATTGCGACGAATCGCTGGTTCAGCGCGCATTCTTTATGTGCTACAGGGCTCATGAGGGCGAAAAGCGAGCATCCGGCGAGCCGTATTTCTTTCATCCGGTAGAAGTGGCCACCATCATGCTTGAGGAGCTTCCGCTCGACGACGTTTCCGTTGCCGCGGCTCTGTTGCACGACGTGATAGAAGACAGCGGTTATACCTACGACGATCTTGTCGCCGAGCTTGGCGTAGAAGTTGCCGACATCGTCGAAGGGCTGACCAAGATATCCGGGATCATGATCAATCGGGAGACCACCCAGGCCGAAGGTTTTCGTAAAATGCTGCTTTCGATGGTCAAGGATATCCGCGTTATTCTTATCAAGTTCTGCGACAGGCTGCATAACATGCGAACGCTCGAATCCCTGCCCGAACACCGTCGCCTGAAAATAGCCCTTGAAACGAGGGATATTTACGCCCCGCTTGCCCATCGATTCGGTCTCGGCAAGATGAAGGTCGAGTTCGAAAACCTCGCGCTGAAGTACATCGATCCGGAGATGTACGCCTTTCTCCAGCAAAGAGTCAGGCTGAGCAGGGCCGAGCGCATCAACTATCTTAACCGGATGATTTCTCCCATTAAGGATGATCTTGAAAAACAGGGGTTCCGCATCGAAGTTCAGGGTCGGGCGAAGCACCTGTTTTCCATATACAACAAAATGCGCAACAAGAACAAGCGCTTCGAGGATATCCATGATCTTTATGGCATCAGGGTTATTATCGATACCGAAAGCGTTGCGGACTGTTTTGCTGCTTACGGCTTTATTACGCAGAAATATCCTCCGATACCGCAGCACTTCAAGGATTATATATCCATTCCAAAGCATAACGGCTATCAGTCGCTGCATTCGGCCATCATCGGTCCTAAAGGGTATGTGGTCGAACTGCAGATACGGACCAAGCGTATGCACGAATTTGCCGAGCTCGGCGTCGCGGCTCATTGGCGCTACAAAGAAAAGATTTCGAAGGACGACGCAACCATTGATTACTTCCTTCGCTGGGCGCGGGAGCTGATCAAGGATGCTGATACGGCAGCATCGTTTATGGAAGGATTCAAGCTTAATCTCTACCACGACGAAATCTACGTCTTTACGCCGAAAGGAGATATGAAGACCATGCCGGCGGATGCCACGCCTATCGATTTCGCATACGCCATTCACTCCGAAATCGGCAACGGCTGCATCGGGGCCAAAGTCAACGGCAGGATCGTCCGTCTGAACGCCAAGCTCAAGTCCGGCGACCGGGTTGAAATCATCACCTCCAAGAACCAGAAACCAAAACCCGACTGGCTTAAATTCGTCGTTACTCATCGTGCCCGCCTGAAAATACGCGCAGCCATCAACGAAGAAAGGCGCATGCAGATCGAAAAAGGGCGCAGCATGTGGGACAAACTGCTTTCCGGAGGGAAAAAGCTTTTTACTGAGAACGATATTATCCGACAGGCGAAAAAATACGGTATCAAAACGCCCGCTGACTTTTTCAGCGCGCTTGCCAGCCAGGAAATCAATGGAGAGGAGATTTTAGAGCGGGTCAGTAATGCGCGCAAAGAACCCCCTGAATCTGTTGCCAAAACC
>JAFGMZ010000145.1 GCA_016927285.1 Chlorobiaceae bacterium
GCTATTTTTGCTCCGAAATAGGCTCCGGCAAAGAGTCCTGCTGCAATGATCAGCCCGATCCAGATGTTTTCGACGGAGATTTTCCCCGCTTTGTAGTACTCCATGATTCCAAGAATACCGACCGGCAGCAGTAACGCCACCAGGGAGGTTGCGGTTGCGCTGTGCTGGCTCATGCCAAGTATTAGCACCAGCGCCGGAACAATAATAATGCCCCCTCCCACTCCGAACATTCCAGATAACAGACCGGCGGCTATGCCGATGAAAAACATCAGGAGCGTCTGCATACAGTATGATTGTTTTATGTTTCAACTGCGGCGATTAAGCGGTTCCTATGATGGCCTCGATCTCGCTGGCGTTGAGCGTTTCTTTTTCTATGAGCGAAACGGCGAGCTTATGCAGAAGTTCTTTTTTCTCGCTGAGAATCGTTCTTGCGTTATCCATGCATTCTATAATGATTTTACGGACTTCGTTATCGATTTGCATTGCGGTCTCTTCGCTGTATTCCCTTATGTGCGAGTAATCCTTTCCGAGAAAGACCTCCTTGTGGCTGTCGCCGTAGTTGATCGGTCCGAGTTTGTCGCTCATGCCCCATTGCCGAACCATCCTTCGGGCAAGGTCGGTAGCTCGTTCGATGTCATTGGCCGCTCCGGTGGTGATTTCGTTGAAGACCAGTTCTTCTGCAACCCTTCCTCCAAGCGCGTAGGTGATTATGGCAAGAAGGTACTGCCTGTTCTGGGTGTAACGATCCTCGATGGGCAGATATGCGGTGAGGCCAAGGCTTCTGCCTCTCGGGATGATGGTTACCTTGTGAATGGGATCCGAGCCTTTCGTATTTGCCGCTACCAGTACATGTCCGGCTTCATGATATGCGGTCAGCTTTTTCTGTTCGTCGGAGAGGAACATGCTTTTCCTTTCCGGGCCCATCAGCACCTTGTCGCGAGCCTGCTCGAAATCGGCTGCATCGATGCTCTCCTTGTCGCTTCTGGAGGCTATGAGCGCGGCTTCATTAACAATATTGGCAAGGTCCGCACCGGAAAAACCCGGAGTGCTTTTTGCAAGAACAGAGATGTTCACGTCGTCGGCAAGCGGAGTTTTGCGCGTGTGGATGGCAAGAATGGCCTCCCTTCCACGGATATCCGGTTTGTCGATAGTGATCTGACGATCGAATCTACCCGGTCTGAGCAGCGCGCTGTCGAGTACATCAGGTCGGTTTGTCGCAGCTATCAGTATGACATTGTCGGTTGTGGCGAATCCGTCCATCTCCACCAGCAGCTGGTTAAGGGTCTGTTCCCGTTCGTCGTGGCCTCCGCCGAGACCGGCTCCACGACTTCTGCCAACCGCATCTATTTCATCGATGAACACAATGCACGGGGAGTTTTTCTTTGCCTGTTCGAACAGATCCCTTACGCGGGCGGCACCGACGCCGACAAACATTTCAACGAAATCAGCACCTGAGATCGAAAAGAACGGCACCTTTGCTTCGCCGGCTATCGCCTTTGCCAGAAGGGTTTTGCCGGTTCCCGGAGGGCCGAGCAGAAGAACGCCTTTGGGGATTTTGCCTCCGATCTTCTGGAACCTTTCGGGGTTTGTGAGAAATTCAACGGTTTCCTTGAGTTCTTCGACAGCCTCGTCAACTCCGGCAACGTCCTTGAAGCTTACCTTTACATCGAATTCGCTTATCATTTTCGCGCGGCTTTTGCCGAAGCTGAACATGTTTTTGGCAGCGCCGCCATTCTGCTGTGCCATACGCCGGAACATGAAGAAGTAGATCAGTCCGAATATAATCCATGGAGCGAAAAGTATTAAAAAAGTGTCGAATCCGCTTGATCCCTCTTCAACGGTAACCTGTATGCCTTTGCCTGCAAGGAGGTCTGCCTGTTCGATCGTGAACGTCGGGATGGTGACGCTGAACCGGTCTGTCTGAAGAAACGTGTTGTTTTTGAGTTCAAGCTGCGATGGCGTTTTGAGTTTTCCTTCAAGTACCGCAGATCTGTCGGCAAAGGTTTTGACCGTGATATCCGTTACAAGACCTTTTTCAAGTACGGTTCGATACTGGTTATAGGTAACTTCAGGATTCTGCGCAGATGAGAAAAAGCGCTGAAAGACGAAGATCGACAACAGACCGAGCATCATGATGACGAGAAAACCGGGAAATCTTCCAGGTGTTCCTGTGCCCGGCTGAGGATCTCGGCCCTGTCCGCTCTCTTCGTCACGTACAGGTTTGAAGACGTTTCGGAAATTATCCTTTCCTTTTGCCGCGTTTTTTTTGTTCGGTTCGGGCATGGTGTTGACGAGTGGTTGAAGAAAATCGGTACTCTTAAGGTAACTTACGAGATTAAAAGTAATTAAAAGTAAACTTCAATCGAATGCAAAAAGTTTATTCATAAAGGTTTGTCGTAAGAGATCTTTTTCATGTTCTCAAGGATGTTCGCCGCGAGATTTTGTCACTTCATAAAACAGCGTTTTTTATTAAATTCCATGCTCCTGACACCGGTAATTATCCCTGTCAATTATTATTTACTAAACAGTATTCTCGTCAAACATTATGGTTGGTCAAAGGGTCAGAACAAGATTTGCTCCCTCGCCGACAGGTTATCTTCATGTTGGCGGTCTGCGGACTGCACTCTACAATTACCTGTTCGCGAAAAGGATGAATGGGGACTTCATCATCAGGATTGAAGACACCGATCAGAGTCGAAAGGTAGAGGGAGCGCAGCGGAATCTTATCAAGACCCTTGAATGGGCAGGTATCGTCGCAGATGAAAGCCCGGAACATGGTGGAAATTACGGCCCCTATATTCAGTCGGAACGTTTGCATCTGTACCGTGAATACTGTGATCGCCTGCTTGAAGACAATCATGCCTACTATTGTTTTTCCACATCGGAAGAGCTTGAGGAAAACCGCCAGCTGCAGCTGAAACAGGGACTTCAGCCAAAGTATAACCGAAAATGGCTTCCTGAGGAAATGGGAGGGGCTGTGCCTTCGAGCGAGATTGCAAGGAAGATCGGGGAGGGATGTCCCTATGTTATTCGAATGAAAGTGCCCGATTACGTTTCGGTCTGGTTCGAGGATATGATCCGGGGCCCTGTCGAGTTCGATTCTTCTACTATAGACGATCAGGTGCTCATGAAATCGGATGGTTTTCCGACCTATCATTTTGCGAGCGTGATCGATGATCATCTCATGGAGTTTACGCATATCATCAGGGGAGAAGAGTGGCTCCCGTCTATGCCTAAACATCTGCTTTTGTATGAATTTTTCGGTTGGGAGCCCCCGAAATATGCCCATCTGCCGCTTCTGCTTAACCCCGATCGCTCCAAGCTCAGCAAGCGCCAGGGTGATGTTGCCGTAGAGGATTATATCCGCAAGGGGTACAGTGCCGATGCTATTGTGAATTTCGTGGCGATGCTTGGCTGGAATGAAGGTGAGGGGACTGAACAGGAGGTCTACAGCATGCAGGAGCTTATCGAGAAGTTTTCGTTAGAGCGGGTGGGTAAGGCCGGTGCGGTATTCAATGTGGAAAAGCTGAACTGGCTCGAAAAGCAGTATATCAAGAACCGCCCTGTGGAGCAGATCATTACGGCGATAAAGCCCGTGCTTGCGGCTGAACTCGATAAAAAAGAGACCAGCATGTCTCGTGAGTTGATAAGCAGCGATCGTTATCTCGGGCAGGTCATCGATCTGATGCGTGAGCGGGTGGGTTTCGAACATGAGTTCGTTACTTTTTCCGCTTACTTTTTTTTCGATCCCGATGCATATGAAGAGGAAGCTGTGAAAAAGCGCTGGATACCCGAAACAAACGATCTGCTTCGTGAGTTTGTTTCGGCGCTCGAAGCTGTTGAGCCGTTTACCGCCGAAGCGATCGAATCGGCGCTGAAAGAGTTTGTTGCACCTAAAGGGCTTAAAGCTGCGGTTCTCATTCATCCTCTGAGGATTCTTGCTTCAGGCGTGAGTTTCGGTCCGAGTCTTTATCATATGCTCGAGGTGCTGGGTCGGGAAGCCGTGCTGCGCAGGATCAATAAAGGGATGGAGCGGATCGTCGTTCCTGTCTGATTCTCCGGGTGCCGGGTCGGAGTTTTCCTTCCCGGTACGTTTCCGGTTCCGTTTTTAAGTTTTTTTCTTTTTGAATTCTGGCGCGTATTTATTATAATTTGCATCACAAACACGGACAGATAGCTCAGTTGGTAGAGCAAAGGACTGAAAATCCTTGTGTCGGGGGTTCGATTCCCTCTCTGTCCACCAGTCGTCCCGGCAGAACATCCGTTTTACGGGAGACGAAAAACATATCTGCTTACATTTCCTTCTTGTTACCATTGATTTTCCCTGAAAAAGCCTGTACTGGATA
>JAFGMZ010000146.1 GCA_016927285.1 Chlorobiaceae bacterium
TGCAGTTCGCCTTTTGGAACAGTAATCTGTACCTTGTCGCCGACGGTTTTGCCGATAAGTGAGCGCCCGACCGGAGAGCGTACGGAAATCTTGCCGAGATCGGAATCGGCCTCCTCTGACGAGACAAGGGTATACTCGATCACCTCGTCGTCCGCCAGCAGATTCCGGAGTTTCACCGATGTAAGGATGTAGACTTTGTCGGTCTTAACCTGCTTCGGATCAAGGATGGTTGCGGTGGAAAGCTTGTTTTCAAGATCTGCAATACGAGATTCGGTTTGCGACTGCTGCTCCCTTGCCGCATCGTACTCCGCATTTTCACTCAGGTCACCATGAGATCGGGCTTCGGCGATTTTTTCCAGAACTTCCTTTCTGGTTTGATGAATCAACACATGCAACTCATCCTTGAGCCTGTTGTATCCATCTCTGGTCAGGTAAATTCTGTCACTCATGATACATGCTTCTAATAGTTTGCGTAAATAGGTTGTCAGCAGCCCTTTTTGTCCCGTACATGACGTAAAACAGACCTGACGAAACAGGCTGGACGAATGGCAACAAAAAAAGTAAAGTCAGCGGTCATGGGCTGACTTTACTTCTTTCCAATGTACAATTCAAAATGATTCAGGGCAAGAAACTTTTACACATTGAAAGCGAAATACACCTTGCTGCCCCTGCGATCCACCAGCAGAAACACCAGATCGCCGCTCTTGATCTTCCGGACAATAGCGGTATACTGGGCATAAGAGGTCAACACCTGCCTGTTCACCGAAACAATGACATCGCCTGCGCGCAAACCGGCACGAAAAGCGTTGCTCGACTGGTTAACCGCCGTAACGAGCACTTTGCCCGAACCTGGCTGAATCTGAAACTGCTGGGCCAGCTGCGGAGTCAGCGCCTGCGAACGAAAACCAAGTTCCTCGCTGCTCTGCTGCTGTTCGGTCGTGGAGGATGACGCAGACGCGGACAGTGCTGGCTGCTCTTCAAGCCTGACGCTGAACACCCTGATTTCGCCATCGCGCAGAACCCTTATCTTAACAACCGAACCGGGCGAAAGAACCGCAATCTCATTACGCAGTTCAACGCTCGACATCGACTTTTTGTCGTTAAACTCAAGGATCACGTCTCCTGTCCTTATACCTGCTTTCGCTGCGGGACTGCCCTCGACGACAGTGCCGACCAGAACGCCCTGAGCGTTCTGCAACTGCAGGCCTTTGGCGATATTCTCGTCAATATCCTGAATGCTCACGCCAAGATACCCGCGGGTGACCTTACCGGTTGTGATGAGTGAAGTAAGCACTTTCTGAGCCATGTTGGACGGCACGGCAAACCCTATCCCCTCGAACCCGCCAGTGCGGCTTGCGATCGCCGTATTAATACCGACAAGCTCGCCGTTGATGTTCACAAGAGGACCGCCGGAATTGCCCGGATTGATTGCCGCATCGGTCTGGATGAAGTCCTCATAATCCGCAAGGCCTACATTCGAACGTCCGATTGCGCTCACGATACCTTGAGTCACCGTTCTGGCAAGGCTCTCGCCAAGAGGGCTGCCTATGGCAATAACCCACTCGCCAACCCTCAGACGCTCGCTGTCGCCGATCATGATGGGCTTGAGTCCTTTGGCATTCACCCTTATAACGGCAAGATCGGTTTTGGGATCGGTACCGATAACCTTTGCTTCCAGCTTCCGGTTATCGGATGTACGTACGTAAACGACATCGGCCTTGTCGATGACATGATTGTTTGTAAGAATATACCCATCAGAAGTCACGATCACGCCTGAACCAAGCCCTCGCTGCACCTCCTTGCGTCCATTGGAACCGCCGCCTCGAGGCGTACCAAAAAACTCCTCGAAAGGACTGCGTCCGAAAAACTCGAACGGACTTATAGTCCTGCGGTTCACGGTCTTTTCCGTAAAAATCGTCACCACCGAAGGAGTAGCAGACTCGGCGATTCTGACAAACGCCTCGTTAAAATCCCTTAACGACTGTATTGGGTAATTCTCGAAGTTGTTTTTCGCTGTTGCAAAATTGGGTTTGCTGCTCAGAGAGAGTGCGGAGTCCCTGCCGGGAATGGTGAATTCAATATTGGCAAAGACAAGCCCTCCAGCCACAATGCCGGCAAGGACAAACAGCAGAGATCGCATACTGAGTCTTTTCTTCTTTTTCATGGTTCATTCGTGTTTGGGTATCGGTATCGTTTACAATAAAGCCTCTATATTTTCTACAGCGGTCAGACCGGCCCGCATCTTGTTCATGGTCTCTTCATATTCACTTTCAGGCCTGGAATCGGCAACGATTCCGCCTGCTGCCTGAAAATAGATGGTTCCATCCCGCACAACCATGGTACGTATCGCGATGGCAGTAGTAAGATTTCCCTTGAAATCGAGGAACCCGACCGCACCGCCATAGAGTCCCCGTTTCTCTTCTTCGAGTTCGTAGATAATTTCCATGGCGCGAACCTTCGGCGCGCCGGTAAGCGTTCCCGCCGGGAAACAGGACCAGAAAGCATCCATGGTACCGAGCTCGTCATGCAGTTCTCCGCGCACATTGCTGACAATATGCATCACATGGGAATATTTTTCAATAATCATCATCTCGTTGGTCTCCACCGTACCGACCTTTGCAATCCGGCCGATATCGTTCCGGCTCAAGTCGATCAGCATGAGATGTTCGGCACACTCCTTCTCGTCGGCAAGCAGCTCTGCAGCTATGCACGCATCCTCTTCATAGGTACTGCCACGCTTTCTCGTCCCGGCGATAGGCCGGGTATCGACAATCCGTCTGCCCTGTTCATCGCGCTGCACCTTCACCAGTAATTCAGGCGAAGAACCCACTATCTTCGTCTCCGCAAGATCGAAATAGTAAAGATAGGGCGAAGGGTTGACCGTCCTGAGCATCCGATAAACATCGAACGGACGCGTAGTGAGCGGACGACGCAGGCGCTGTGAAACCTGCACCTGAAAAATATCGCCTGCAAGAATGTACTCTTTTGCTTTTTCGACTTTCGCCAGATAGGCTGCCCTTGTAGTGTTCGAAACCACCGCTGCCGGCAGCTCGGGTTTCATGACCACCTCTTCGCGGCCAAGAGGACGAAGCATCTGTTCCTCTATGAGATCAAGCCTGGTTTCAGCCCGGTCTCTGTCGCTTTCATCAAGAAAATTGGCAGCGATGAATACCTTGCGCATGATATTGTCGAAAACCACAAGCGTGTCGCAGAAAAGCAGCACGATATCGTCCATTCCCGCGGGATCAGGCAATGCCGGCTCTGGAATCCTTTCCAGAAGATGCATGGCATCATAACTGAAATAACCGAATACGCCTGAAGTGATCATGCGTGGCGTACCGTTCTTCCGTCCGGGCAGCTCAAGCGTATCGAACTCCTGAAGACAGCGGTCAATCACGCTCCGCAGACAGGAATCTCCGGCCACTGCGGAATGCAGCGAACTGAAACGATCATCAAGTACCTCAAGAACAGGCTCAGTGCCCACAGATCCCCGAAGCACGGCCACTGGATCGATAGCGATATAAGAAAAACGAGCAAGCCGTTCCTCTCCTTCTACTGATTCGAGCAGGCACGACATCGGACGCTGCAGTTTCAGGTAAACTGAAACCGGAGTCTCAGTATCGGCATGAACCTCCCGTATGAGAGGATGAAGAACGTATGTAGGAATCCGGGATTCTATTGACATAAAAAAGAGACAGATTTAAACTAAAAAACTGAAAAAATCGTATCATAGACAAGCAATACCACCCAGCCCGAACAATTGCTGAAGCTACTGACCCTTGACCATGATCCTCCGATCGCCAAAGTATAGCGTAACGCCCTTCGCCTGGACAAAAGCGCTGCTTCTTTCACCCGGCATCCTCTTTCTTTCCGGGTATCTGGTCCTGTATGGCGCGGTATCATGTAAGCTGAACGGTACATTCAAAGAACAGGTACAACAAGGCTATCAGGAGTCAAACAAGCATGCGGAAACCATCAGGATAGGCTCCGTTATACCAACAATCGGACTCGACGCCCTTACCATCAGGAGTATCGAACTGATATCTGCGCCAGGCAGCCCCGAAAACCACCGACGCCACAAAACGCTGCGGAATATCTCTATCGAAGCACCGGAACTGCAGAAAACGCTTTTCTGCAAGCGCAGACTCCTTGAATCCGCCTCAGGCGCTTGCGAAACAATCCTGAAAATGAACAGAGACGCTCAATGAACCACCATGCCGATGCGGCCCCACCTTATCGACGAAAACTTGCCCGGAAGATCCAGAAAAAGTGAGCGGTCAGGATCCCATGACCAGTAAACCATCATCGCCTCTCCCAAAATATCGCTCTCAGGCAGAAACCCCCAGTAACGGCTGTCGAGGCTGTTATCGCGGTTATCTCCCATGGCAAAATAATAATTATCCCCTACGGTATAGGTTCCGGCAGGTACGCCGTCAACATAAACCTGACCGGCAGTCATCGAAATATCATGACCTTCATCAGCAACGAGTGAACTGTAGAGTTGATAAGTCCTTTCGTTCAAATCGATAACGTCTCCTTTACGAGGAATGCGCAACGGGCCGTAATTATCCTTATTGAAGGTCGAAAACCTTGGAAATATCTGAAAATCAGCTGCGCCGGAAGGCATTTCCTGCCCGATGAACTGCGCATGCTCAGGAAGCATCGAAAATTTGCCGTTCACAAACAGCTGCCGGCCCCTTATCTCTACCGTATCCCCGCTCACAGCCACACATCGCTTGATATAGTTCAGCGACCTGTCTTTCGGAAACTTGAACACAATGATATCTCCTCGCTCCACCTCATCAGCAGCCGGAAGCCTGTAGTCGGTAAATGGAACCTTGGCGCCATAGACATATTTATTAACAAACAGAAAATCGCCGGCCAGAAGAGTATTTTCCATCGAACCGGTCGGTATCCTGTATGACTCAACAACAAAAAACCTCAGCACGATAGCAAAGATCGCCGCAATGACCAATGCGTCGAACCACTCTTTCGAATGTTTTTTCAGCGACTTATCCTGTTCAGTACTCACGGTATCAACAGTTTTAATAATGAATTAATACTATAAAACACGCTCTCGGCTTAAAAACCGGCTGACAATCACCAAAGATTGGACGACATTTCCGAGTGATTCCTTCGCGAAAATCACTCCCCCCCCCACCTACTCGTCAATATTAAGAATGGCGAGGAAAGCCTCCTGCGGAATCTCTACCCTGCCCACCTGTTTCATGCGCTTCTTGCCCTCTTTCTGCTTCTCAAGGAGCTTGCGTTTACGGCTGATGTCACCACCGTAACATTTTGCAAGCACGTTTTTGCGCATAGCGGAAATAGTCTCTCTTGAAATGACCCTGCTGCCTATCGCTGCCTGGATGGCCACTTCGTACATCTGCTTCGGAATAATCCCTTTCAGCTTCTGACAAAGCTTCCTGCCCCAATCATAAGCCTTCGAACGGTGAACGATGATCGAAAGCGCATCGACCGGTTCACCGTTAAGCAAGACATCGAGCTTGACCAGGTCAGACTCCCGATAACCGATGTACTCGTAATCCATCGATGCATATCCCTTCGAAATTGACTTGAGCCTGTCGTGAAAATCGAAAACGATCTCTGCAAGAGGAAACTCGAAATGCATGTTCACCCTCGTACTGTCCAGATAATCGGTATTCCTGTACTCGCCTCGACGCTCCATACCGAGCTTCATGATATTGCCGATATATTCGGAAAGCGTAATAATCTGCATACTGACGTATGGCTCCTCGACATGACCAATCTTCGACGTATCAGGCATCTTCGATGGATTATCCACAACCACAACCTCGGAATTGGTCATAATTACCCGATACTCCACGTTGGGCACCGTAGTAATGATATTCACGTTATACTCACGCTCCAGACGCTCCTGAATGATCTCCATGTGAAGGAGACCGAGGAAACCGCATCGGAACCCAAAACCGAGAGCAACCGAAGTTTCAGGAGTATAAACCAGAGATGCATCGTTCAGCGAAAGCTTCTCGAGCGACTCGCGCAGATCTTCAAATTCATTGGAGTTCACAGGATACAAGCCGCTGTAGACCATCGGCTTAACCTCCTTATACCCGGAAAGCGGCTCAGCGGCAGGTCCTGCAGCATGCGTTACGGTATCCCCGACCTTTGCATCCTTCACATCCTTGATGGAACATATCAGATAACCCACATTGCCCGAAGCAAGCACATCCTTAGGCTGACGCTTGAGGCTCATCGTACCTATTTCTTCCGCATTGTACAGATTATCGTTGGCGAAAAACTTCACCCGCTCCCCTTTACGAAGTACCCCGTCCACGATCCTCAGATAGATGACCGCACCGCGGTAGGGATCGAACACCGAATCGAAAATAAGAGCCCTCAGCGGCTTCTGCCTGTTATCTTTCGGAGCAGGAATACGCGCTATGATGGCCTTCATCAGCTCATCGATTCCTATGCCGGACTTGGCTGAAACCTGCAGGATTTCTTCGCGACCGATACCTATCAGCTCTATAATCTGCGAAGCCACGCCTTCGACATCGGAGGAGGGCAGATCGATTTTGTTGATGACCGGAATAATTTCAAGCCCGGCATCGATTGCAAGATAGAGGTTAGCAATGGTCTGCGCCTCAACGCCCTGAGTCGCATCGACCACAAGCAGCGCCCCCTCGCAAGCTGCGAGAGAACGGGATACTTCATAACTGAAATCCACGTGCCCCGGTGTATCGATGAGATTCAGGATATACTCCTGACCATCTTCGGCCCGATGTTTCATCTGTACAGCGTGACTTTTGATGGTGATTCCCCGTTCCTTCTCGAGATCCATGTCGTCAAGCACCTGTGCAGAACTCATCCGGGTACGGTCGAGCGTATGGGTTACCTCGAGCAGGCGGTCGGCAAGAGTCGATTTACCATGATCGATATGAGCTATAATGCAGAAGTTACGTATGAAGCTAACTTCCGGAGAAGAGAGGGACATAAAAAAGAGCGTTTAATTTCATGGAAAGATCGCCTCCCCGACTCTGCCGTAAAGTCATGAACGAGCATAAGAGGCTCCTTGCTGTTTCAAGTCGGGAATATACGAAATAAAGCGATGGCATGACAATCACACGAGCACAAGCGGATCGGGATACTCATCCTGACGGAACCCTCTTAAAAATTCAGCCGCATCCATAATTTTCTTCCCTTCGAGCTGAAGCTGAAGAATTTCGACCCAACCGTCCATGGCGGAAACAAACAGTCTTCCCTCATGAACAAGTACCGTTCCGGGCATGCCCCCGACTTCGACATTTGTTCTTGCCTGTAACGCTCTGTAAATTTTCATGCTTTTCCCTTCGAGCATGGTCCAGGCTGCCGGCTTCATAGCAAGTCCCCTGATGAAATCACAAATGGACGCTGCCGGCGAATTCCACCGGATACGGGTATTCTCACGGGTAAGCTTCGGCGCTTTCGATACAAGCCCGCTATCCTGCTGACGCACATCTACCCTGCCGGAAGCGATGCAACGAAGCGTTTCCGCAACAAGCGCAGCGCCGGCAACCGAAAGTTTCTCCGCAAGCGACGTTGCGTTGTCATCCGGCAGAACCGGAACCTCATGCATCAGAATAATATTGCCGGTATCAACCCGCTCCTGAAGAAAAAAAGTAGTAACGCCGGTAACATTTTCACCTCTGATAATCGCCCAGTTAATCGGAGCAGCGCCCCGGTAAGCCGGTAAAAGCGATGCGTGCAGATTGAAGGCCCCAAGAGGAGCAAGTTTATAGACCGCAGGAGGAAGAATGCGGAAAGCGGCAACGACGATAATATCTGGCTTAACCGCTGCGACGGCTGCAGCGAATGCGGGGCTGGCCGGATCATCGGTCTCGTAAACCGGAAGTCCAAGTTCAGAAGCCGCTTTTTTTACCGGCGTCGGTTCAGGGGGGGCATGTTTCTTCCTGCGAGGCTTATCCGGACCGGTAACGACCAGCACAATATCGAAACTATCCCCTTCAGAGGCAATTCTACGAAGAGAGGGAACCGCAAAATCAGGGGTTCCCATAAAAACTATTCTCATATAAAGGCCATAAGGAAAAAATTACAAGAGCACTCTTTCAGACGACCCTGCTTCCCTCCACAACAGAAACGAGCGGTGCGACCGGATAAGAAGCAGCAAAACGACCGGCAGCAATCGCATCGAGATCCTTCTGCACTTTTCTTCGTTCCCGTTTCTGCAGCCTGTCAACAAACAGCTTACCATCGAGATGATCGATTTCATGCTGCAGCACTCTTGCAAGCATACCAGAAAACTCCCTGGTATGCAAGACAAACTCCTCATCGCGGTACTGCAGACTGATCGTCGCCGGCCTGACGACATCACCCTGCACTCCGGGAACGCTCAGGCAACCCTCTTCCATCGCAAGATAACCCTTTGAAGACAGAATAACCGGGTTGATCGCAACCATGGGACTGATATGGGAATACTCGGCCATGCAGGATATGTCGAGCACAAGCAACCGTAACGAACTGCCAGCCTGAGGGGCAGCAAGCCCAATTCCGGGCGCTTTGTACATGGTATCGAACATATTGGCTATCAGCTCCCTGATGCTTTTATCGATACCTTCAACCATAACCGCTTGCTTCCGGAGAATTTCGTCACTGTATATCGTAATCGGTAGAATCATAATGCTTCGAAATGCAATAACATATTTTTTTACATTTTCTTCCCGAACCTGCAGACAGCCTAAAAAGTTGCGGCAGGACCAACTGTGCAGAGAATTAACGATTTTAAGGACAAAACCCCGCACAAAAACTCATGCATCGGCTTACGACCCATTGCTTCTCGTTCAAATTGCGGAAATACTATATTCGATTCAAAAATTTGTAAATTAAAGGTAGAAGATAACAAGTACGTAATGACACACTAATCGCGCCAGCGTTGCTCCATGACGAGACAGACATCACAGAATAAAAAAGAAAACAGTGAAAAACTCGTACAGGCAGAAAACCTGTTCAAGGAATACATGAAAGAACACGGCATGCGCTGCACAACGGAGCGTCTGATCGTTCTGCGAGAGCTCTACAAATCCTCCTCACATCTCGATGCCGATGAAATTTTTGTGCGACTGAAGAAAAAAGGCATGAGCATATCGAGAGCCACTGTCTACCATACGCTCGACCTGCTCTTCAAATGCCATCTGGTTACTAAAATAGACCTCGGCCACAAACACACGCATTACGAAAAATCACACGGAGTGGCAAACCACCTGCATATCATTTGCGAACAGTGCGGTAAGGTGATTGAGGTCACCAGCGAGGAACTCGCATCGCTTCTCGCCGCACTATGCAAGAACAACGGGTTTGCGCTTGAAAGCTTCAGTCTGCAGGTATTCGGAAAATGCCTTGCGGCAGCTGACGGGACGCATTGCCATGAACATGCGTGATTCTGCCAGAACGCAAGAAAGCGGTATGACGTAATAATAACGAGTTTATGCTTTGCGTTTAAAGCGTAATGGCAACCTCCTGAAAGGAATGCGTGTCATTGCTTCGCCAAGCTTCACGCCCGCCTGATCGACCGCTGACCGGAAATGGTCCGGCAAAGTCAGCTCCGGAAACTCGGGAACTTCTTCATCATTGCGGCTTTGAACCGGATAAATCAGGATAAAACTGTTATTTTTAAAATATCTGCTGAGATACGACGGTATTTTCGCCATTCTCGAATGATACGAACGGTAATTCCTCCTGCTCATAACAACGACAAGATTATCATCGTTTCTGATCTCTTTTGCAAGACCAGAAAAATCATTGAGGTTCCTGAACATCTTGTATTCAGCATTGGGAAAGCTGCCGGCATGACTCTCTTTCAAATAGGAAAGCGTTTGCTTGTCAGCATAAAACACCAATTTCGATCCGGTGTTGGCAACCATGCTCGCCAGACGATCCTTCCATAACATGAATCCATCCTCATTTTCCGCACCCTGCGGTATGACCGCAAGCGTACGCCTGATAGTCGCAAGCGGCTGAGCCGGCTTATAAATGAATGTCGTCACATTACAGGTGATCAGCAGCATTTCCGACAGACTGCCAAGAAAAGAATCTGTCAGGCCTCGCTGATAATGAAGACTGAGAATAAGATCGGTAATCCGTTGCTCCCTTACGACACCATCGATTCCGTTGACAATACTGCCGTCATAACGGATGAGACCCGATAACCGATTATCAGTCGATGCTGCCGCCACAGCGGCTTTTTCAAGTAATTTATCGGCATTTTTCTCAGCTCCTCCTCCAACCGCACTACTGTCGATAACATGTAGCGCGAAAAGACCATCCCGATTTTTCGGAGATTTCAGAGTAATACCAAGAGTAACAACCTCCTCAACAGTCTCCGGATCGTTCATGGGCATGAGAATTCTTTCCGGTGTTTCCGTTACCGCTGTACATATTGCATCTTCGGCCTGTTCGGCAAACGCAATATTCTGTGCCCCTTTTTCGCCCACAAGAGTAGCAATGGTACACGAAACAAGAATAAAAAGAATCGTTGCATTGAGCACTGGTTCTTCGAGCAACCGGACAGGAACCCCGTCAAGCGTATAGCCTGTGATCGTATTGTACCCTATCAATACGGTCGCAAGAGCAACCGCGGCGTGGGCGCTGATGAGCCCGAAAATCACTCTGCGCTGATCAACCGAAAAACCATATATCTTCTGCGTAATCAATGCTGTCAGATAGTTTGCAGAACCAGCGGCAACAATGATCACCAGCGCCACATTGAGGGTTTCAAAATCCTTGAAAAAAGCACGCGAATCGATCAGCATTCCCACTCCGATAAGAAAAAAAGGAATGAAAATAGCGTTACCGACGAAACGGATTCTATTCATCAGCGGCGATGTATGCGGAATGAGCCTGTTGAGTGCCAGGCCCCCGAGAAAAGCGCCGATAATGGCTTCAACACCGGCAGCTTCAGCAAGAAAAGCCGCAAAAAACACCATACCCAATACAAACAGGTATTGAAGGACATTATCGTCAAATCGCTTGAAAAACCAGCGGGCGATGACTGGAAAAAGAAGCAGGACAATAACGCTGAAAAGCGTAATACCTATCAGGAGCCTGATCCAGAAAGCCATTCCGAGCTGACCACTCGTACTCCCGGCCACCACAGCAAGAACAAGCAGCGCAAGCGTATCGGTGATCATCGTGCCCCCTACGGCAATACCGACAGATTTATCTCTGGCTATACCATACTTGCTGATGATCGGATAGACGATAAGCGTATACGAAGAAAAAATACTGCCGATAAGAAGGGACGGGAGCAATGAAAAATTCAAAAAAAACAACGACACAAAAACTCCGGCAAAAAACGATATCAAAAAGGAATAAAATCCGAACAGAATGCTTCTCCCGCTGTTTTTCTTGAAATCGGCCACATCGATTTCCAGGCCGGCAAGGAACATGATATAGAGCAACCCTACCGTACCGAAAAGAATGATGCTGCTGTCGCGAAGCATCAGGTTGAGGCCGTTCGGCCCAACGACAGCTCCGGCAATGATGAGGCTGATAAGACTGGGGATTTTCAGTCGCTTCAGGAAAAACGGCACAAAAAGAATGATAAACAGGATAAGCGAGAACTGCAGAACCGGGTTCTTGAGCGGAAGGGTAATCTCAGAGAGTCCGGCTAACAGCATGGTCAAATAGGTGTGCTGATTTTTTCCGATGCAGGCTTTGCGGAAACACTGTCAATTGTCGTTTACGCTGAGCGGTTTACCTGAAGATAGCTATTCGCAGCGGCGAATAAAAAAAACGATATGGCAACCCTGAAAAACGAAGGCTTTCCGTTGAAACAGGAGTAACACTTTACAGGAACAAAATCCTCTTTGGAGAGCCGGAGTATCGTTCGTCCCGCCAACGGTATTATCGCGCGCCGCGCAGAAAAAGAAATTTCTCATTCTTTATTCCGCTCCCGCGCGCAACGCACGCTATACTCCCGCAATTTTATATCTTTATCTGTCTTTTCATTATTATCGTCTCTGACAATAACCTATGCCGGACAGAAACAGCACAGAAAGCATCCATGATGAACCGCAATCCCATCTATCAGAAAATAGTCATCAAAGTCGGCACAAACGTCATCACCGGAAAAGATGGCCGTCTTGATACCGGGGTGCTTGCACAACTCACCTGCCAGATTGCGGAACTCCATAAACAGGGGGTCCAGGTCATTCTGGTCTCGTCTGGTGCCGTTGGTGCCGGACGCTCCATCGTAACGCTCGCCGGAAACCTTCCGCCCGTAGCGACAAGGCAGGTTCTTTCAGCCACAGGTCAGATCAGACTGATCAATACCTACACCGATATGTTTGCCGACCACGGGCTCATCACAGCGCAAATCCTCGTCACTAAAGAGGATTTCCGTGACCGTGTCCATTATCTGAACATGCGAACCTGCTTCGCCTCTCTGCTCCATCAGCATATCATCCCCGTCGTAAACGAAAACGACGCGGTATCGGTAACGGAACTGATGTTTACCGATAACGACGAACTCTCGGGACTGATCGCTTCGATGATGCATGTTGACGGCTATATAATTCTTTCACATGTCGATGGTCTTTTCGACATGAAAACCGGCAATAGCGCCATCATCAGGGAAATTTCCCCTTCCGAGAAACATTTCCATCAATATATAGCCCCCGGCAAATCGGAATTCGGTCGGGGTGGCATGCTCACGAAATGCCATATAGCCCAGAAACTCTCCCGCCTCGGCATAACCGTTCATATCGCCAACGGGAAAACGCCGGACATCCTCCTCTCAATCCTCGACGGAAAATGCCCCGGAACAACCTTTCTGCCCGAAAAACCAACCTATGGTCCCAAACGGTGGATCGCTCACACTGAAGGCATGGAAAAAGGCTCGGTAACGATCAATGACGGGGCTCGCTCTGCGCTGACATCTGGAGAGCGGGCGAACAGTCTGCTGCCGGTCGGCATCGAATCGGTGCAGGGAACCTTCTTCAAAGGCGATATCGTTAAAATCTGCGCGACGGACGGCACTGTGCTCGGTTACGGCATGGCCGGCTATAATTCGGAAAAAACCCGTTCGATCCTCGGACAGAAAGGTCAGAAACCTTTCATCCATTACGATTATCTCTATATCATACAGTAATTGCCAAAGAAACCCAATGCAGGAAATCTTCACAAAGATCTTCAGGGCAGCCAGAGAAGCCAGCCGCAAGCTTGTCACCATCGAAGAACAGGCCATCAATGCCCTGCTCCTCGACGTTGCCGATACCATTCCATCGGCAACGTCCACCATACTCGAAGCAAATCGCCAAGATCTCGCCCGCATGAATGGATCCGATCCAATGTATGACCGTCTGCTTCTCAACGAACAACGCCTTGAAGGGATCGCCCGCGACCTCAGAAACGTCGCATCGCTGCCATCCCCCCTCAACCTCATACTCGAGCAGCGTCGGCTGCCGAACGGACTTGAACTGACGAAAGCAACCGTTCCGATCGGAGTGATCGGCATCATCTACGAAGCGCGCCCAAACGTCACATTCGACGTCTTTGCGCTTTGCCTGAAATCCGGCAATGCCACCATTCTCAAAGGAGGAAGCGATGCCCATGCATCGAACGCCGCCATCGTGAACTGCATCAGACCCCTTATAAGCAAACACGGCATGGATTCCGATACGCTCACGCTGCTGCCATCCGAACGCGAAGCCGCATCATATATGCTCAACGCCGTGGATCATATCGACGTGATCATTCCGAGAGGCAGCCAAAAGCTGATCGATTTCGTGCGAAGGAATGCAACAGTACCCGTCATTGAAACCGGCGCGGGCATCGTGCACACCTATATAGACAAAACCGCAGATACCGGCATGGTCGCCGACATCGTTCTCAATGCCAAAACACGCAGACCCAGCGTATGCAACGCCCTCGACACCCTTCTGGTACATGCAGACCGTACAGAAGACCTCCATGCTTTCGTTGCCCCTCTGGCCGAAAAAATGGTCATCATCTACGCAGATCAAGCCGCCTATGCGACTCTGCTGGGCTCATATCCGGAAACCCTGCTTGAGCATGCCCTTCCCGAGCACTTCGGCACAGAATTTCTCTCTCTCAGACTTTCAGTAAAAATCGTCGGATCGCTTGACGAAGCCATCGACCATATCGCCCGCTACAGCTCAAGGCACAGCGAAGCCATCATCACCAACGACCCTGCTGCTAAAGCCGCCTTCCTGAAACGGGTCGACGCCGCAGCAGTCTATGCAAACACCTCGACCGCCTATACCGACGGAGCACAGTTCGGTCTCGGTGCAGAAATTGGCATCAGCACACAAAAACTGCACGCCAGAGGACCGATGGCCCTCCGGGAACTGACCAGTTACAAATGGATCATCGAAGGCGAGGGACAAACAAGACCGTTGTAAACCATGCTGCTCCAAGCAACAAACATCAGAAAATCCTACACCCTGCCCGGCCAGGCGCCAATACCCATACTCAAAGGCATCGACCTCTCGGTTCGCACAGGTGAAATGCTCACGGTAATCGGCGCATCGGGCAGCGGCAAAACCACGCTGCTCAACCTGCTCGGCACCCTTGACACGCCCGATCAGGGCGAAATTCTTTTCGAAGGCTCTCCGCTCTTCAGCAAAGGGAGATACCTCTACTCACAGAAGCAGCTCGCAGCGTTTCGAAACCGGAAAATCGGGTTCGTTTTCCAGTTCCACCATCTGCTGTCCGACTTCACTGCACTCGAAAACGTCGCCCTGCCGGAATTCATCGCCACAGGCAAGCTGCCGCCAGCAAAAAAACAAGCCGAAACCCTGCTTGCCGAATTCGGCCTTATGGACCGACACGATCACCTCCCATCCGAACTGTCCGGGGGAGAACAACAGCGGGTTGCCATTGCAAGAGCACTGATGAACGATCCGAAACTGATCCTTGCCGACGAACCCAGCGGAAACCTCGACAGCATGAACAGCCGTTCACTCTACGAACTGATGGCAAAGCTGTCAAGAGAACGGCAGACCTCTTTCGTCATCGTTACGCATAACGAAGCATATGCCGCCATGGCCGACCGCTGCCTGCACATGCAGGACGGCCTGCTGAAAGAATGCGGCAACAGACAGCCCCTGCCCTGAACGTCAGGGAGATGGTTGCGATATATGCAAATGCGGGGGCAAAAAAAGCTCAAGCCCCGAAAACAAACGCAAAACCGGCTGTGCAGGGCTCAGCAGGATCATGAAGAGAGTTCAGACGCACGCAGCAACGACCGAACAGATTTTCCCGATCTCCTCCTCCGAAAGATAGGGATGCATCGGCAACGAAAACACCCGCCGGCTCATCTCTTCGGAAACCGGAAAATCCCCTTCCCTGTAACCCAGCGACGAAAATGCTTTCTGCAGATGGAGCGGAATCTTGTAATAAATCGCCGACGGAATCCCCTCTTTCAGAAGCGCTGCCATAATATCGTCCCGCTCCTTCCCGGATGAAGCAAGAAGAGAGTACTGCGCCCAGGCGGAAACCGAACCATCAGGAATAGCGGGAACTGCGAGCTTGCTCCGAAGCCGCGATCCATAAGCTTCGGCAACTCGCTGACGCGCTGCAAGCTCCTCGTCGAAAATCACCAGTTTCTCAAGCAGAACCGCAGCCTGCATGGAATCGAGCCTTCCATTGATGCCTATACGATCGTTACTGTACTTGTCGGCACCGCTGCCATGTACCCTGACCGAACGAAGCAGGAGATCAAGCTCCGCATCGTCGGTAAACACCGCCCCCCCATCGCCATAGCACCCAAGCGGCTTTGCAGGGAAGAAAGAGGTCGCCGCAGCGAGCCCGAAACTTCCGGCCCGACGTCCATGCGTGGACGAACCGAAACTTTGGGCAGCATCTTCAAGAATCCAGAGACCATGCCCGGCAGCAATCGTATCGAGGCTTTCGTAATCGGCCGGCAGACCGAAAAGATCAACCGGGATAAGTACTTTCGGATTCAGCCCCTTCTCCGTTGCCTCCCGAACGGCCCCTGAGATGCATCCGGGATCGATGTTGAACGTTGCCGGATCGATATCGGCAAAAACCGGAGTCGCTCCACTCAGACTGATAACTTCAGCCGTAGCAATAAAGGTAAAAGGGGTGGTGATAACGGCATCGCCCGGCCCAACATCTTTAGCCAACAGAGGCATGAGCAATGCGTCCGTACCGGAAGAACAGGAAACACAGAAACGCGAACCGGTATATGCAGCAAGCTGCGACTCCAGCTCGCAAACCTCCGGACCCATAATAAACTGCCCGTGATCGAGAATTGCCTCGAAACGCTGCAGAAGAGACGACCGAATCCGGTTTTTCTGGGTAATCAGATCGATGAATTGCATAAAAGAGTAAATTGACGCATATGTAAAAAAAATCGGATCTGACCCTTCCATTGAAGTCTGCCGATACCGCTGTAATAACTTATAAAATAAAGATTATCTCCCTCTTTTTCCGCATCGCCGACAATTTTCTAATACCGGACACAAACCGAATCGCTGCTTAAAGCAATCAGAACAAAAGCTTTCAGCGCACCCCTCTTGTGATCGAACCCTATTTTCTGTATATCTTTTATCAATAAAAACAGCTCTGCAATCCCATCAAGCAACCGTTTCACTCATGAGCTCCATCTACTTTCTCGGCATCGGCGGAACCGCAATGGCTTCGGTTGCCGTAGCGCTCTCCCATCTCGGTCACGCCATCTGCGGCTCAGATACCGCACTCTACCCGCCCATGAGCACCTATCTCGAGACGAACAACATCCGTTATTTCAAAGGATTTTCAGAAAAAAACATCTCCGGGTCCACCCCTGACCTCGTTGTTGTCGGCAATGCTGTCAGCAGAGGAAACTGCGAACTTGAATATGCGCTCAACCATCGCCTCCAGCTGATTTCGATGCCCGAACTGGTACGAAACGAACTCATAGCAAAAAACACCTCGCTTGTCGTGACGGGAACCCATGGCAAAACCACAACAACATCCATTCTTGCCTGGCTGCTCGAATACGGCGGACTCAAACCCGGCTTTCTCATAGGCGGAATTCCGGAAAACTTCTCGATCAGCTGCAGGGCATCAGGACAGAAAGAACCCGGCTTCTTCGTTACCGAAGGAGACGAATACGACACGTCGTTCTTCGACAAACGAAGCAAATTCATGCTCTACCGTCCGGATATCGCCATCATTAACAACATGGAATTCGACCATGCCGATATTTTCGACTCCTTCGAAGATATCCGTAAAAGTTTCCGGCAATTCGTCAACCTCATTCCCGGCACCGGAATCCTGCTCGTCAACGGAGACGATCCAGCTGCCTGCGAAGCCTCCTCAGGAGCGTTCTGCCCCGTCGAGCGATTCGGGTTCAGCGACGGATGCGACTGGAGTGCGTGCGACATCTTCGGCAGCAACGGCATAACAACCCTCACCATCTGCAAAAACGGAAAGCCGGAAGGAACCCTCAGCATTCCCCTTGCCGGAAGGCACAATATTATGAACGCCCTTGGAGCCATAGCCGCTGCGACGCATTGCGGACTGCACATGGAAACCATAACCTGCGCGATGCCGCAATTCAGAAGGCCGAAAAGACGCATGGAGGTCACCGAAGGAATACGATCGGGACTCACCCTGATCGAGGATTTTGCCCACCACCCCACAGCAATCAGGGCAACACTTGAAGCCATAACCGAACTCTGCCCCGGACGCCGGATCATTGCCTGTTTCGAGCCGCGCTCCAACACCACCACCCGAAACATTTTCCAGCAGGAACTTGCAGCATGTTTCGGGCCTGCTTCCATCGTAGTATTGGGCAAAGTACACAGGCCGGAACGCTACGCCCCCGACATGCAGCTCGATGTATCAAGGCTTGAATGCGAGCTGCAGGAACAGAATAAATCAGTATTTATCGCCGGAACAGGCACTTCCGACTACCCCGGGGATATCGTGGGCTTTCTTGAAAGCGTCATCGAAGAAAACGATGTTGTGGTCCTGATGAGCAACGGCAGCTTCAGTAACCTTAAAACACTTTTTCTTGGGAATTTTGGCAAATAAGCCCGATTATTCGTTTTGATATTATATCTTCTCTGGTATTTTCATGTTGAGCAGAAACAGCACAATAGTGCAGATAAACTAACCTATACACACATAAGCTCCTATGGCAAAAGTAAAAGTCGGCATTAACGGATTCGGCCGCATCGGACGACTGGTATTCCGCCAGGCCATGAATAACCCGAAATTTGAAATCGTAGCGATCAACGACCTCTGCGACACCAAAACTCTCGCCCACCTGCTCAAATACGACTCAACCCACAAGAAATTCCAGGGCGAAGTTTCAACAGAGGGCAGCAACATCATCGTCAACGGCCAGACCATCAGCATCTCCGCAGAAAAAGACCCGACCCAGCTCCCCTGGCAGACTCTGGGTTGCGATATGGTCGTTGAATCGACCGGCATTTTCACCAGTCGCGAAGCCGCGGCAAAACACCTTACTGCCGGCGCCAAAAAGGTCATTATCTCGGCCCCGGCTAAAGACAAGGTCGATGCCACCATCGTACTTGGCGTCAATGAAAACAACATCACCGGAAACGAGGAAATCGTCTCGAACGCCAGCTGCACGACCAACTGCCTGGCACCAATGGTAAAAGTCCTGCAGGACAGCTTCGGCATTACGAAAGGGTTCATGACCACCGTACACGCATACACCAACGACCAGAACATTCTCGATCTTCCCCACAAGGATCTCCGCCGTGCACGCTCTGCGGCGCTATCAATCATTCCGACCAGCACCGGTGCAGCAAAGGCGATCGGCGAAGTTATTCCTGAACTTGTCGGACGACTCGACGGATTTGCCATGAGAGTGCCGGTGCCTGACGGTTCGGTCACCGACGTAACGGTCATACTTGATCGCGAAGCATCAAAAGCCGAAGTCAATGCGGCAATGAAAGCCGCAGCCGAAGGGCCGATGAAAGGCTACCTCGAGTACTGCGAAGACCCGATCGTCTCTCAGGACATCGTTGGAAACCCGCACTCCTGCATTTTCGACTCTCTCCTGACCATGAGCTCAGGAAACATGGTAAAAGTAGTCGGCTGGTACGACAACGAGCTCGGTTACTCCACCAGAGTGGTAGACCTGCTTGAAATCTACTCGAACTTCGTGTAATCGAGGTTTATTACAGGACTATTCTCTTTCAGGAGGGCGGAAAACAACCGCCCTCTTTTTTTTCCCTTCCGTTGCCAGCCGACCGATTAGCGTTTTTTCGATGAATGTATTATTATTAATAACAATTCAATCAACGCACAGCACAGCACAGTGCCGCAACCAAATCATTGCAATGACACAAGCAACGCAGCAAGAGCAAATGAGGGCTATTATCCTCTATGACAGCCATACCGCCGGAGGATCGACGGACAAGCTGATCGATTCGATAGGTGCAGAACTGGCAAAAAACGGTGCCTACGTTGAAAAAGCGAAATGTAAGGCCACCGGCGATTATAACTTCATCCAGGATTTCGATGTCGTCATCATGGGCGCCCCGATCTATTACCTGCTTGTATCATCGCAGCTGCTCGGGGCACTGATCCAGAGCAACCTGAAACAAAACCTCAAACGAAAGAAGATCGCCCTCTTCCTTACCTGCGGCAGCCCTGAACCCATGGCGACACTGCTTTATCTGCCTCAGCTCAAAATGCACCTGGTGCGCAACCGGATTCTTGCCGAAAAAATTTTTTCCCCGCAGCAACTCTCCGACCCCGAGGCCATCGAATCGTTTGCTGAAGAGCTCAGCGAAAACTACAAACGGGACACCCGGCGCAGAAACGCCTCCATGCAGTGGACTGACGAAGCTCTCGATCTGCTCGATGCCGTACCATCATTTTTCCGCAACAGAATAAAGATAGCAACCGAAGAATATGCCGAAGAGATGGGCTACCGGGAAATCACGCTTGAAATAATCGAAGAAGCCAAAGCCGAAACCGGAGGGCTGTAAAGTCGGTCGGTGATGGGGGCTCAAAAAGCAAGGTGATCAGAGCGGAAAAACCGGAGTGTACACGCCATAAGGACCTGGAATACCTGCCAACACAGCAATTCAGGCGCGCAATAACCACTTTTTAGAGACACCCTGATGAAACTGAAGGACATAAGCCGGTATCAAACCGGCTTATGTCTTCATACTATGATTTCGCCCGTTAACTGAAGATGTCACGGGCTTTCTCAAAAAAACTCTTTTCCTCACCCTCGCCACTGCCTGATGGAGAAAAGGATCCGTATTTTTTCATCTCCCTGAGCAGCTCCTTATCGTGATGTGAAATATCTTTAGGAACATACACATTGACCCTGACATACTGATCACCCCTGCCTGACCCTCTCAGATGACCGATTCCATGACCTGCGATGCGAAGCATGGTTTCCGGTTGGGTCGCAGCGGGAATGGTAAGCTTCACCTCACCGTCAAGCGTCGGCACATCTATTTTCGTGCCCATGACAAGGTCGGGATAGCTCACAGCAAGATCATAAATCACATCGTTGCCGTTGCGTTTGAACAGTTCATGCGGCTTCTCCTCGATAACCACAATAAGATCACCTGGCTCCCCACCTCTGGGACCAGCATTGCCCTGTCCCCTGAGGGTAAGATAATTCCCGTCCTGAACGCCTGCAGGAACCGTAACCTTGACGGTAACTTCACCTTGCTTTATACCTTCTCCGTAGCAGGAAGTACAACGATCCTTCACCACCCGACCTTCGCCGCCACAGGTAGGACATGCCGCAATATTCACGAACTGTCCGAACATGGTCTTCGAAGCCTGACGAACCTCTCCTGATCCATGGCATGTCGGACAGGTTTCCGAACTGCCTGTTTTCGAACCAGAACCGTTGCACTCTTTACAGGGAACCTGCTTCTTGATCTTCAGGGTTTTATCAACACCTTTAGCAATCTCTTCAAGGGTCAGCTTCAGACGAATTTTCAGATCTGCACCGGGAATCCCTGTCGATGTGCGGCCTCGCCTGCCGCCCCCTCCACCGAAGACATCCTCGAACCCGAAAGGCGAACCGGTGCCGCCCTTTGCGCGCCCGCCGAACATATCGTTGAATGCGCTGAAAATATCATTAAAATCGTTTACGCCGCCCGCATAAGCGCCGCCAGCGCCTGATGCGGCCGAAGAACCCACACCCGCATGGCCAAACTGATCATAGCGACGACGCTTGTCATCGTTGCTGAGCACCTCGTAAGCCTCGTTAACCTCCTTGAAATGCTCCTCGGCATCCTGATTGCCGGGATTTTTGTCCGGATGGTACTGCAGAGCAAGTTTACGATATGCTTTTTTAATATCATCTTTCGATGCCGACCGGCTTACGCCGAGCACCTCATAAAAATCTTTTTTCATGGTTCATATCCCGATATTGCGTCACACGCCAACAAAAAATTACTGAAACCTCTACTCTATTTTGCAACGATAACCCTTGCATGCCGGATAACCTTATCGCCAAGAAGATAGCCGGTCTGATACTCCTCGACAATGGTCTCAGGCTCGACATCAGGAACTTCGATCATCGATATAGCTTCATGAAAATTCACATCGAGCA
>JAFGMZ010000147.1 GCA_016927285.1 Chlorobiaceae bacterium
CCGGATGGAAAGATGCGGAGCTGGGGCTCCGCGTTCCCGGATGGAAAGATGCGGAGCCGGGGCTCCGCGTTCCCGGATGGAAAGATACGGAGCTGGGGTTCCGCGTTCCCGGATGGAAAGATGCGGAGCCGGGGCTCCGCGTTCCCGGGGGTTGCGCTCCCGGCGTGAAGAGAAGGAAACAGATAGAGGCATGGCTTGATGCCGGATTGGGTTGCTGTGCTTTACGTCATCCGCAGATGGCTGCTGTGATGCAGGATACGTTACTGAAATTTGATGAGCAGAAGTACCTCCTTCTCGCGTGGTGCATCATGCCCAATCATGTGCATGTGCTGATTGAGCCAAAGGCTTCGCTTTCAACAATCGTCAGGTCGTGGAAATCTTATACAGGCCGTTGGGCGATGGAACATGGTGCGGAGCTGGGGCTTCATGCACCCAGGTTTTGGATGCCGGATTATTGGGATCGTTTTATCCGGGATGTAAAACACCTGCGATCGGTCATTGACTATATCCATAACAATCCGGGGAAAGCAGGTTTGTGCCAGAAGGAAACTGACTGGCCCTTGAGTATCGCTTACGTTTTATAATTCTACAATAAAGGTCCAATACACGGAGGCATAAGTCATGGCAAGAGGAAAAAATCAGCATGTGGTTCCTCATTCTGATGGATGGGCGGTCAAGGGCGCTGGCAACAGCAAGGCAACGAAGGTAACTCCTACGCAAGCCGAAGCGATTCAGGTCGCACAAAACATTGCCAGAAACCAGCACTCGGATACCAAGATTCACGGAGTGAACGGCCAGATCAGATCAGGCAACAGCTACGGAAACGATCAGTGCCCACCGCGGGATAATAAATAAGGCGACGCGAGCAAATCTTCTCTGGATGACGCATGGTCTTAGGGATGAGTTTTGTTCTGGTTATATTACTTCACAATTGAAAGAATTCTTTAGCCTCAGTAAAATAATGAGCAAAATACGCATCAAAAATTTTGGCCCCATCAAGGATGGTTTCTGTGATAATGATGGATGGATCGATGTGAAAAAAGTTACTGTCTTTATTGGGGAACAGGGCTCCGGTAAAAGTACTGTAGCCAAACTTGTTTCCACCTTTGCATGGATCGAGAAAGCGCTGGTAAGAGGAGATTATAGCGCAAAGTGGTTTGAACGTAAAAATAGGTTCAGACGACAATTTCTCGGTTATCATCGTTTGGATAACTATTTGCCGAAAGAACAGCGCGATATCGTTATAGAATACTGCGGTGACGTTTATTCTATGAGATATGAGAATGAATGTCTTGTTATTGAGGAGATTTCTGACAGCTCGTACCAGCTTCCCCAGATTATGTATGTTCCGGCAGAAAGAAATTTCATTTCTTATGTAAGAAAGGCGATAGAGTTAAGGTTGTCTTCAGAGTCTCTGAAGGAGTTTCTTGTGGAATATGAGCATGCAAAACGAGCAATAAAAGGGTGCGTTGATTTGCCTGTGATTGATGCTGCTGTAGAGTATGATCGGTTAAATGATAGCCTTAATCTTAAGGGTGAAAGTTATAAAATTCACTTGTCAGAGTCTTCGAGCGGATTTCAGTCTTTGGTGCCATTATATCTGGTGTCACGATATCTTTCCGCATCGGTACAGAAGCAGAGTGAGGACGATCAGGAGTCGATGAGCGGTGAGGAGTTGAGAAGATTCAGAAAGGGAGTAGAAGAAATTATCAGGAATGAGGATCTTACCGAAGAACAGAGAAGAGCCGCACTATCTGTACTTTCTTCAAAATTCAACAAGACATCGTTTATCAATATTGTTGAGGAGCCAGAGCAAAACCTGTATCCTGTTTCGCAGTGGAAATTGTTGCAGAGTTTGTTGGAATTCAATAATCTGAATTCCGATAATCAGTTGATTATGACAACTCATAGTCCTTATGTTATTAATTACCTCAGCATCGTTATTCAGGGCTATGATTTGTGTAGAAAGATTGAGAAGTCGGAAAAGGCTGATGTACTGAGCGAGAGATTGAATAATGTTGTCTCGAAAAAGTCTCTTGTTTCCTCGGAGAATGTTGCGATTTATGAACTTGATGCAAAGGGCCGGATCAGGCGTTTGTCTGATTTCGAAGGGGTACCTTCAGATCGGAATCTTCTCAATGCAATGCTTGAAGAGGGAAATAGTACTTTTGATGCATTACTGGAGATCGAGGAGGAGTTGTCGTTATGAATTTCTTCGATCCGGGATGTCAGGAGCCAGTAAGAAGAGAAGTGCTGTTTGGACTGTGTGACGACCAGAACAGCAAAAAAGCTTATACCAATACAGATGACTCGTCAAGATGGGTTGCTACTGTTCAAAATGATTCCAGGGTTGAACTGACCTTTACGGCAATAGACAATTGTGTAATTATGGGTGATGAGGAAAGTGGTCGAGCACGGTGTGACGGGATGCTGACATCATCCGAGCATATCTATTTTGTGGAGTTGAAAGATCAGAGAATCGGATGGAAAGCAGATGCAATAGACCAGCTTGAGTCAACGATACTGTTTTTCATGGAAAATCATGATATAAGCAGGTTCAGGTATAAAAAAGCCTTTGCCTGTAACAAACGGCATCGTCCATTTCAGGTGATTGATCATGAGATCAGACGTCGTTTTTTCAGCAACTGTCGTTTTCATGTTGATGCCCAAGCGTACGTTATTGTCGTGTGATCAGAATCTGAGAATTAAATATGAACAACTCTGAATTTCTGATCTATCAGGCTGCCGATGGGAATATCACCATTGATGTCCGGCTGGAAGACGAAACCATATGGCTGACGCAGGCGCATTTGTGCGATCTTTTCCAGAAGTCGAAAGCGACTATCAGTGAACATATCAAGCACATTTTTGAAGAGGGGGAGCTGGTAGAAGCTTCAGTTGTTCGGAATTTCCGAACAACCACCCGCCATGGCGCTCTTCGCAGGACTGTCGCAGAGTGGCCGGGTGAAGCCGGAGGTGGCGAAAAGCTATGAGTGGCCTTCCTGGGAGCGCGGAGCCCCAGCTCCGCAATAACAACAAATGGCGGTCTCGCGGTTATCTTCCTCATCGGGATCGTATCGGGTTGCTGCAATCCATTACCTTTCATTTGCTTGACAGTCTTTCGCAGGAAAAGCTGCGGGAGCTGGAGAGGGAGGAGGCGGAGCTTGGGCTCCGCGTTCCCAGGCTCCGTGTTTCCGGGGTTTGGATGGCTGATTACTGGGATCGGTATATCCGTGATGAAAAACACCTGAAATCGGTCGTTGACTATAATACACAACAACCCGGTCAAAGCGGGTTTGTGCAGGAAGGAAACAGACTGGCCATGGAGCAGCGCATACGCCGATAATAAAAAGATGTATGAACAGCTCTGAATTTCTGATCTATCAGGTCGCCGACGGAAAGATCACCATCGATGTCCGGCTGGAGGCAGACCTCAGGAAACTCAATTCACCACGCAAACCGGGGAGAGGCAATGAGTGATTTTCAAACCGACGAGAAGCATCTCTCCCAGATTCCTGCTTTGCAGTTTCTATCGGTTCTGGGCTATGAGTATCTCACTCCGGCTGAGGCGCTTCGCGAGCGGCAGGGCAGGATGTCGAATGTGTTGCTGGAAAGCATTTTGCGCAGCCAGCTCAAGGAGATTAACTGCATTCGTCACAAGGGCAACGAGTATCTTTTCAGCGAGGAGAATGTCCAGTCGGCCATTCAGAATCTGAAAAATATCCGGTATGACGGGCTGCTGAGAACCAATGAGGCGGTGTATGATCTTATTACCCTTGGGACGGCCATGGAGCAGACTGTCGAGGGGGATTCGAGGAGCTTCAACCTGAACTATATCGACTGGCGGAATCCGGGCAGGAACCGTTATCATGTAACCGTCGAATTCAGCGTCGAGCGTTCACGAAGCACGGAAACGACACGGCCGGACATCGTTCTTTTCGTCAACGGCATTCCGTTCTGCGTTATCGAATGCAAGTCACCACAGATTGCTATCGGACAGGCGGTCTCTCAGTCAATCAGGAACCAGAGCGATGAGTACATTCCGAAGCTGTTTGTTTACACCCAGTTGCTTCTTGCGCTGAACAAGAACAGCGCGATGTACGCTACCACCGGTACGGCGGCCAAATTCTGGAGCGTGTGGAAAGAGATCGATGCCGGGCAGGGCGGTGCGGCGATCAGGCAATTGAGCGAATTGAAGCAGTCGCCGATGCAGGACGAACTTCGTCATAAAATTGCGCAGACTTTTCATTGCCAATGGCCTGAAATTTATTCTCAATTGATAACCCCTCAGGATGAAGCATTGCATTCGCTCTGTCGTCCCGAAAGGCTTCTGGAGCTGGCCTGGAAGTTTACCGTTTTCGATGGCGGGTTCAGGAAAATCGCACGGTATCAGCAGTATTTCGTCGTCAAGTCAACATTGCGTCGGGTCAAGCAAAGCACTCAGAGTGGTGTCCGCAGGGGCGGGGTTATCTGGCATACGCAGGGGTCGGGTAAGTCGCTGACCATGGTGATGCTGACCCGCAATCTTGCTCTTGATCCGGAAATACAGAATCCCCGTATCGTTCTGGTCACCGATCGTGACGATCTCGACCGGCAGCTTGGCAATACCTTTGCGGCTTGCGGTCTTGAGGCTAACCGGGCGACATCGGGGAGGAATCTTCTGGAGCTGGTATCAGAAAAAAGGTCGGGTATCGTTACAACGCTTATTCACAAGTTCGACAAGGCTTATGCCATCAACAAATACCGTGATGATTCTCCCGATATTTTCATTCTTGTTGACGAGAGCCATAGAACCCAGTTCGGATCGTTTGCCGCGAGGATGCGCCAGATGTTCCCTTATGCCTGCTATCTCGGATTCACGGGAACGCCGCTGCTGAAGAAAGAAAAGAATAATTTTACCCGGTTCGGAAAACTTGTAGAACCTCATTACTCGATTTCGCAGGCGGTAGAAGACAGGGCGGTCGTTCCGCTGCTCTATGAAGGGCGGCATGTGGAGATGACGCAGAATAAAGCGGCTGTCGATCTCTGGTTCGAGCGTCATACCCAGGGATTGAGCAGAGAACAGCAGGCAGACCTGAAACGCAAGTATGCCCGTGCTGAAATGCTGAACAAGGCGGAGCAGGTCATTTACATGCGGGCATTCGATATCAGCGAGCATTTCCGCGCCAACTGGCAGGGCACCGGTTTCAAGGCCCAGCTGGTTTCGCCCAACAAGGTTTCTGCGTTGAGATACCATGCATATCTGAACGAGATCGGAGTTGTCAGTTCCGAAGTGGTTATTTCTCCTCCGGATATGCGCGAGGGTTATGAGGAGACCGATGATGAGCCGGCAGACGTGGTGGTGAAATTCTGGCAGAAAATGATGAAGCGTTATGGAAGCGAAGAGGAGTACACCAAACAACTCATTAACCAGTTCAAGCATGGCAGCGATCCGGAAATTCTGATTGTGGTCGATAAGCTCCTGACCGGTTTTGATGCTCCACGCAATGCGGTTTTGTATTTATGTCGGGTTCTCAAGGAGCATACGTTGCTTCAGGCAATAGCCCGGGTTAACCGGATTTACGAGGGAAAGGAGTTTGGCTTTATCGTCGATTATGCCAACGTGCTTGGGGAACTGGACAAAGCCCTGAGTATGTACAGCGCGTTTGAAGGCTTTGATGAGGCCGATCTTGCGGGAACCCTTACTTCGATCAACAGCGAGATTGAAAAACTGCCGGGTCGTTATTCCGACCTTTGGGATCTTTTCAAGACGGTCAAGCACTCATACGACGAGGAGGCGTATGAGGTATTGCTTGCTGATGATGAACTCAGGGAGGAGTTTTATCTGCGTCTTGCAGAGTTTGCAAAAACTCTTGCCATTGCGCTTTCTTCCGAGAAGTTTCTGACGGAAACGGATGAAAAAACGATGTCGCGCTATAAAACCGATCTCCGGAAGTTCCAGTCGCTCAGGGCATCCGTGCAGCTACGGTATGCCGAATCCATTGATTACCGCATGTATGAGCCGAAAATCAGGAAGCTTCTCGATACCCATATACAGGCAAATGAGGTGATCCAGCTCAACGAGCCGGTGAACATATTCGATGACGACATGTTCACTCAGGTCAAAGAGGAGCAAGGCGTCTATAAGAAAGGCAAAACAACGGCCTCTCGTGCTGATACGATTGCTCATGCTACAAAAAAGGCGATAACCGAAAGAATGGATGAAGATCCTGCGTTTTACGAGAAGTTTTCCCGTTTGATCCAGCAGGCCATCGACGATTACAGGGCGCAGCGGCTATCGGATCTGGAGTATCTGCACAAGGTTGTCGATATCAGGAACAGCGTTGTCGGAAAGGTTCATGATGATATTCCCGATACCCTTGCCGGAAATGAAGACGCCATGGCATATTTTGGAGTGCTGAAGCCGTTTCTGACGAGTGATGAATGCTTGATGATGAATGATGAATTACAAAGCTGCCCGGAACGAAGCACTCTTACTACGGCGCTTGCCGAAGAGGCTTCGGCGGACGCGGCCATTGCGATTTGCGGGATTCTTGAGAAGCATTACAAGGTTCATTTCTGGGATGATGATGATGCGAGGAACCTTGCAATCAACGAGATTGACGATTACCTCTATGACGAGCTGAAAACCCGGAGAGGTATTGCATTGTCACTCGATGAGATGGACAGGATTATCGATAAGGTCATGCAGGTTGCTGAGCATAGAAGTAAACGGTGAGAGCTGATGTTGAACGGTAAAAATGATTGTCAACTGAACCGGGGCGGCCGGACAATCGATTACACGCTGTTGTTTTGTGACAGAAAAACTCTGGAAATAGCAGTTTGTCCCGATAGTTCGGTTGTGGTGAAGGCTCCTTTCGATACCGGTCTGGAACTGATCGAAAACAAGGTGGCTAAGAGAGCCCGCTGGATTGTGAGGCAGATGAACTACTTCGGGCAGTTTAACCCGAAAACGCCCGTGCGTTGTTACGTAACAGGTGAAACCCATCTCTACCTTGGTCGGCAATACCGGTTGAAAATTATGCAGGGTTCGGAAAACAGTGTCAGGCTGACCCATGGCTATTTTTTTGTGACTACCCGAGAGGCTCCGAGCCCTGAAATGGCCAGAACGCTGCTCGAAGCGTGGTATCTGGAAAAGGCCAGGGAGCAGTTCAGCAAAAGCCTTGATCGATGTTGGTTGAAGCTGAAGGATTATCCTATCGTCAGGCCTCATGTATCGATCAGGCGAATGCAGAAGCGCTGGGGAAGCCTGTCAGAACAAGGAACGATGACACTCAACAGAGAGTTGATCCGTGCACCCAAAGAGTGTATTGACTATGTGGTGACCCATGAATTGTGTCATCTGATATGCCGGGATCACAGCCCCGAGTTCTATACTCTGCTCGAATCCGTCATTCCCGGCTGGGAAAAAGTCAAGCACAGGCTTGAACTCAGTATGGTGTGAGGAAGTTCCGTGAGGAAGTTCCGTTGCCACAAATTCTACTGTTGATCTTCTGGGTCAATATGCGAAGCTGTGGAGGGAGTAGGGGACGCAGTGCAATAGCGTAGAAGATTGTGTTTAGCCGTGCAGTGAGCAACCAAACGATGAGTGCTGGCAGCTTTTGAAAAGCAAAAGACAAAAGAGCCACATGCCACGAGGATCGAGACTTGACACACAGGGAACGCTGTCTTATGTAATGCGGCATAAACAAAGATCTCAGTGGTGGGCGGATTCTGGACGGTGATGCGTTTGTAAGGGATGTGTTGAAAGACGCGGAAGATCGCATGGCGTTGCCATTATCGGCAGACGAACATCGAGCCTATTTATTTTATTTGGGAATAAAAAAATGATACCATAATATAGTATCATGCAGAAGAGATACAAAAAGATTCTTGACCAGATTTTTCAAAATCCGGTTCGTTCCGATGTTCAATGGGCTGACATCGAGAATCTGTTGTATGCTCTTGGAGCCGAATTGTCTGAAGGGAAGGGCTCACGGGTTCGCA
>JAFGMZ010000148.1 GCA_016927285.1 Chlorobiaceae bacterium
GCTTGTTCAGCTTCGCTTCGCGCAGTCTTAAGGGCCTTGTCAAGCTGGCTATCTTCATGAACTACCCGCATGCCTTTTCCGCCGCCACCAGCGGTAGGTTTGATGATAACCGGATAACCTGTTTTCTTTGCAGTTTCAAGCGCCTCCTCAAGGTCGGTAACCAGTCCCTGACTGCCAGGCACCACAGGAACTCCGGCAGCGATCATGGTCGCTTTCGCCGTGTTCTTGTCTCCCATCTGGTTGATCATGCGAGCCGTCGGTCCGATGAACTTGATGTTCAATGATGAGCAAACTTCGGCAAAGTCTTCGTTTTCTGCCAGAAAGCCGTATCCCGGATGAATTGCATCTGCATTGGTAAGTTCGGCGGCTGCGATGATTCTCGGTATGTTGAGATAACTTTCACGAGAAGACGGAGGCCCGATGCAGACGGCTTCATCGGCATATTTGACATGTATTGAATCCGCATCTGCGGTGGAATAGACCGCAACAGTACTGATGCCGAGTTCCCTGCAGGTCTGCATGACTCGTAAGGCTATTTCGCCACGGTTCGCGACAAGAATTTTTTTGAACACGATAGATTGGTCGTTAAGGAAATTATGGTTTGATGCGGAACATCGGCTGATCATACTCTACCGGCTGTCCGTTTTCAATAAGCACCTCAACGATAGTTCCGGAAACTTCCGCTTCTATTTCGTTCATGAGCTTCATCGCCTCTATGATACAGAGAATATCCCCCTTCTGGACGGTATCATTGACGCCGACGAACGGTGCCGAGTCAGGTGACGGCGAGCGGTAAAAGGTGCCGACTATCGGAGAGCAGATATCGAGCAAGCCGGAACCCGCAGCGTCCGGTGCCGCATCGGCAGATGGAGCTGTTGCTGAACCCTGATGCTTCACATCAGGAACAGGCGATACTGTCGGGACAGGGGGAACGGAGGCTGGCGTCATTACCTGAGAGATTGTGCCGGTAACGAAACGGCGGAGCGTTATTTTAAAAGGGCCCTCTTCAATGATTGCTTCCTGCAGGTCAGAGTTATTGACGATGTCAATAAGCTGTTTGATTTCATTCAGGTTCATGGCGATGACTTCTTGGTGGTTGAACACTCGGGCATTGATGTGGAAAAAAGCTACTTCTTGACGCGCTCAATATATTCGCCGGTACGGGTGTCGACGCGGATGATGCTGCCGCTCTGGATGAACATCGGAACACTTACCTCTGCACCGGTTTCAACAGTCGCCGGTTTTGTGCCGCTTGTAGCCCGGTCATCCTTTGTCGCCGGACTGGTTTCCATCACCTCGACTTCGACGAACGTCGGCAACTCGACATTGAGAATTGATCCGTCATCTGAAAAAATGATGAACATTGTAATGCCGTCCTTGAGAAAACGGGCAGAAGAGCCGATAGTGAGTTCCGGAACATGGATCTGATCGAAGGTCTCCGTATCCATCATGACATAGTCTTCGCCATCGCGGTAGAGGTACTGGTACTGTTTCCGCTCGGTTACGATCAGGTCTACCGATTCCGACGCGCTGAAACGGTACTCGACGTTTCTGCCGCTTTTCAGGTTTTTCATATTAGCCTGGTAGAACGCGCGCAGGTTTCCCGGAGTGCGATGGACGAGGCTCTCGATAATATGGGGTTCTCCCTTGAACCGGATGATGGAGCCTTTCGATATATTGCTGATGGACGTCATAAGCTCTAATAAAGCAGATTACAGTTTGCAAAAAGAACCTATAATATAACACCGGACAGGGACGAATTCAAACGCAGCAGGCCTAATGGGGATGTTTGCTGAAAAAGTCATTGCAACTTTATCCGGTGCTGTTTAAATTCACTGAATTAGTAGCTCTGAGAAACAAGGTTTTCCTTAACAATAATTACTATGCCATATGTCAAAAGCTGAGTTAGTAGAACAAATAGCCTCACAGGCAGGATTAACAAAGGCCGATGCAGAGCGCGCTGTGAATGCTTTCATCAGTTCGGTTACCGCAGCGCTTAAAAGCGGCGAAGATGTGACACTTGTCGGCTTCGGCACATTTTCTACAGGAGAAAGGGCGGAAAGACAGGGCAGAAATCCTCAGACAGGCGAATCCATCACTATTGCTGCAAAGAAAGTCGTGAAATTCAAACCGGGGAAAGCCCTTAAGGACGAGGTCGGAGCCTGAGCGCAAAGAGCTGGAGTTCAGATTTTTGAAAAGTCCATCATATGCTTAGGCGTGATGGACTTTTTTTATCAATACTATTTTTCTACTATGGCATCCAAGGTTGTTCTTGATTTTGAAAAACCATTGTTCGAGCTTGAAGCCAAGCTCAACGAAATGCGGGTTTGTCTCAGAGGAAGCGCGCGCGAGCAGAGCCAGCAGGAAGCCGATACCCTGAACAGGGATATTGAATTGCTTGAGCAGAAGGTCGAAACGCTCAGACGTTCGATATACAAAAACCTCACCCGCTGGCAGAAAGTCCAGCTTGCCCGCCATTCCGAAAGACCCTATACGCTCGATTATATATACATGATGACCAGGGACTTCGTCGAGCTTGCCGGTGATCGCCATTTCGGCGACGACAAGGCTATTGTTGGCGGTTTTGCACGTCTTGAAGAGAACGGCTCGGGTTTCTCGCAAACGGTCATGATTATCGGCCACCAGAAAGGACGGGATACCAAGTCGAATCTGTACAGAAACTTCGGTATGGCACAGCCCGAAGGTTACCGCAAGGCGCTTCGCCTGATGAAACTCGCGGAAAAATTCCGCAAACCGGTTATTACTCTTATCGATACTCCCGGGGCGTTTCCGGGTATAGAGGCTGAAGAGCGGGGTCAGGCTGAGGCTATTGCACGGAATCTGTTTGAAATGGCACGGCTTACCGTTCCGGTCATTTGCGTTATCATCGGTGAAGGCGCCAGCGGCGGAGCTATCGGTATCGGCGTCGGCGACAGGATTCTCATGGCCGAGAACAGCTGGTACTCCGTCATCTCTCCCGAAAGTTGCTCATCCATTCTATGGAGGAGCTGGAATTTCAAGGAGCAGGCCGCTGAAGCCCTTAAACTCACCGCTGATGACCTGCTACGGCAGGGTATCATCGACAGGATAATTCCGGAACCGTTGGGCGGAGCGCATACCGATCCCGAAGCCATGGCCGGAACCCTGAAAGCTATGCTTATTGAAGAGCTTCAGGTTCTTCTTGAAAAACAGAGCGATGTACTGGTCAACGACAGGATCGAAAAGTTTTCGTCAATGGGGGACTGGAACGAACAGTAACCCTTGATCATGATCTATTGACTCTGGTTTTCGGCCCTGCGACTACCCGGGCATGTAAATGGAAAAAGCCGGCGGTGTGGCCGGCTTTTCCATTCTGATTCAATGTTCCGGATATGAACGAATCAGTTTATCGTCCAGGTGCTGGTGCCTCTGAGCAGTTCTTCGAGCGTACCTTCTCCGTTTTCCTGCGTCTTCTCGATCTGTGCGGTCAGCGCATCTTCATAGGTGATCCGATCTTCCACATAGAAAATCCCGAACGGTCTTGGAAGAAACGTTGCCGAAGTATCGGGATCGTCAAAGAAGCGCGAAAGGATATTCGCTTTAATGAAATCCTTTTCGTCATGGATCCAGAGATCATCTTTTGAAATTGTCGTATCGCTGAGATCGACAATGACGGGAGTGAACCCATCCAGCCTGATGCCTTTCTGGCCCTCATTGCCGAAAACCAGCGGGTTTCCCTGTTCGAGATACAGAGTGGTATCGGCTTTCCGGTCTTTGTCCGAGAACGCATCGAATGCGCCGTCGTTAAAAATCGGACAATTCTGGTAGATTTCAACAACAGAGGTTCCCCGGTGTTCCGCCGCGCGCTTGAAAATTTCCCGCATGAATTTTCCGTCACGATCCATGACGCGTGCGACAAAGGTCCCTCCGGCACCGAGGGTAAGGGCTACGGTGTTGATGGGATGATCAACCACGCCGTTCGGAGAGGTTACAGTACGCAAACCCACTTTTGAGGTTGGAGAGTACTGCCCTTTTGTGAGACCGTAGATCTCATTGTTGAAGAGAATCACATTCAGGTCGAGATTTCTCCGGACGGTATGAATATAGTGGTTGCCGCCGATGGAGAGCGCGTCACCGTCGCCGGTGCCTACCCAGACGCTGAGCTCAGGCCGTGCGGTTTTCAGGCCTGAAGCCATAGCCAGGGCCCTTCCATGGATGCCGTGTACGCCATAGGTGGCCACATAGTAGGGAAGTCTTGACGAGCAACCGATACCGGAGACCACGACAACCTCTTCAGTCTTCAGTCCGAGGTCGGCCATGGCGTTTTTCAGTTGCTGCAGGACGGCGAAGTCGCCGCATCCGGGACACCATTTCGGCTCTTGGTTGGAAGTGAAATCCTTTGCAGTCAGTTGTGCGCGTGTATCGGTCATAATTAAAGCTCCTTTAAGATATCGGTGATTTTTGCTTCGATTTCCATTTCGTTGAACGGCAGCCCCTCTACCTTGCTGAATCCGACAGGCTCGATGAGGAATTTGTCCCTGATCATGGACAGCAGCTGTCCGCAGTTGTTTTCGGGAATCAGCACCTTTTTGTATTTCCCCATTAATTCGCCGAGATTTTTCGGGAACGGGTTGATATAGCGAAGATGGGCATGCGCTACGCTGCAGCCGCCTTCTATCACCTGTTCCACGGCTTTTTTTATGGCGCCGTAAGTAGAACCCCATCCGAGCACAAGCAGGTCGCCGTTTTCCGGTCCGTTGTCTATGGTCAGTTCGGGAATGATGTCGGCTACTCTTGCGACTTTCTCGGCACGCAGTCTTGTCATGAGCGCATGGTTTTCAGGATCGTGCGATACATTGCCGGTTTCATGCTGCTTTTCGAGGCCGCCGATACGGTGTTCGAGGCCGGGCGTGCCTGGTTTTCCCCATGGGCGCACGGCACGATCGTCCCGCTTGTAGGGAAGATAGGGCGGATCGTCGGCGTTTCGCACAGGAGAAAATACCGGCGTGATCGAAGCAAGTTCATCAGGGGACGGTACCAGCATGGGCTCGGAGCTGAGAGCCAGATAGCCGTCGGTAAGGCAGAGAACCGGGGTCATGTACTCCACGGCGATCTTTGCTGCCTCGTAGGCGGCATAGAAGCAATCAACCGGCGATTTGGCGGCAATGACCGGCATGGGCGCATCGCCATGGCGTCCGTACATGGCCATCAGGAGATCGGACTGTTCCGGTTTTGTCGGCAGACCGGTTGAAGGACCGCCTCTCATGACATTGATGATGACCAGAGGTATTTCGAGAATGACGGCCAGTCCGAGACCTTCGGATTTCAGCGCGAGTCCCGGACCGGAGGTGTTGGTTGCAGCAAGAGCGCCGCCATATGCCGCACCGATACTGGTAAGTACGCCGGCAATTTCATCTTCTGCCTGGAATGTTTTGACTCCCCATTTTTTCAGTCCGGCGAGAGTCTGCAGGATTTCCGATGCAGGAGTAATTGGGTAAGAGCCGAGGAAAAGCTCGAGTCCGGCTTTTTTGGCTGCGGCGGCAAGACCGACGGCCGATGCTTCGTTGCCGGTAACGCGGCGGTAGACGCCTGGTTTTTTATCCGCAGGAGCGACGGTGAAGCGTCCATGCTGCGAAAACATCTCGGTTTCGTCGCCGAAGTTGTATCCGGCCGTAACCGCCTTTATGTTGGCTTCCGCCAGATCAAGTTTTTTTGCAAACTTCGTTTTAAGGGTCTCTACCGTGGTTTCGAGCGGCAGGCTGTAGAGCCAGTAGAGAACGCCGAGTACGAACATGTTTTTGCACCGGTCGATATTCTTGGTGCTGAGGCCGGTTTCAGCAAGGGCTTTGCGTGTAAGAGAAACAACAGGAATCTGGAAAACCGTGTAATCCTTCAGGGTTCCGTCGAGCAGTGGATTGTTTTCTTCTCCGTAGCCGGAAAGCTTAAGATTTTTAGCATCGAAGCCATCCGTATCGGTGATGATGATGCCTCCATAGTGCAGGTTTTTCAGATTTGCCTTGAGCGCTGCGGCATTCATGGCGATCATGACATCGAATTTTGCGCCCGGGGTATAAACGCTGGACGTGCCGAACTGCAACTGAAATCCCGATACGCCGGCTACGGTTCCTGCCGGTGGTCTGATTTCCGAAGGAAAGTTCGGAAACGTATTGAGATCGGAGCCGTAAACGGCGACGGTATTGGCAAACTGAGTGCCCGTAAGCTGCATGCCGTCACCGGAATCGCCGGCGAAAAGGACTGACACGCTGGTTTTAGCTGTTACCATTTCTTCTTTGTTTAAGGTTGATGTCTCACGCATTCGTTAGTTTTCCTGCTGTTTTATTAAAAAACCAGAAGCCAAAAACTCTTCATGTGAACAAGCCTTCGGCTCATTTTAATTGAAGTTATTGGCAATCGATGATAAGAAAAAATAGAAACGGAGGGGTGAAAACAGTCAGGATAAGAAAGTTCCTGCGGTTTTCTGCAAAGGGGTCAATATAGTTTCAGCAGGTAAAAGATGCAAATATATCGGGAATTATTTCTCGTCGTCCTTGATGATGACAATATTATTCACCCTGAGATACTCCTGCCATTCGTGTTCCTCCCTGACCGGGCAGTCCGCAGACAGATCGCAGAAGTCACATCGCATCATGCCGTATATTTGCTCCATCCAGCACCCATTTACGCTTTTTTTGACCTCATTGACGTGATTGGGATTCTCCTTGACGATATTTTCGGATATTTTCATGAGTTCGAGAATATCCTTGCGTCTTTTTTCATCTTCAACGCCCCAGCTCATAAACGGATTCCCTGTTAAACCGTGAAAAAGAAAGGAGTGATAACTTCATTCTTAAATATAAAACTTTTTCATAAAGATGCGCACTCAATGTTCCTTCGGCAAACTCATCAGACAGTGGCCTCGAGGGTCCCTGAAAGAGGAAAATTAAGTTGGTATCGCGCCTGAAAAAAAGTTAACTTTGTGGCCGAAAACAAGGCTTCTCTTCCGCGCTGCCGCACTAACAGGGAGGCTATGGCAACAAGATACTATCTCTATGAAATCCAGTGAAATAAGGCAGTCCTTTTTAGATTTCTTCGCTGCAAAAGATCACAAGATCGTGCGTTCGGCTCCGGTGATACCGGCCGATGATCCTACCCTTCTGTTCACCAACGCCGGTATGAACCAGTTCAAGGATGTCTTCCTTGACAAAGGCACCCGCTCCTACACAAGGGCTGCTGACACCCAGAAATGCATCCGTGCTTCAGGCAAACACAACGACCTTGAAGACGTTGGTCGCGACACCTACCATCACACGTTTTTTGAGATGCTCGGCAACTGGTCGTTCGGTGACTATTACAAGAAAGAGGCGATCTCCTGGGCATGGGAGCTGCTTACATCGGTCTGGAAACTTCCTGCGGATCGTCTTTACGCCACGGTCTATAAAGATGATGACGAGAGTTACCAGCTGTGGCAGCAGGAGACCGACATCGCTCACGACCATATTCTCCGGTTCGGCGACAAGGACAATTTCTGGGAGATGGGCGAAACCGGTCCCTGCGGTCCCTGCTCCGAGATTCATATCGACCTTACGCCGGACGGTTCCGGAAAACCACTGGTCAATGCCGGAGATTACCGGGTTATAGAACTCTGGAACCTCGTGTTCATCCAGTACAACAGGCAGGCCGACGGACGGCTCGAACCGCTGCCCCGGAGGCATGTCGATACAGGCATGGGTTTCGAGCGGGTTGTCGCCGTGCTTCAGGGAAAGGGCTCGAACTATGATAGTGACGTCTTTCTTCCGCTTTTCGATAAGATAACGGAGATTACCGGGGTTATTTACAAGGGGACTCTCGAAGGTCAGGAGGATATCGCCATGCGTGTGCTTGCAGATCACGCAAGAACGCTTGCCTTTGCGCTTTCGGACGGCGCGATGCCATCCAACGAAGGGCGCGGCTACGTTCTTCGCCGGATTCTTCGCCGTGCGCTGCGCTACGCCAAGACGCTCGGTTGCAACGAGCCTGTTCTGTACAGGCTTGTAGAGACGCTTGCCGGCTCGATGGGCGACGTTTTTCCCGAGCTCAGGAGCAGGCAGGATACCGTGTCGAAAATCATCAGGGCGGAAGAGGAGAGCTTTCTTGACACGCTTGATCGGGGAATAGAAATTTTTAATGAAGTCATCGAATTGGTCCGGCTGGCTGGAGGATCGGCCATTGCCGGTGCGGATGCTTTCAGGCTTTACGATACCTACGGGTTTCCTCTCGATCTCACCAGACTCATGGCTTCTGAAGCAGGGCTGCTTGTCGATGAAGAGGGCTTCGAACATGCCATGCAGGAGCAGAAAGCAAGAGCGCGTCAGGATCGGAAAGAAAAGCAGCAGATCCAGGATGGCGAAGGGGAGTGGGTCTGGTTTTCTTCCGAGCGGGCAACTGTGTTCACCGGATACCAGTCGCTCGAGGAGGATTGCGCACTCAACGGCTACTGCCGGATGCCCGACAGACTGCTCGTTGCTCTTGATCGTTCACCCTTTTATGCCGAAAGCGGCGGCCAGGCAGGAGATAGCGGCTGGATCGAGACCGGTGAGTATCGTCTTCAGGTGACCGATACGCGCAAGGACGGTGACAGTATCGTCCATGTCGTCACCGATGCTCGGGATATCGTGCGGGATTGCGCCATCGATCCTTCGGACGTAGTGCCCGACAGCGCTGCGCGAGCCTGCAGGGCATCGGTCGATCGCGAAAATCGCGAGGGAACGGAACGCAACCATACAGCGACCCATCTTCTTCATGCAGCGCTTCGCCGCATTCTCGGCGAGCATGTGCAGCAGAAAGGCTCCTTCGTCAGCGCCGACCGGCTTCGGTTCGACTTCAGCCATTTTTCGAAACTTGGCGACGAAGAGCTTGAACTTGTCGAATCCGAAATCAATGCCCAGATCCGGAGTGCCGAACCCGTGGTGAAGCATCAGGATATCCCTTACGATGAAGCCATCGAAAAAGGCGCGCTTGCCTTTTTCGGCGATAAATATGCCGATCGGGTACGGGTTGTCGAAATTCCCGGCGTATCGATTGAACTTTGCGGCGGCACCCACGTAGACAGCATCGGTCAGATAGGTCTGTTCAAGATCGTCGGCGAATCGTCAGTCGCATCCGGCGTCCGCCGAATCGAAGCGCTCACCGGCAAGGCAGCCGAACAGCTCATGTGGAAAGAGTACCGGGAACTTCAGGATATTCGGCAGATGCTCAAGCTCAAGGCAGACGAAGAGGTGAAGCCGAAGATCCGGGAACTTGCCGAATCAAAAAAAGAACTTGAAAAACAGCTTCAGGAGCTTCGTATCGGCGCTCTTTCGGCTACGCTTCTCGATGCGCTCGATGCATCCGGGGAGGTTAACGGTATTCGTATCATCTCCCGGATTCTCGAACACGTTGATGCAGATGCACTGCGTCAGGCAGCCCTCTCGTTGCGCGAACATGCGCCCGCATCGGCCGGATTGCTCTGTACGGTCGAGGATGGGAAGGTATCGCTCACAGCATTTGCCGGAGATCTTGCGGTACGCGATTTCGGCATCGATGTCGGCAAGCTTGTCCGTGAAGCGGCAAAATATGTACAGGGCGGTGGAGGCGGCAAGCCCGATTTTGCCACCGCCGGAGGAAAAAATCCGGGAGGAATACAGCAGGCGCTTGATTTTTTTGCTGCGGCAGTCAGAAACACGATTGCCGGGCTATAACCGTTCAAATCCGAACGCATAATGAATAAAACAGTTGATGTTCTTGTTATAGGCGGAAGTGCAGCCGGTATTGTTGCCGCTTCAACCGGGAAGGCGTTTTACCCTTCCAAAAGTTTTCTTATCGTTCGCAAGGAGCCCGAAGCCGTCGTTCCCTGCGGGATCCCCTATATTTACGGAACGCTGGAGAGTATCAGCCAGAACATCGTTCCGAATGCGCATATCGAACAGGCAGGCGTCGAACTCTTTATCGACGAAGTGGTAGCAATTGACAAAACCACCAAAACGGCCATGACTGCCGGCGGCACCGAAATAGCTTTCGACAAGCTCGTCATCGCGACAGGTTCGATGCCAAAAGTCCCTTCATGGCTGAAAGGCACCGGACTTGGCAACGTCTTCACCATTCCCAAGGATCGCGACTATCTGGAGAACCTTCGTATCAGACTTGAGCAGTGCGAAAATATCGTCATCATCGGCGGAGGTTTTATCGGCGTCGAAATCGCC
>JAFGMZ010000024.1 GCA_016927285.1 Chlorobiaceae bacterium
CTCTTCATGCTTTCCGAGCCAGCCGGTATTGAATACGCAGCTCTCCAGACTTTCGCTGGTTGGCCATGCGTTGCCCATGCACAGACCGCAACGGCTGCACAGCGGTTCCTTGAATATCGGGTTTTCGAGTTTCGGTGGTGGCTTCATAGAGCGTGGAAGAGAGTGGCGTACGGTAAAAAATAAATGAGAAAATAGGGATTCTCTGCCGACACTGCAACTGATTCGGTTTTAAGGGGCTGTATTAATTTCGTTTATTGAATAGCAAATGCGCATTATACACCAGAACTGTTCTATGTTATGTCAAAGGTCATTTTGAGAGTAAGCGCGCTCTGCATGCAGCAGGAGAGCGTTCTTCTTATCGAACACAAAAGTTTTGCGCCGGGCGATCCGGCTTTGCCTGATCGCTACTGGATTCTTCCCGGAGGAGGAGTCGAGCAGGGAGAGACCCTCGATGATGCGCTGAAAAGGGAGATGCTTGAGGAGACAGGGCTTCAGTGCCGTGTAGGGGGTCTTGCTTTCATCAAGGAGTTGCTCTATCCTTATCCGGGATTGCAGCGGCAGGGCAGTCTGCATCATTCGGTTTCACTCGGTTTCAGCTGTACCGTGACTGGAGGAGAGCTGATAACCGGCAAGGACCCTGAATACGCCGACGACGAGCAGATGATCCTGCAGGTGAAGTGGATTCCTTTTGCGGAGCTTGAAGCTTACGAAATCTATCCCCCTTTTCTCACACGATACCTGTTAACCCATCGTGACTCAGGTTTCTCGACGGCGGTTCCTGAGCTTTTCGATTCGTGGCAATGAACGATAAATGTCAGGGTTTTTTCATGGAAACCAATCCCTCAGGGTTGCTCCCGCGCATTATCGAAATATCATCTCTGCGAGATTTGAAGAAAGACAAGAAATGCGAGTTATTACGATTCCCCCTCCAAAACGTTGATGCAAAGCGACTTTGTTCTTTCCGAATTATGCCTTGCAATCAGTTTAATATGAACGCTCATGTATAATTCAGGCAAAATAGCCCGATTATGATATATCCGATTGCAGTGTCGATTTCAAAGATCAACTATCATCCCGATGGAGCTGTGGCTTTCGGGGAGGTAGAAATACATGCCGTGGCGGCTCATGCCCGAGAAGTAGTTGCAGGCGATTCTTACCCGATCGAGTCCTACGGCGGTCAGACGCATTCCGGCCTGAAGGTTCCATGTGCCGCGGTAACCCTCTGTTTCGCCATCTTCTCCTCTCCTCCATATCGGCAGAAGCTTGAAGTCGGCCGCAAGGTAAGTGTTGTATGGTGTGGAAATTTCCGCACCGGCCAGGATAGCGTGCTTGCTGATGTCGTCGGGAATAGTATGCCAGAGGTACTGATAGCCGACATATATCCGGTGGCTTTCGGGAGTGCTCAGAGCAATCGTGAGGTTGAGGAACTCCCTGCTGTAGGTGAAGGGGATCTCGAAGGGGCCTGTCTGTATCCAGTCTCCGTTTTCATCGGTATGACCGTCTTCGAAGTGTGACGAGATGTGGCTCAGGCGCAGCCTTGCAGCGAGCTCGTCGAAGGGTAGGCTGCCGATATCGATCGATGTTTTCCAGGTGGCGTTGATGCCGAACAGGTAGTCGATGGTATCGACAGGGAACTTGAAGTTGTCTTCGGTATTCAGGAGCGAAAAGGTTCCGAAGTCAACCCCGACCGCGAAGTTTTTTTCGCTGTTCTGATAGATATCCGCCGAGGTGCCTATGTCGAGCTGCAGTCCGTCTTTGGAGAGCATCGGCATGACTGCTATCCTTGGCTCCGCAGGATCGGCAAGCAGCGGCTTGAAAATGGTGTTGAGTGTGGGGTTGAGCAGCGGTTCTGCCGATGCTGTGCCGGAGGCGAAGGTAGAGAGCGTCGCACCGAGAGTGAGCAGTTTTCTGAGGAGTTTTCCGGGTTTCATGGTGACGGGTTTGTTCTTGATTGATGTTGCGTTGGTTTCAGTCCTGGCCCTCATTACGCAAGAAGGGTCTGGAGTACGGCCATTCTGACGGCTACACCGTTGGTGACTTGTTCGAGCAGCATGCTTTTTGAATAGCCGGGGGGTTGTATACGGTCTGCGACGTTATTGGATATTTCGATTTCACGATTGATCGGTCCCGGATGCAAGACCAGCAGATGCTTTCGGATTTTATCGAGCCGTTCGTCATTCAGTCCGAAATGAGCGGAATATTCTTCGAGCGAAGGGAGATATCCTCCGGTCGTGCGTTCGAGCTGCAGCCTGAGTACGATTGCGGCATCGGCCCATGCGATCGCATGGTCCAGATCGGTGAACAACTTGACGCCAAGGCAGGCGGCGTCCGGAGGGATCAGGGTTGCGGGGCTGCAGAGCGCAACCTGTGCGCCGAGTGTTTGCAGGCCGAATATGTTCGATCGGGCGACTCTGCTGTGCAGTACGTCGCCGAGAATGACCACCCTGAGATCCGCCAGGCTGCCGAAATGTTCGCGTAGCGTGAACATATCGAGCAGAGCCTGCGTAGGATGTTCGTGTGCTCCGTCACCGGCGTTAATGACGCTCTTGTTTGTTATGCCTGTTATGAACTCTGCGGCTCCGGATGATGCGTGGCGGAGGATGAAAGCATCCACCTTCATGGCTTCGAGATTTCTGATGGTGTCGCTGAGGGTTTCTCCCTTGCTGACGCTGCTGCCCGAAGAAGTAAATGTCAGTGTGTTTGCGCCGAGATGTCGGGCAGCGATTTCAAAAGAGAATCTTGTGCGGGTGGAGTTTTCAAAAAACACCAGCGCGATGCGTCTGTTCTGCAGCAGGGCGGGAAATACCGGGTCCGGGGTGACCAGTTTCGATTTAAAACCTGCAGTCAGGTCGAGAAGTCCGGTAATGTCTCCTGCCGGAATGCCGCATAATCCGGTAAGGTTCTTCAATGTAAGATGTGTTATTTGATATGATGACACTGAAATTTCTTCCGAAGTTACAAAAAAATTGTTGATCGGGAATAAACGGTTCGCTATGATGAAAAAGGAGTCGATGAAACGATTGTTAACAGGTTGCGGTTTATGCATGAAATGTCTATAGCTCTCTCCATTGTCGAGGCCGTCGATGCTAAAGCAAGACAGGAAGGGGCAGGAGCTATATCTGAAATTACTCTTGTGGTAGGGCGGCTTGTGGGCATTGAGCCTGAAGCATTACGGTTTTGTTTTCCGGCGGCGGCAAAAGGGTCTCTTGCGGAAGATGCTTCGCTGGTTATTGATGAGCGTGAAGGCAGAGGCGTATGTTCTTCGTGCGGTGCCGGGTTTCCGGTATTGTTTTATCTGGCCGAGTGTCCGGAGTGTCGCTCGCTTGCTGTACAGGTGGTTTCGGGAAACGAGTTTCTCATTGAGTCAATCACAATCGAAGAGGGGGAGTAAGCGTATGTGCGATACATGCGGATGTGGATCCGATGGCGAGGCTGTGCTGCGTAAGCCCGGGGAAGGCGGCGGCCATTGCCATGCGTCTGATCATGACCATCATCACCATCATGGTGCAAGCGGGACGCGGAAGGTGGAAATGGAGCAGGATGTGCTTCATGAAAATAACCTGTTGGCCGAACGAAACAGGGGCTTTTTTGAAGCGAAGCGTATTCTGACGCTTAATTTTCTCAGTTCTCCCGGCTCAGGGAAGACTGCGCTGCTCGAAAAAACCATTCCCCTCCTTAAGGAAATGGTGCCGGTTGCGGTTATCGAAGGGGATCAGCAGACAACCAGCGATGCTGACCGTATCGATGCTCTCGGCGTGCCGGTTATTCAGGTCAATACCGGCACGGGGTGTCATCTCGATGCGCGGATGATCAATCGCGCCGTCAGGGAGCTGCCGCTGCAGGATTGTTCGCTTCTCTGCATCGAAAATGTAGGAAATCTTGTCTGTCCTGCCATGTTCGATCTCGGCGAGGCGATGAAGATTGTGGTCATCAGTGTGACGGAAGGCGACGACAAGCCGCTGAAGTACCCTTACATGTTCCATGAAGCCGATGTCTGCATTCTCAACAAAACCGACCTGCTGCCCTACGTGGATTTTGATGCGTCGAAATGCCGCGAGAATGCCATGCGGGTCAGTCATGGTCTCGAGTGGTTCGAATTGTCGGTAAAAACCGGAGAAGGGGTTGAAGAATGGGTGGCATGGCTGGAAAAACGGCTTCCGGAACGCTGAATTCATCTGTCGCATCCATCGGCGGGATACGGCGCCGGGCAACGGTGAGCGGGATCGTTCAGGGTGTCGGGTTTCGTCCTTTCGTGTACCGGCTTGCCATAGCCATAGGGCTTGATGGGTTTGTCAGGAATACTGCGTCAGGAGTGCTTCTTGAAGTCCAGGGCGATCAAGC
>JAFGMZ010000149.1 GCA_016927285.1 Chlorobiaceae bacterium
GTATTATTATAGCGTTATCGACGCAGTAGGTAAATATTGTATACTTGACAAAAAAAAGAATTTGCTTTTCTCACTATGGGATGTCCCCTCTTTAATACCTCTTTAATAATAAGGGAATCACAGAGGGCGCTATGCTGACGCGTTGCGCCGCTCGAATGCCTTCACCAGCTCCATGATCGCAAGCACAACGATGGCGAACGCGATGCACAATCCGATATTCGCGCCGCTCAGGCTGACGGCAGAAAAAAAGGTTTGGACACCGGGCATGTAGACGACGAACAGCTGCAGGACAACGACTGCGACAATCATACCCGTCAGCACCTTGTTCGTACGGAGCGGCTGCTTCCAGAACGGTTCAAGGAACGAACGCGAGCTGAGCGCGCGACCAACCTGCATCATCGCGAGGGCCGTGAACATAAGTGTTCCCCACGTCAGCACCCTGGGGTCGGAGAAAAGCGTGCTGCGGCCCACCTCGTCCTCGATCAGCAGCAGATTCGGGAGCCCAAGCTGCTGCCACTGCAGATAACCCACAGCAAGAAGCAGCAACCCGATCGCGGGGCCGATAATGGCGATGTGGCGGCCCACAACACGGGAAAAAATGCTCTCCTGAGGCGAATACGGCGGCCGCCGCATGGTGTTCTTTTCCGCAGCCTCCATCCCCATGCCGAGGCCAAGCAAGCCGTCGGTGAGCAGGTTGGAGAACAGGATCTGAATTGGCTTGAGCATCACGGCAAGCCCGATCAGCGGCGAAAATGCTACAATGATCACCTTGGCAATGTTGCCCGAAATCGAGAACATGACGAAGCGTCGCAGGTTGTCGTACACCACGCGCCCCTCTTCGATGGCTGCAACGATTGTGGCAAAGTTGTCGTCAAGCAGCACCATGTCCGCAGCCTCTTTCGATACGTCCGTGCCGGTAATGCCCATCGCGACGCCGATGTCGGCGCGCTTGAGAGCCGGCGCGTCGTTCACCCCGTCGCCGGTCATGGCGACAATGTTGCCCAGCTCCTGCAGGACGCCGACGATGCGCAGCTTGTGCTCCGGCGAAACGCGGGCGAAGCAGTTCGTGTTGTCATCCCTCAGCGCCCTCTTCAGCTCCGCGTCGCTCATCTTCTCAAGCTCGACGCCGGTAACGACCCTTCCATCGGGCATGGTGACTCCAAGATCGGCGGCAATGTAACGAGCCGTGTCCGGGTGGTCGCCGGTGATCATGATCGTACGGATACCGGCCGTCCTGCACCTGGCCACCGCATCCTTCGCCTCGGGTCGGGCCGGGTCGATCATCCCGACCAGGCCCAGAAATATGAGTTCGCGCTCCACCGTACCCGGATGATCGTTCTCCGGCAGATCCGGTATACCACGGTAACCGACACCCAGCACGCGAATGCCGTTCGAGGCCATCTTGCTGTTTGCGGCATGGATCCCTGCACGATCGTCGTCGGTCATGGGCCGCACCTGTCCCCCGCTGAAGACGCGGTCGCAGATCGCCAGCATGTTGTCGGCCGCGCCTTTGGTGAATGCCGCATACGGGCTGCCTTTCAGGCCTGCCGTCATGCCGGTAAGCATGGCCGGCATCGAACCGCCCTCCGGCAGCCTGTGTATGGTCGTCATGAGCTTGCGGTCGGAATCGAACGGAATCTCGGCCACACGCGGCAGCTCCGTCTCCAGATCGGATCGCCCGAAGCTGTAGCGGAACGCCACCACTGCCAGCGCCAGCTCGGTGGGATCTCCGACTCCGGTTTCGCCGTCGGGGTTCAGCACCGCATCGCAACAGAGCCCGGCGCCCGCCACCAGCGCTGCAAGCGCCGACTGGCCATCTTCGAGCTCGTAACGCCTCGACCGCGCATCCGGTTCCACCCGCTGATCGAGGGTTTCAAGCGCCGTCACGGTCATCCTGTTCTGGGTGAGGGTGCCGGTCTTGTCGCTGCAGATGACCGTCACCGAACCCAGCGTCTCGACAGCCGGCAGCTTCCGGATAAGCGCCTTGCGCCTGACCATCTTCTGGGCGCCGATCGCCAGCGAGAAGGTCTGCACCGCCGGAAGTCCCTCGGGAACGATCGCGACCGAAATCGCGATTGCGATAATCAACACCTCGGCCCATGTCCTGCCCTCGATGTAGACACCGGTAAGGGCTACAACCGCCGCAACGACAAGGGCAATGACCGCAAGGGTCTTGCCGAGCCTGTCCAGTTTTTTCTGAAGCGGCGTCTCCTCGTGCCGGACGTTCTGGATCATCGAGGCAATCTTGCCCAGCTCGGTGCGCATTCCGGTTTCGACCACCAGCGCCTCGCCCCGTCCGTAGCTGGCAAAGGTACCCATGTAACCCATGTTCTTCCGATCGCCGAGCGAAAGACCCTCTTCTCCGATGGCTCCCGGAAACTTCTCGATCGGTTCCGATTCGCCCGTAAGAGCGGCCTCCTGGATGCGCAGGTTCACGCTCTCGACGATCCGGCAGTCGGCCGGCACAACGCTTCCCGTCTCAAGCTTCACGAGGTCTCCAGGAACGAGGTCGCGCGCGCTCATCTCCTGCACCAGCCCGTCGCGCACCACCCTGACGGTGGGCGACGACATCTGCTTCAGCGCGGCGATGGCTTTCTGTGCGCGGTACTCCTGCATCACGCCAAGCACCACGAACAGCACCACGATCGAAAAAATCGCGATGGCGTCGATCGGAGGACCGCCGCCCCCCTTAAAAAGCAGCGCCAGCACGCCCGCGATCAGCAGAATCACAATCATCACCGAGCTGACCTGCTCCCACAGAATATGCCAGACGGTGCGTCCCCCGTTTTCCTGGAGTTCGTTCGGACCGTACCGTTCACGGCGGGAATTTGCCTCTGCGATAGTGAGCCCTCCCTGCGACAGGCCGAGCCGGTCGAGCGCGGCCTCAATCGTCAGCATGTGCCAGGGACTGCCATCGAGAGCACTGGTATCAGGTCGGCCGGGGACTTCAGTAGACATGATCCCGGGTTGCGTTTCGGACAAACGAAATCGTTTCATGTTTCAGTGATTTCTCCAAAACAGTTTTTCAGTTCTGAAGGGCATCGAGTTTCTTTTTGAGACCAGAGATCTCCCGCTTAACCTTGCGGAGTTCCGTTTCATTCCCGATCTTTATCAAACAGCCATCGCCAAATTCCTCTACTCTATAGTGCTCAAGCTGACTTCCTGGAATTCCGAGGTATGGTTTACCCCCATTGTTCCGTCTCTGTATTTGAACTTTCCGGCCCGCATGCCTTTTGACAAAGAAGTCACGACTAACATCGTATTCGGTTTTGGCGGTTACGTCACCAAGCGTAGCGGCTTTTTGATTCCATTCCCCGTATTCGGCCATAAAGATTCTCTCTATCCAGGATCGAACAGATTCAGATCCCCATCGTCGTTATCCGCGATGGTATTACTGATGGTCGAAGCCGGACAATGTAATTCGCATTTGTAAGCATTGACAGATTCAATGATTTTATGCGCCGCCTGAACCGGATCAAGACCTGAAATGTCAACCTGCAGGTCGGCCCTCTCGTAACTCTTCCGAAAGTACGTCATATCTTTCTTTAACTCCCGCAAATATAACGCCCTCTCTTTCTGCGACAACACTTTCTCGATCGGACGGGAGTCGATGTCGTAGAACCTGAGCCTCTCTAAAATATTTTCAGGCTCGTCAGTAATCACCACCCTGATTCCATTGTTTTTTTTCAAGACCCTAAGGTATCCTCCCATCAGACCGGCCGGGGGCAACGCTATAACGCACTCCGTGCTTTCCTGACGAGCCAGGAGATGCTCAAGTGCTTTTGCGGCTTCGTTCCGATACCCGTGCATATTGAAACATCGTTTCTGGAGTCGCTCGATACTGGTATTGAAAAACGCTTCAATCTCCAGATCCAGATCAAAAAACTTCACACCGAGAAATTCAGCGATTACTGCTCCAGTTGTGGATTTTCCCGCACAACTAACCCCTGTTAAAAATAACCGCATCGGCACGCTGAGTTCTTGTTGGAGAGCTTTCGTTTTAGAATGCACGCCCCTGCCGCTTCTCTGTGATCGGGATATAAGGACTTGATTCGTGTTGCATAAAAGTTACAATCATATAAGGTTATATCATACATTTCTTATCGAATGAACGTATCGGTTTACACAGCTATGAGCGTCCTCCCGGATTTCACTGACATCTCCGATCTTCTCCCGCCATATTACGCAAAGCCATGATCCTCATCGATAAAATCCGGATCTATCGACAGGAAAATCCAATCATTTGCTTTATTTTTAATTGTTAATTCTTTCGGGATCATGCAGACAAACAACGCTGTAACTTGAAATCCCGCTGCTGTTTTCTTTCGGCATCGGCGATATCATGAAAACAGTGTATTCCCACCGGGGATTGCTGTAAAACAAGACGATCATGCCACGTTACACGCCCGAACAGCTTGCCAAGCGCAACGCATCCGTATGGACCGAAATCCAAATCCTGCTGGCGCCGGTGCAGTTCGTCATCTTTCTGACCGGTATCGGCCTGAATGCCCTGTATGCAAGCAATCCAGCCTCCATCGACTTTTTCTGGATCAGCGTCGCCATTCTCTTCAAGACGCTCTTTTTTGTCATCCTCTTCATCACCGGCATGTTCTTCGAGAAGGATCTGTTCGGCAAATGGGTCTTTTCGAAAGAGTTTTTCTGGGAGGATGTCGGCAGTTCGGTTGCCACCTTCTTTCATTTCCTCTACTTCGTGCTCGCCTGGAAAGGGTATCCCGACGGCACCCTCGTCATCTGGGCCACCGTGGCCTATTCGAGCTACATCATCAACGCCGTGCAGTATCTGGTAAGGATCTGGCTCGAGAAAAGCCATGAGCGAAAACTGAAACTGCAGGCCGGAGCCGGTCAGGCTTGATCAATTCACGCAACACTCTGCGGCATCATGAACCAAAGCTTCCGAAAACTCTGGAACATCACCTTTCTCTTTGTCGGGCCCCTGTGGGCGCTGTTTGTCTGGATGGTGTGGACATCAGGACAGCTGAGAACGCCACAGCAGGAGGTACTGTTCTTCAGCGTGGTCATACCCGGCTTCATCCTGATCTACCTCTCGGGATTTCTTATCGCAAAACGCCACGCAAGAAAACAGCGGTCGGCATCCTCCTGAAACCGGCAACCGTTCAGTTGCGCGGTTCGAGCACCAGCCCCTTCCCGTAGGTAACCTCCCCGGCAAGATAAGACGTGCCTTCAGGAACCTTTGCAACCGGAACGATCTCTGTCCTCTCCCACGATCTCGCTTGTGTAATCCGGCGAGGTCTTGAGAATTGCCGACTCGACCGCCGCATCGGGCCTCATGGCAGAGGGCGCTGTGTCAGGGGTTGAAAAAGGCGCTTTCGGAGCAACCGCTTTCTGCGGCGCGCTCGCCTCCCCCACTCCGGACTTTGCGCAAGCGGAAAGAGAGAGACCGGAAAGCAGAAGCAAAGCGACCATCCAGAGCGCTGCCGCAGCCCTGTTCGACTTAAAACAAGCGATCTTCATGGTATAAACCCCCTTATAAATTCATGGAATCTTGCTGCGGTCTCCGGAAATGAATGGAAGTCAAAGGATGTTTCCGATTTCAGCAAACAGGCCTGAAAGCGAAACAACCGTTATCCCCGGATTTATCCGGTAACTTTCCGCAACCGGTGCGACAACAAATGTATGGGCCGGATCGACATCATCGATGGCAGTATGGGTGCCTCGCGACAGAACCGGCGCAACTGAAGCCTTGCACTCAATAGCGATGCGCTTGCCGGATTGCAGCATCACGAAATCGATTTCCGCACCGTTTGATGTCCGGTAGTAAAACAGTTCCGAACGGGGATACATCCCGCGGAGATTGGCAAGCACGAGCGTTTCCCACAAAGACCCGAACACAGGGTGACCGGCAATCTCGTTGAACTCCCCCAATCCAAGCAGGGCCGTAACAATGCCGGTATCGGAAATATACACCTTCGGAGTTTTTACCAGACGCTTGCCTGTATTGGCCAGGAAAGGAGGTACGATCGCTACCATGAAGGTTTCCTGCAGGAGATCCAGATAGTTGCGGACGCTGGTATGGCTGACACCGAGAGAACCGCCGAGAGCGGATAAATTGACCATCCGGGCGTTGCTGTGGGCCAGCATCTGCCACAACCGGCGCATGGTCACCGGTAAAAACCCGTCCCACTGCATGAGATCACGCTCCAGAAACGTCGCAATGAAATCCTCACGCCACAACAGCGAGACCGCCGGGTCTTCCTGCAGCAGGCTTCTCGGAAAACCGCCCGATGAGAGATAGCGCTTCACCTTCACCCGATCCCTGACCTCTTCCCAGAGAAACGGCGTAAGATTGTTATAGGTGATACGCCCGGCCAGCGACTCCGAACTCTGCTGCAGAAGATCGCGGGAAGCCGAACCGAGCACAAGAAAATGACCGTTACCCTCCCATTCGTCCACAAGGCTGCGGATCAATGGAAACAGCTCAGGCTTGCGCTGTACCTCGTCGATGCAGACCAGCTTCTCCCGCTGCTGCATGAGAAACCATTCGGGCTCATCCAGCTTGCGCAGATCGGATGGGCGTTCAAGATCGAGATAGAGTACCGGGCGATCGGGCTTTATGAGATGCCGCACAAGGGTGGACTTGCCGCACTGTCGCGGTCCGAGAATTGCCGTGACCGGATAGTGTTTCAACCCCTCTTCGACATCGGCAGCGATACGGCGCCCAAGGTATTTTGATGATTCGACCATGTAAATTGAAATTATTATTTTCAATTTACATGATTAACAGCAAAAAACATAATGCGGGAACCATCCCCAACCTGAAAGGAGATGTGCTCGTTCATCTGTCCGGAATTTCCGGACAACCAAGCTTTCACGCAGCTGAAAACCTGAAAATATCACGGAAGCTGACTGTTCCTGTATGCGGCATCGACATAAAGCTCGAGAAACTTCGAGGTGATATCGGCTGCCGAAACCAGCCTGATGTGCCGCCGCAGCTTTCCGCTGCCTTCGAGCACGCCGTGCGGATCATCGAGATCGAACCCGCGTCCGAACTCCACGCTGACATGCTCCCTGTATGCGAACACCCCGCAGAACTGAGCCACGCCCGAAAACATGAATCCGCCATACATCACCCGCTCCAAAGCATCCGGCACCAAGCGATAAATCGCCTGACGAACTGCCTGAACCAGTTCGTACCGCTCCGGGTTCGTTATCTGCAACTCCTGCAGCAGACGGGATACGTTGACGTCGGTCATGGTAATCTGTGTTTTTCAGGAATGGCTCTTCACGTATTCGTAAACCGCCAGCAATCGGTCGAACCCCTTCTGCATCAACATCTTCGCCTCCTGCAAATCAGACGGGACACTGCTCCATATCCAGGTATAGATCGTCAGATGCGGAGAAACCGGCATTTCTTTCTTGATGCCGCTGCTCGACAGGGTCACCAACTGCTTTGCCCTTCCTCTGTAATTTTTTTCTGCTGCAAGACATGAGGAGGCATCAATGAGCATTTCTTTCAAAAGGACATCCGTCAAACCGTCTAAAAGAATCCCTGAATGCTTGATGATATTTTCCTTTATAGGAGGTCGTCCTCCGGAAGGAATCCAGGCCTTTCGATAAAAATCAATATGTATTTTATCCTTTTCGACGGGCAGACTTGGCAAACCCGGATGCTCAAGTTCATGCTCGATAAATCGCGCAATGGGCCAGCCATCATACTTCATGCCTTCGAGATTCACGCCAAGCCTTGCTTTACCCGGACGATCCTTGAAAACAGCTACATTCCACTGAACGCCTTCATATCCATCGCTGATCCCATCATAAGATTTGGTTTTACTGCCAAACGACCGGCCCTGAATCCCAAGCAGGGTTCTGAATGAATCGACTGCGTAATCAAGCGCCATGTTCTTCATTTCCGTTGAATTTATCATGCGTTATTTCCGGGAATCACCGAAGCCCATGTTTCAAGTGACTGAGCAAACCTTTGAGAAACCACATCCTTGTGGCCTTTTACAACCTCTGCAAAGTCCTTGAAGGTGATAACCGATACCTTGTCTTCATGACTGAGATCAGGCTTATGTTCACGACAATCATTCGGCTGAACATAGACAATATGAATTTCCGAGGGTGAACCTAGTGTCATGTCACGCGTGTAAAGACGCATAAATAGCTGTATATTATTCTTCATAATCAACCATAGGAGAATTGAATATGAAGA
>JAFGMZ010000150.1 GCA_016927285.1 Chlorobiaceae bacterium
GATAAGCAGCAATAGCGTTATCATAACGGGAAGTAATCTCGAAAACCTTGCGGGCAAGCATAAGCCGGGTTGCCCGCCTTGTCGCGCACCCATTCTCACGCATCTCTGAAAGTACCTGCGCGTAATCGGCACTGTCGGTCAGCACGGTCACCGACTCGTTGTTCTTCGCCGCGCTGCGGAGCATGGAAGGACCGCCGATATCGATATTCTCGATAGCGTCCTCGAAGGAAACATCCGGCTTAGCCACGGTAGCTTCAAAAGGATAGAGATTCACAACCACCATATCGATAAACCCGATACCGTTCTCAACAGCCTGTTTCACATGATCGGCGTTCTCGCGCACGGCAAGAAGACCGCCATGAATTTTCGGATGCAACGTTTTCACCCTGCCGTCCATGATCTCGGGAAACCCGGTAATGATTGAAATGGAAGCTGCGGCAATACCGGCATCCTGAAGCGCCTTCAGGGTTCCACCCGTAGAAAAAATCTCGATGCCGAGCCCTGAAAGTTCCCGGCAGAAATCTACGATACCGGTTTTATCGGATACAGATACCAGCGCCCGCTTGATGACAGGATCAGACATGTGCAGAATATTTATATGAAAGTAAACAGCAGTTCGTGAAGGCGGAATTTACGAAATAACCCAAATTTTCAGAAGACTCTTCGCAGCAAGCCTTGCCCAAAATCAAGAATCACGTGACGCCCTGGATCGAAAAAAGAAAACAAGAAGCCACAACCAGTAAAAAAACAAACCCGCTGTCTCAACCCGAAATACATCAGCACTGCTGACGGAAATAGCCGCATTGACATCCGCCGATCCGTTGATGATGCACAACATGACTATAGCATATGCTCCGGCAAACAGGATCGCTCTGACCAGACTCCTGTATTTTTCAGGTTCGCTATACGCCGTAAAAAAACAAGCAGCCCACCCGAAAGCCAGGAAAGAAATAATCCTGTCCTGGTAAACAGAGGAAGGCACATCAAAATAGATATACAGCACCGGAACCTTGAACCCGACCAGATGAACGCAAGCTACAGCAAAAAAATAAAGAGCACCAGCAAGCAGCGACCATTTCAGCACTATTGTATTCTGTCCCATACTCATCATAGAGCAATCCCCTTTTACCTGCTGACTCAAACTTGCAGCCGCAATCCAAACTCTCGAGAGAGCAGCGCAGGCAGATCTTCCGGCACAACTATTCGCTCCTCGATCCCGTCTGCCGATTCCACCTTGAACCGGCTCCCGTGCAGTACGCACTTTCCCGTCGGAGTCTGCCGCACAACCAGAAGAGAACGAACGAAAACCGAGTCCGGATGAGTGGAATTGAAATAGTTGGCAGGTTCAAAATCCACCCACTCCTGCGGAGAAAGAGTGAACTCATAAAGGTTCTTCCATGTGGCCGCGGCTAACCTCTGGAGAACATAAACCTCTTCAGCATTCCTCGACAGCCTGAAAACAGCAGGATTCTGACGGATTTCACGATCAAGCCAATCAAGATCGATCGGCTCGCGGATACCATAACTGCCGAAACCGAGATCGCAAAGCCACTGCTCTTCACCGATCCCGGCAACAATAGCCAAGTGCGTTCTGGGACGGCGAACAGCATAGGTCATCGGCCTTGCCGCCACGAACCGGTACTGAATACCCAGCGCTTCGAGCGCCATCGCGAACAAACCATTCACTTCGTAACAATAACCGCCTCTCTTACGATCCACAATTTTCGCGCAGATTTCTTCAGGAACAAGCGAAACGACTTTTCCCTCCTGCACATCGAGATTCTCGAACGGCACCGAAAAAAGCTGGCAGCGCATCATGCTTTTCAGCGTGGCAAAATCAGCCGAGGCGACACCCTGAAAACCAATTCGGGAAAAATATGCCCTCAAATCAAAATTGACAGCTTTCATCTGTTCCTCATGACAATCACCCTATTCCTTATTACTCCCGACTCCTGTATTCCAACCTTTCATTTGATGAAGTATCCGGCAGCATGCCACACCCCATCATGTCCGATCATAACCGTTACAGTTTCCGTAACTGATCTCTTGTGCTCGAAAACCGATTGCATGGTCATGACGACATACCGGCCATCCGACGCACCCGCTAGAGCGCTCGACTCCTGCATCGTTGCCAGCTTACGTGTGACAAGTTTGCCTGACGGTTTGCGCGTCCCTTCCAGAGCAATGATCCACCCGTGTTCGGCAACCGCTCCCCGAAACCGGACCGAGGCCTCCTTCCAGCTTTCAGCATTCCCCTCCATCGAGAAGCACGAACTACTCCATAGCAGCTTCTCGGGCAATCGTCCTGTTCCCGGACAAGCAATCTGCCTGCAGAAAGCCAAACAAAAAAAACACCATGGCCATGAATGCGATGACAACGGTTTTCATGATCTCTCATCCATTCGATAGACGATTAACTGATCCCCGATTACGGCTTCATGCTTCGGCATGTCCGGCACTGCAGCAGAAACAATCCGACTATTGCTGCGACCACTACAAGATAAAACAATATTTTGTACTCACGGCAAATGGACAACGAGCTTCAGCACCGTCAAACGCCCTATGCGATCCGATACCCCCGAGAGTTGCCTGTGACAGTTTATGAAGATCCCGGGCTAAAATAGAAGCGGTCAGATCATAAATTGGCAATTCTGGTATAAATGGGGACGCATCTTGCATCTATTACTTGCTTCAGTAAACAATCCGGAAGCATCGACACAATCGCAGAGTCCGCCCCCCCTGCCTCTGACGATACCCATTCGACTGACTGCAATTCCGTAAAAAGCAACAGAACCTTACCGATAAAGAACTACAGGCCAAACGCAACCTCCGAGCGACAATGATCTTGCCGTTTGAAAATAGCTCTCCGCGAATGCATATTAAAGCAAAAGAACTACCTGTTACGCCGAAACATCAGCGATATGCCAAACCATAAAACCCGCCTTGCCGTATTCTGCTCGGGAACCGGCAGCAACTTCAAGTCCCTTCACAAGGCAATAATCGAAAACCCACTCGATGCGAAAATCGTACTCTGCCTCTCCAACCGCTCTCTGTGCGGCGCCATGGAGTACGCTCGCGAAAACGGCATTGCTGCAGTGCACATCTCGGAAAAACAGTTCGGTTCCTACGAAAACTTCGTTGTCGGCATGCTCAATACACTGCATATGCACGAAGTGGAGGCTATCATGCTGGCCGGATACATGCGTAAGGTGCCGGATGCAGTGGTAGCGGCATATCCCGACCGGATGCTGAATATCCACCCTGCCTTGCTGCCGAAGTTCGGCGGCGAAGGTATGTACGGCATCCACGTGCATACCGCAGTGCTGGAAGCAGAAGAAACCGAAAGCGGGGCCACGGTGCACATGGTAAACGAGGAGTACGACAAGGGACGAATCATAATGCAGGAGCGGGTGCCTGTTCTGCCGGGGGATACACCCGAGTCACTTGCCGAGCGTGTGCTTGCCTGCGAACACCAACTCTACCCCGCCGCACTGAAAAAGCTGCTTGCCGAGTTGAAATCGGAGCCGACACTATGACACTCATGGTCTCGGAAGTTTTCCACTCCATCCAGGGCGAGTCGTCATTTGCCGGATGGCCCTGCGCCTTCGTCCGGCTTGCCGGATGCGGCCATGGGTGCCGATACTGCGACACGACATACGCAGAAAGAAAAGGCACAGAGATGACTATCGATGAAATCATCGAAAAAGTCGGGAAAATCGTTGCGACTCTGGTGGAGATTACCGGAGGAGAGCCATTGCTGCAATCGGAGGTTCACCCGCTTATGCATAAGCTGTGTAACAGAGGGGCGAAAGTTCTTCTTGAAACCGGGGGATTTCTATCCGTCGCGAATGTTGATCCGAGAGTACACAAAATCATCGATATCAAAACTCCTTCGTCCGGGGTTTGCGAAGAGAACAATCCGGAAAATATTCTCCTGGCCTTGCATCAGAAAAACTGCGGCCTGGGGTCATTTGAGTTCAAAATTGTGGTGGCGGATCGGGATGATTACCTCTGGGCAAGGAAGCTGCTTCTGGAAACCGGGCTTTTGGACGCCTGTACGGTAATAATGGGCGTGATATTCGGTAAACTTGAACCTGATAACCTGGCTCGCTGGATACTCGACGACCGACTGAAGGTGCGGATGCAGCTTCAGATGCACAAGTATATCTGGCCACCGGATATGAGAGGGGTATAAGTGCCCCTATGCGGTTTTACTGCTGGTTGGCTTGATGAAAATACATCTTAAGCAAGCCAGCTGTAAATACCTGTAAATTTCATACTTTGTTGTTTTATTGTACAATAAAGTAATCGCTATCCATTATTTCATACCTGAAACTTGACGTCTCTTTCGCTTGTCATACCGTTTTTCAACGAAAAGGAGTCGCTTCCCGAACTGATCGGGCAGCTTTATGCTGCCATGAACGATCCGGAGTTGCACAACCTGTTCGACGCACCGTTCAGCTTCGAGATTATCCTTGTCGATGACGGTTCAACCGACGGCTCGATGGATCTTGCCCACACGCTCTGCGCATCGAATTCCGAACTGCGGCTGATCTCATTCCAGAGGAACTTCGGCAAAACAGCAGCGCTTACTGCAGGGTTTCTGGCAGCGGAAGGAAAAGCCGTGTGCACGCTCGATGCCGATTTGCAGGACGACCCGGCTTCGATACGACCGCTCGCAGCGAAACTGTTCGAAGGTTACGACCTTGTGAGCGGGTGGAAAAAAAAGCGAATGGATCCGCCGGGAAAAACCATTCCTTCAAAGTTCTTCAATGCCGTTACACGCATCTTTACAGGCATCCCCATCCACGACTTCAACTGCGGCATCAAGATGTACCGTCGGGAAGTGATAAAAAGGATCGAACTGCACGGAGATATGCACCGGTATATTCCTGTAATTGCTGGCTGGAACGGATTCAGGATAACCGAACTGCCGGTAAACCATAGACCTCGACGATACGGATCGACAAAGTTCGGTACAGCCCGGTTCCTGGCCGGTTTGTTTGACTTCCTTGCGGTGCTTTTCATCACTCGCTATTTCCGTCGTCCCATGCATTTTTTCGGAATGGCCGGCCTGATAAGCTTTTTGTCGGGATTTTCCATAAGCCTGTACGTAACGCTCGAAAAAGTGCTGAACCTCAAACCGGTAAGCAACCGTCCGATACTCTTTCTCGGCATTCTGCTCATCATACTCGGCGCCCAGCTGTTTTCCACAGGCCTGCTCGGCGAAATGCTCTCGACCTCGGCACAGGGAGGCAATCGTTATACGGTCAAAGAAACAAACAATCTCTCGGAAAAACAGGAAGCAACAATCCGAAGGCAGTAGAAAACAGGAGACTGGAGGCAGTAAACAGATTCTCCCCATTCTCCATTATTCAATTATCCATTAATATTTATCGATGAAACGGGTCGGGGCACATGTCAGCATTGCGGGGGGAGTCGAAAATGCCCCTTTGCAGGCAACACGGATTGGAGCAAAAGCATTCGCGCTTTTTACGAAAAATCAGCGACAATGGAAATCACCGGAACTCGGGACCAAGTCCATCGAGGCATTCCGAAAAAACTGCTCCGATGGCGGATTCCTGCCAGGACACATCCTGCCGCACGACAGCTATCTCATCAACCTCGGCAGTCCAGAGCCCGACAAGCTGGAACGCTCTCGCAACGCATTTTTCGACGAGATGCTGCGGGTTGAACAGCTGGGGCTCTCAATGCTGAATTTCCATCCGGGCAGCCATCTCAACCAGATCGATCCGCATACATGCATCAGAATTATCGCAGAATCGATAAATATGGCGCTTGACCGCTCCAGCGGAGTTACGGCCGTGATAGAGAATACCGCGGGACAGGGATCGAACATTGGGAGATCTTTCGAGGAACTTGGCATGCTGATAAAACTTGTCAACGATAAAACCAGAGTCGGCATATGCCTCGATACCTGCCATCTTTTTGCTGGTGGATACGACATCAGAACAAAAGAAGCTCTTGACAAAACCCTTGAATCGTTCGACCGGATCGTAGGGTTACCTTACCTGAAAGCCCTGCATCTGAACGATGCCAAACAACCGCTTGGAAGCCGTCTGGACAGACATGAAAGCATTGGCAAAGGGGCTATAGGAAAAGATACGTTTACCTGCATCATGCGGCATCCTCTTTTCGAAGAGATACCGCTTATTCTTGAAACGCCGGATTCAGACGGATGGGAAAAGGAAATCCGCATGCTGTACGAATTGGCTGAGAGCTAAAAAAAAGAATATCAGCACAAAAACGAACAATGAAAGGCAAGGCGAATTGCTGCAACAATGAAGCCAGGTCGAACAAAAATCGTCAGCGCATGAAAAACCAAAACGAGGCTTTATCGCTTTGAAACGACTCTGAGGTGTTTGCTGACAGACAGA
>JAFGMZ010000151.1 GCA_016927285.1 Chlorobiaceae bacterium
GGTTCCTGTAATACATACTGCGCTTACAGCGATGATCCAGTAATGGCGTTCCGTCATGAACTTAGTCCTTTCAGGCTTATTGTACAACAAACGCTTTCTCCGTTTCTGTTTGAGTGGTTTCCGTTTGAACAGAAACCCGAGAAGTGGTGAGAGATGTCTGATACTTCCGGCTGGGCGAAAAAGGTTGAAATTATTGCAGGCGGACGACTGTTGAAGAAAATATATTAAATTTTATCGGCCTCATAACTCTGTCGATATTACCACCGGCAGGAGATGTTGGCGTTACTTTGTATTTACATATTACCAAATGACCGTTTATGTCTTTCTCCGATTCTCGTGCCATCCTGCTTCTTTCCTGTCCCGATCGGGTAGGGCTGGTTTCCCGTATCTCTCATTTTATCTATGAACGCGGCGGAAATATTCTCGATCTCGACGAGCATGTCGATACGGTTGAAAAAACGTTTTTTATCCGAGTTTCATGGAGTACGGCGCATTTTTCTATACCGGCAAGCGAACTGCACGATGCCTTCAGTCCGCTTGCAAGGGAGTTCGGGGCAAACTGGCACATAAGCCTCGGCGATTGCAGGATGCGTGTTGCGATGTTCGTCTCAAAATATGATCACTGTCTGCAGGATCTGCTATGGCGTCACAGTACAGGAGAGTTTGCTGTCGATATACCTCTGATAGTATCCAACCACCCCGATCTCGAACCTCTTGCCGCCCGTTACGGTATCCCGTTCCATGTGTTTCCCCTTACCGCAGAGACCAGGCATGAGGTCGAGCGACAAGAGCTTGAACTGCTACAGCTGCACGACATCGATACCGTGGTGCTTGCCCGATACATGCAGATCCTGTCGCCGCAATTCGTCGAGTGTTACCCGGCAAAGGTCATCAACATCCACCACTCCTTCCTGCCGGCATTTGTGGGCAGCAGCCCATATCGTCAGGCCGCTGAACGAGGAGTGAAGATCATAGGCGCTACCAGCCATTACGTAACCGAAGATCTTGACCAGGGTCCGATCATCGAACAGGATATCGTCAGAATTACCCACAAGGACACCCTCGACGACCTCATCAGAAAAGGAAGAGACCTTGAGCGTCTTGTCCTTGCCCGGGCGTTGCGCCTGCACAGCGAGCAGCGGATACTGGTGAACGGCAAGAAGACGGTGGTTTTTGATTGAATGGAAGACAGGCGTATTGTTGTGGGTACGTGGGTAGAACAGATTCTGCATCAAGCTAACAATCTGTTGAGCTGTCGGGGAGAAATTCTCTCTTCAGGCATGAAAAATGAAAATGAAAAAATAAGGATAATGACATAACCCGAATTATTCCCCAGAGTCTCCGAAGAAAGCATGATGGCATGATTCGGGGCTATGACAGGATTTCGGTTGATGAATAAGGCAGAAGAAACATCATATTTTCCCTAATCCCTAATCCCTAATCTCTTCATGCTGAAAAAGCTGTTTTTTTCGCTTTTCATGCTGCTTGCTGGTTGTGCCAATGCACCTGATGAAATTCCGGTTGTAGACGGTTTTCAACTCGAGCGGTTTCTCGGTACCTGGCACGAAATAGTTCGTACACAAAACTCCTTTCAGAAGGACCTCGACTGGGTTTCTGCCAGTTATGAGCTTACAGATAAAGGACAAGTCAGGATTGTTAATAAAGCCTACGATATGAGGCTCCGGCGTTGGAGGATCAGATCCGGGAGAGCTGTGCTTGATGGCGACAAACATGCGGGCGCACTGAAAGTCTCGTTTTTCGGCTCGTTTTTTTCGGAGTTCAATATTATCGATCTTGATAAGGAGCACTATTCATGGGCTCTTGTAAGCGGCCGCGAGAGGTCCATGTTCTGGATCATTTCCCGCAAGGCCACCATGGATCCGCTTCTTAAGAGGCGGCTCATACAGAAAGCGGAATCTCTTGGTTTCGATAGCTCGAAGCTGGTCTATGCCGGTTACAGCAGTCTGAACTGATAATTGTTACCCTAACGAAACTCGGATCTACCTCATGAAAAAACTGTTGCTTCTGCTCCTTCTTATGCTGTCAGGTTGTAACGGCGTTCCGGAGGGGCTTACTGTTGTCGATGACTTCAGGCTCGATCGCTATCTTGGCACATGGCACGAGATTGCCCGTCTTGATAATTCTTTCGAGAAAGACCTCGGACAGGTTTCGGCCGAATATGCTCTTCGCGACGACGGGAGCGTCAAGGTTTTGAATCGGGGATACGACACGAAAAAAGGAGAGTGGACATCCATTGAAGGAAAAGCCCTGTTTGTCGGAGATCCTTCGCAAGGCGCACTGAAGGTATCGTTTTTCGGCCCGTTCTATACCAGTTACAATATTGTTGCCCTTGACCGGGAAAACTACTCCTGGGCCATTGTATGCGGATATAAAAAATCCCTGTTCTGGATCCTTGCCAGGCAATCCGAAATGGATAGCGTTTTGCTGAAGCAGCTTGTTATGAAAGCAGATTCCCTCGGGTTCGAAACCGCGAAGCTCAGGTATCTCAAGAATAACCGTTAAACCGCAAAAGCGCTTTTTTCGTTACACCGGTTAATCAGCAGTCGTTCTGCCATGATTTTCAGGGGTGATCATTGCGTGTTGTTCTTGTAAACTCATGATATCCAGATGAAAGAATCTCTCGGACCAAAAACGTTGCTTTTTCCTGCTCCGGTGCTGATGGTCGGCACCTACGACCAGAACGGTAAACCCAATCTTATGAATGCCGCATGGGGAGGCATATGCTGCTCGCATCCGCCCTGCGTGGCCGTTTCGTTGCGCAAAGCTACCTGTTCACACGGCTGTATCGTTGACAGGAAAGCCTTTACTGTCAGCATTGCATGCGAAGGGAGAATGACCGAGGCCGACTATGTGGGGATCGTTTCCGGGCGCGATGCCGACAAGTTTATCGTTGCCGGACTGACCCATCAGAGAAGCGAACATGTCGATGCGCCGTATGCCGAAGAATTTCCCGTGGTGCTGGAGTGCAGGTTGCTGCATGTTATCGAGATCGGTCTGCACACGCAGTTTATCGGCGAAATCATCGACGTCAAGGCAGATGCCGCAGTGTTAGGCGATGACGGTCGTCTCGACATTATGAAAATCCGACCGCTCGTTTTCGATACAGCCCGGAGAGGGTATCACGGCATCGGTCCTCGTCTTGCAGCTGCTTTTTCTGTCGGCAAAGCACTTCAATCCTGACAGTCCCGCTTTTTGTTTTTTTTGGAGTACCATCACTCCTGGTATTCAGATAATGAACAGGGATATGGCAGTGATATACGAACAATATCCGGATCAATGTTTCAATGCCAGCGTTGGCTCTCCTGTCAACTGGCTGTAAGACACGCTGATAATTTATAATGTTCAGCGTTCTGAAGAATCCTGCAGGGACGGTCTGCCGGCAGAATTGGGGTTGATTCAGGTCTATGGCTTTCAAATAAAAAATATCCGCAGTGTTGGCGGTTTCAATCTGATTATTACCACGGATTTGATATGGCCTTAAAACATGCTGGCAGATGTGGTTTTGGTTGTTCACTTTGGAATCGTTCTGTTTGTCATTTTGGGTTTTCCAGCCATCCTGTCGGGCAACAGGTTCGGCTGGACCTGGGTGAACAGCCTCTGGTGGCGCCCGGGCCATCTTGCTGTTTTTGGCATCGTCGTTCTTCAGGCCTGGCTTGGGCAGTATTGCGCCTTGACCGATCCGGAATCCGCATCATGCCGTGAGTCAGTGCGGCGCGAGTATCAGACAAGTTTCATAGAGCGCCGGGTTCAGAGAGTCCTTTACTACGATGCTCTACAGTGGATATTTACATTGGTATACACTGTATTCGGTATGCTTGTAGTATGGTCGTGGCTGCGGTTTTTTCCGACATCTTGTCATGGCAGGGAAGGCGATTCATGATTTTTCGCTTAAGCGGCGAGCTGGCGGGATGTCGCTCTGTTCGACTGTTCGAGAGGGATTTGCCCGAGTATGATGAACCTCCAGATTTCAGGGGAGAGCGATAGTCATGAACCCTTCGTATTTGCGATGCAAGGAATGAGGATCTGCTGCTCATCGAACAATACTTATTACTGTCATTAATTCCGTAAATGGTTGCCTGGATCTGCTGTACGCTGTTCAGATCGCTTGCGATACCGGGTTCATAGACCTTGCTGCATTCGAGGGGCAGATTATTCTTTCAACAGTGATTTTCATGAGATTTGTAATGGCCTTTCACGGAATCAGTTCAATCCGGAGGCAAGACAAACAGCAGGGCCTGATATTTCCGAACATGAACAACCCAGGCACCAATTCATTGAGAATCGGTGAGATTTTCCGGGCAATCATTTTTCATGTTTCAAAGCTTTTATCCTGCGGTCGAATTGTCCCGGGCTATCCGCATATGTTTTGCATAGCAACAGCATCACTTATTACTCCGGCTTCATGCAATCAGAACTGGAGAAAATGCCATGGCAATGACCGTTGAAATTAAAAACGATAAGCTCTGTATCGAAATCGATTTGGAAAAACCGACACCTTCGGCTTCGGGAAAAACGCTTGTTGTCGCCAGTACCCACGGAAATATGGTTACGACGGTTGAAATTGACGGCAAGCCGGTTACAATAGGCCTGAACGCCTATATCAAACCATAAAATCAAGTGCGCGCGCAATCCTTGATCCAGAGAAGCCGGGGCCTAAAAAAATGAGGGTTCAGGCGCGTTTTTTTGCCGTTTTCCGTTTATGAAATAACGCGATAGATCGGATTTGTTATGCATGAAAATCGTTCAATAAACCTGGTGGCCCTACTGTCATTCCTGTTGATGACTTTCGGGCTGACTTGGGGCAATGTAGCGCTTTTCATCTTTTGGAGCGAGGCCATGTCTCGCATCTTTGGCGCGTTGATGGAGATTACGAACCATACAGCAGCAGGGAGCTGCTTGTGAACTTTGTGACCTGACCTGATCCGCTAAGATATGGAGCAGGGAACTGCGATTCCGTAACAGATCTGAGCGTCACTCTTTTCAATGGCAGGAATTAAGGTGCCGTGACGACTTGCTGCATTAATTAATCCAGTGGGATTATGTTTTGAGAGATGATTTCGAGCATGTCTTCCTGTTTGATGGCAGCTTGCCGCATTATGAGCTGGTTACGGTGAGTCTCTGTTACAACGGATTATTACGTTTTACCGTTGATGGCGTTATCCTGCGGGATGATGTCAGTTTTTCATACAGTAGGCACGTTTTCGTGCTGCAAATCCCACATGGCCTTGTAGAGTCCCTTTCGCAGCATGAGTTCGGCGTGCGTTCCTTTTTCGACCACCTTTCCCTTGTCGAGCACGTAGATTGCATCGAATCGTTCCATACCGTGTAGCCGGTGGGTGATGGTGAGCAGGGTTTTCTCTTCGGTCAGGGCGTCGATGGTTTTGGTGATTGCGCGGTCGGTGGGCATGTCGAGGCTTGCAGTGGCTTCGTCAAGGATGACGATCGGGCCATTCTGCAAGATCATGCGGGCGATGGCGATACGCTGTCTTTCGCCGCCGCTGAGCTGCATGCCGTGCTGGCCGGCCCAGTCTTCGAGGCGACTTGTAAAGTGGCCTATGCCTGCGGCTTGAAGGGCTTCGGCGAGTTCTGTATCGCTTGCGTCGGGTTTTGCGAGCAGAAGATTTTCCCTGACGGTTTCGCCGAAAAGGTAGGTGCGTTGCGATACGAGAGACATGTTTCGTCGCAGTTCTTCCGGATCGAAGAGACTGATATCGGTGTCTCCTATAGTAAGTGTTCCGGGATCTGTATTCCAGAAACGCATCAGAAGCGAGGTGATGGTTGATTTGCCTGCGCCGCTCGGACCGACGATGGCTGTGTGCCGGCCTTTCTGAAGGTCGATTGTTACGGAGTCAAGCGTTTTTTCTCTGCTGCCGGGATAGCTGAAGCTGAGGTTCTGCAGTCGGATGTCGTGGTTGTCCGGGAAGTTCAGGGGTTTTGTTGGGCAAACTACTTCGGGTTTTTCATCGATGATTTCAAAAAGACGTTCTCCAGCCCGGATATCGGTTTCGAGATGGCCTGCAGCGGCGGGTAGCGGCGCGAACGCTTCGAAGGATGCCATGACGGCGAGCA
>JAFGMZ010000152.1 GCA_016927285.1 Chlorobiaceae bacterium
CCGAGGTAGCCGTTTCCAACAGAAGTCAGCGTTTCGCGGAGTTTTTCCTCTTTTGCAAGAAAGCTGTTGTAGCTAATGTTCCAGCAGTCGTTTGCGAGGCCTTCGGTAAACCAGGTTTCGATTTCTTCGATGGAAATCTCCCCAAGATCCTTAACGACGATGTCCGCGCCCTCTTCTTTCAGTTTCGACCCTTCGATTTCGCGAGCGATACCGAGCACGAGTCCGAAGTTACCTCTGGATCCCGCCTGAACGCCCGATATGGCGTCTTCTACCACGACGCACTCGTGCGGTTCGAGATTGAGGTTGCGGGCCGCCGTAATGAAAATGTCCGGATTCGGCTTGCCTTTCAGGTTCATTTCTATGGAAACCTCGCCATCAACCCTTGTTTCGAAAAGCTCTTCGAGACCGGCAAGCTGCAGGATCATCTGGCAGTTGCGGCTTGAAGATGCTATGCCGATGCGGATGCCTTTTGCGATAAGATTTTTGATCAGTTCGACCGAGGATGTATAGACTTCGGGGCCTTCCTTGATCAGGATTTCGGTAAACAGAAGATTTTTCCTGTTGCCAAGTCCGCAGACGGTCTCTTTTTCGGGAATATCGTCGAGTTCTCCGTTCGGCAACTCTATGTCGCGCGAGGCAAGGAAACTTCTTACCCCTTCCATGCGGGGTTTGCCGTCTACGTATCTGTGATAGTCGTGAATCGGGTCGAACGGTACGTATGGTTCGTTGTTCGCTTCGGCATAACTTTTCAGAAAGGAGTTGAACATCGATTCCCAGGCGAGGCTGTGCACTTTTGCCGTACCGGTTATCACTCCATCAAGATCGAATATTGCACCTTTGAATACGTTACTCATTACTACACATTAAATGTTTATAATAGTTGATATTAGTAGTGAAAACCGTTTAAAGCGAAAGAAGACCCAGTATGGTGAGCAGGATGTCGGGATATGGTACGATGTAGCTGTTTGGACAGATCTCTTCGACCTGTTTTTTAAGCTTTTCGTCTCTGGTAACGAATACTGCCCAGACATCGTCGAACATCTCAACAGCCTTTTTCAGCATCGGGATATCGGAAACGGTGTCACCGCAGACAAGGTTAGGTCCGATGGTTTTATCGATTCCGAGTTTGCTTGTGATGAAGGTAAGTCCATCGCCTTTATCGAAATCCTTGATGGAGGAGTTTTCGCGATTGACGTCGATGGTAAGGATGATTTCGATGTCGAGTCCGGTATCCTCGATACGAAAATTCCGGTTTTCAGGGTCAATTTCCCTGACGATGCTTTTCACTTTTTCAAGAAAAGCCGAGGATTCGTCATCCTTGATGGAACGACTGATGTCCTGACGCGCCACAGTGGTTTGTCCGAACTTGATCTGCATGGCCGAACCGATGAAGTTAAACTTTTCGAAAAACGGGTCCTGCAGAAGCACGTGCAGGCGGTCGTTAAGCAGCCGGATCATTTTCTGCTTGTTTTCTTCGATCGGGAAGCTGTTGAAATGGCCGTCGAGATCGATAAACTCTCTTCCTTTCGATCCTGCATAGACAAAGGTGTTACTCGGATTGATCGAAACGTTGAGTATCCCGAAATCCTTCAGTGGTGCGGAAGTGATGAATATAGGATAACGGCAGCAGTTCTTTGCGAAACGGCTTATGAATACTGCATTGTAAATGGGTTGAATGGATGATCGGTAACGGCCGCAATAGTTATTCGTGGTGCCGTCGCGGTCGGTGACAAATGCGTTGAAGCGCTTCCCCCGAAGCATGTCAATGCCCTGGTTGACGTAACTGCGGAACTCCGGAATGAACTTCGCCAGATAGTCGATGAACTTGTCTTCGCCATACTCGAGATAGTAAATGTCTTTCTGTAGCTCGCGTATTTCGTAAGTGAGATCCACCTCGATCTGTTTTATGCCGTCGATTTTCAGGAGCCTCTGGCCGGTATCATCATCAATATAGATCGTTTCAAGAGAGTACAGCGCATTTTTCAGGGATTCCACGCAAGACCTGCCAACAACCCGCTGTTTGATGATATTTCTTACTATCGGTTCGCGCAGCTCCCGAGTTTCCGCTTTCAGCCTGTAGAGTTCCTTGAGTGTTCTGATGTCCTGCAGCGTGATTGGCGAGATGCATGTGGTCAGCTGGTGTTCTTTCAGAATCGTTTCGTGCATGCCTAACAGGTAAGGAAGTGAAGATAGGGTAGAATGATATCTAATCTACGCAAAAACAGATGAAAAGCTTGAAAAAAACTTTCTTTATTAACTGATTCTCAACTATAGGGAGTTCCCGATTCCGGCTTTTTTTTAGCGCATCCTGACGGTGGGGCTGTTTTTTCGAGGATGCCGGCAAAGCGGTTGTTAAGTGATTCGACAATCATTTTGTGGAGCTCCTGCGGACTTTCAAGGGCGTCGAGTACGACGAACCGGTCGGGTTCTTCCCCTATGATAGCCAGGTATCCTTCCCGTACCTTCCGGAAAAAATTCATTCCCGAACGCTCGATCCGGTCGAGTTCGTTGTCGTCAAAGGTGATTGGTAACGATTTTTCTGAAAATTTTCTCAATCGTGCGTTTTCAGGAGAGATGTCGAGATAATATGTTATGTCTGGTCGCTGTGAAAATGTCGATATATCGATAATGCTCTGCAGCATGCGGCGGTCGATACCTCTTCCGTAGCCCTGGTAAGCAGTTGTCGAGTCGAAAAACCGGTCGAGAATAACTGTTTTATCGGCCTTGAGAGCTGGCCTGATGATCTCCTGCACCAGTTCTGCGCGACAGGCGGAGAAGAGCAGCAGTTCGCCGATCGGACTTATATTATCCTTGCTTTCAAGCAGAATCTGCCGGATCTTTTCTGCTGTAACGGTGCCGCCGGGCTCGCGCAGAACGATAGTCTCGATTTTTTTTTCGACAAGCAGTTTCTGGAGTTTTCTGATTTGGGTCGATTTGCCTGCTCCATCGATGCCTTCAAATGTTATAAGCATTGCGTTTGCGGAAGAAGGTTTTCTGAAAGGATGAAATCTCTGACTGTTGCCGAAAATTTTTCAGGGTATTCGAGCATGGGCGAGTGGCCGCATTTCGGGAAAACGACCAGGCAGGAACAGGGGATTTCCGTTTTAACCGAGTATGCTGTTTTTAAAGAGAAGTACTGGTCGTGGTCACCCCAGATGATCAGTACGGGGATGTTCAGCTCTCCGAGCTTTTTGCGCAGTCCCGATCGGTTCAGGTCGAGCTTCATGAGGTTGCTGTTGAGGGCCATTACAGTGTCGAAGGCTTCGCTGTCCCGCGCCGTTTCGAGATTTTTTCGATAGGAATGAGGATCGACCATTGCCGGGTCGAAAAAAGCCGTGGAATACATTTTTTCGGATACTGTTTTTGCGGTCATGACCTTTTTCAGTAAATGGCGCATGCCGGGGAGGCTTATGCCTTTAGTCCAGAAAGGGATATGGACGAATCCGTCGGTATTGCTCAGTACAATTTTCTTGTAGGTTCCGGGGTAGAGCAGCGCTGACGCGATCAGATATTTTCCTCCCATGGAGTGTCCGGCGGCATAGATGTGTTCTCCTGTACTGCCGGTTTTTTCAAGAAATTCGTATATCAGCGAAGCGAACAGCTCAAGGGTATACTTTTTTCTTTGTGGTTTATCGGAAAGCCCGAAACCAAGAAAATCCAGGGCAAGAACCCTGAACGATTTTGACAGGCAGGGGATGACCTGTTCGTAAAAATCCAGCGACGACGAAATGCCATGCAGAAGCAGAATGGTATGCACTGCCTTCCCGGTCTCGATATAGCGGTGCCGGTGGCCTCCCAGAGTGATGTACCTGTTCTGTGGAGCCATTATTACGAATGGATTATGGTGCGGTTAAAGGACGTTTCCTGAAGGTTAATTAAATCATAACACCCAATCTCCAAAATAGCACGAAACCCCCTTTTTTTCGGGTGGAATATATTTTCGTGTGTTCTTTTCAGATATGAGAGGCTGTCAGTGCGGTTGGCCTGCTGGTCTGATGATGATTTCGTTAACATCGACGTGCGGCGGTTGCGAGAGCGCGTACAGTACAGCACTTGCAACATCCTCTGCTTGCAGTTCCGGAGTGCCGGGTTTCTTGAGATGATTCCAGAACGGCGTATCGACAACACCGGGCTCAACAAGCGTTACACGAACGCCGGTGCCTGCCATTTCATTGCGGATTGCCTGTGCCATACCGGTTACCGCCCATTTTGTAGCCGAATAGAGATTCCGTACAGAGGTTATTCTGCCGACGACGGATCCGGTTATAAGAAAATGACCTTTTGTTTTAACGAGTTCCGGCAGGGTGAGTCTTGCGGTCGCGGCAGCCCCGAAGACGTTGACGAGCACCATTTCCCGCCACTCTTCGGGTCTGTTTTCTCCTCCGAAAAACGGAGATCCTTTTGAAAAACCTGCATTGGCAAAGACGGCATCGATCCTGCCGAAACGATCGAGCGTCTTGCCGATCAGTTTTTCCTGCGATTCCCATTCCGCAACATCGCAAGGTATGGCAGAAGCATGTTCAGTCCCTAACTCATGCTCGATAGCTGTAATCTTATCGTATGAGCGCGACGCAAGCACGACACGGTATCCGTTTTCGACGGCAAGGCGCGCTGTCGCAGCGCCAATGCCGGAAGATGCTCCGGTGATGAGTAAAACCCTGTTTTTATTCATTAATTATAACGGTTTGGCATTTCTTTGCGATAACAGCTCTTGTTGAAAAGATCTTATAATAGTACTTTGTAATATAGGTTGAAAATAAGACCTGGATGTCTGTTGCCGGAATACGGCATTCAGGGTTTCTTTCGCTGATGTTCCCCATCAAACATTCGGTTTGCATTATGAAAGAACCCGACTCTTTCGCCTCTCCGGATGTCGGCGATATGTATCCGGATGGTTTTTCGCCGGAAGAATGCAGCCGTAAGGGTTGCTGTCAGATTGGTGAAATATCCGGCCTGCATGATCAGGCTTTTCTTCAAAGCATCCTTCGTACCGTGCCGGCAGGTATCGGAATTATTGCAGATCGAGTCATCATTGAAATCAATCAGCGGGCATGCGATATTCTTGGTTACAGCAGGGACGAACTTGTCGGACGGAATTCCCGTATCTTATACCTTACCGATAGAGATTACGACTATGTCGGTATCGAAAAATACCGTCAGATTGCCGAATGTGGAGTTGGCACTGTTGAAATTCTCATGCGCCGGAAGGACGGCAGGGTCATTAATATAGTCCTGAGTTCATCCCCGCTTGATCCTCTCGATCAATCCAGAGGCGTAACTTTTACCATACTTGATATTACCGCCGTCCGCCAGGCGGAAATGCATTTGCATGACAGCGAGGAGAAATACCGGAATCTTGTCGAGTGCTCGATTCAGGGCACCATAATCGGCGGCGGCAACCCTCCGAGAATTCTGTTTGCAAGCAAGCCGACTGAGACTATCAGCGGCTATACACCCGCTGAACTGACCTCCTTTACTTCTGCTGAACTGTTTTCGATTATTCATCCTGATGATCGTCAGGCGTATTATGAAGCCTATCGCGATCGTATGGATGGTGTCGTGGGTCAGGTGCGTCACGAGTGCCGCATAATCCATAAGAACGGAGGGATTCGCTGGGTTGAAGTATTCGGAACCGTAGTGATCTATGAGGGGAATCCGGCGACGCAGACGGTTATGGTCGATATAACCGACAGGAAGCATGCTGAAGATGCTATGGCAAGAAATCGCGAGTGGCTGAACTTGCTGTTTGAAAATATACGTGACGGTATATTTGTTTATTCTCTCCGGGAGGACGGTACTCCCGGTACATTTCAGATGGTGAACAGGACGGCATGCTCGATGCTTGGTTACGACGAACAGGAGATTCTGGCGATGTCTCCGCCGGATTTTTGCGTTGCCCGATCAGTATCGGCGCTTTCGGAAAGCGGCAGTAACGACAATTCCTGTTTTGTAAGGAATCGTCTTTTCGAAGTTATTCTGACTGACAAGCAGGGGCGAAGCGTGCCGGCTGAAGTCAGTTCGGCCAGAATCGATTTTTCCGGCAGACCCTGCGTCATTGCAACCGTCAGGGATATTTCATCCAGAAAGCGATCGGAGGAGCAGATCAATAAAATCACCACGGCATTACATCAGAGCCCTGCCGTAGTGGTTATGACCAATGCCGCAGGCGAAATCGAGTATGTCAATCCGCGGTTTACGGAACTGACCGGCTATACCCCGGCTGAGGTATACGGAAAAAACCCACGCATACTTCAGTCGGGCACGATGTCTTCGGATCATTACCTTCGGATATGGAAAACCATTCTCTCTGGAAAGACGTGGAAGGGGGAGTTTCTCAACAGGAAGAAAAACGGCGACCTCTACTGGGAAACCGCAACAATTGCCCCCGTCATGGACGACAATGGAAATATAACCCATTACGTTGCAATCAAAGAAGATGTCACCGACAAGAAGCGGCTCTGGAGCGAACTGGTTGCCGCCAAGGAAAAAGCAGAGCAAAGCGACAGGCTGAAAACGGCATTCCTTGCCAATATGAGCCATGAGATACGAACCCCGATGAACGGGATTCTTGGATTTTCAGAGTTGCTGAAAGATTCGCTTCTCAGCTCAAGCAAAAAAGAGGAGTATATAGAACTTATTCTTCAGAGCGGAAGAAGAATGCTCTGTATTATTAACGACCTGATCGATATATCCAAAATCGAGACAGGGGAGATTATTTTCCATAGTTCCGAAACATCTCTGCACGAAGTGGTTATGGAGCTTAAGGCGTTTTTTGCCCCCCAGATGCAGAGCAAGGGACTTTATCTGATTTGCGGCAGTTCAATGCCACCCGATGAAAGCGTTATCCTGACGGACAGGAACAGGCTTGTACAGATCCTGACCAACCTTCTTCAGAATGCTCTGAAATATACCACTTCAGGCGGGGTTGAATTCGGATATTTCCGACGGGATGATGCGCTTGTTATATACGTTAAGGATACGGGAAAAGGTATTCCCACACATTTGCATGAAAAGGTGTTCGACCGTTTTCATCAGGGAGAGGCGAACGATTTTGTGGATAACGATGGGGTTGGACTCGGTCTGAGTATATCGAAATCTCTTGTCGAGATGCTTGGCGGCCGTTTGTCGCTCGAATCGAGGGTTGGCGAGGGAAGCCTGTTCTCTTTTGCGTTGCCGTACCGCAGAGCGGAACCTGTCCCGGAAAAAATGCAAACCGAGGAGAATCGGGAAGTTGTCAATCTGGAAAAATCCCTGCAGGTGCTTATAGCCGAGGACGATGCTATCAACCGCCTGCTGCTTGAAAAATTGCTTGAAAGAAAACAAATCAAGGCTATTTCCGTTGTTGACGGAGCTCAAGCCGTCAGTGCTATTCGTGCTAATGCCGGTATCGATTTGGTGCTAATGGATATTCGCATGCCTCGTATGAATGGCTATGAAGCCCTTACGGAAATAAAACGAATCAGACCCGATCTTCCGATTGTGGCGCATACGGCGTTTTCTTCTCAGGACGAGAGAAAACGCGCCATCAAAGCGGGATTTGACGGGTTTCTTACAAAGCCGGTAGATATCGGGGAGTTGTTCAGGGTTATCGGCCAGTTGACGGAGTGTCGGAAGTAGTGCAAAAACTTTTCTGTTCAACCAGCAAATCAAGGAGGATGATATGCGCACAAAAACAGTTATTGCCTTTTTTTCCGTTCTTGCGGTCGTCTCTTCCTGTTCTCCGATCAAGAAGCAGGAGGTAAAACAAAGCGAGCCGGCCGAGACACTTGCTGTTGATGCCCCGAAACCTCGTGAGGGAGAACCCGTTACTCCTATTGCAGCAGCAGTTCCGGCAAATCCCGCTATGGTCGAGCTTGGCAAGAAGTTGTTTTTTGATCCGCGTCTTTCAAAATCGGGGTTTATTTCCTGCAACTCCTGCCACAATCTCAGCATGGGCGGCAGCGACAACCTGAAATCTTCGATCGGGCACAAATGGAACAAAGGCCCGATAAACTCGCCTACTGTGCTGAATTCTTCGATGAACCTTGCGCAGTTCTGGGATGGACGAGCAAAAGATCTCAAGGAACAGGCTGCAGGTCCGATTGCCAATCCCGGAGAGATGGCCTTTACTCATGAACTTGCTGTCGGTGTACTGCAATCCATTCCAGGATATGTTGACGAGTTTAAAAATGTTTTCGGTTCCGATCAGATAACCATAGACCAGGTTACCGAGGCCATCGCTGCATTTGAGGAGACGCTTGTTACACCGGATTCGCGTTTTGACAAATGGCTGCTTGGCGAAGATAACGCCATTGCGAAAGATGAACTTGAAGGATACGAACTGTTCAAATCGAGTGGATGTACGGCCTGTCATAACGGTCCGGCTCTTGGTGGCAACTCCTATCAGAAAATGGGCGTCGTTGAGCCATACAAGGCCACAAGCCCGGTCGAGGGTCGTTCGGCTGTAACCGGAAAGGATGCGGACCGCTTCAATTTCAAGGTGCCTACGCTCCGTAATGTCGAGCTAACCTATCCCTATTTCCATGACGGCGAAGCGGCAACGCTTGCCCAAGCGATAGATATCATGGGTCAGATACAGCTTGGCAGGAAGTATACTCCTGAAGAGAACGCAAAGATGGTTGCGTTCATGAAAACCCTTACGGGCAAGCAGCCGGTATTTGAGATTCCTGTTCTTCCACCTTCTTCCGATACGACGCCGGCTCCGGAGCCTTTCGGAAAGTGATACCCCCATGTTGTTTTCCCACGGAGACCGGGGTTGGGTGCGCGATTATGCGCGCCCTTGTTTTTTTAGTGATGCACCAGAAAGAGCGCATATAACCTCGAGGAAAAAGTCTTTTTTTTGCCCGACAGCGAAGCGTTAGCCAAAGACAAGGGTGCGAATCAGCAGTCAATACCCAAAAGGTTCATGGTCAGGATTCATGCCTCGATCGCGTTATTGAAGGAATGATATGCTGCGTTGCCTGCTGGGCGGCGTTGCTTCGGTGCGCTCTTCCTCCATAAAGAGGCTCACTGCATTGGTGGCATTGTAAAACAAAGTTGGCAGGTTTCTCAGTTAGCGATCGTGATGCGCAATAACTGTTCGGTGGTGCCTTTAAGAGATTCATGTATGCCTGACAATGGAAGCGTAATGTCTATATCTCATCATTTTCTATGAATGACACAAAGAAAACCAAAGCGGAGCTCATAGCCGAACTCGAAGATATCCGCCGGCATTGCTCAATGCTTCAAGAATCCGTAAAGTCTCGGAAAACGACGGAGGAGCTTCGTTGTAACGAAGATGAGTTATTGCAAAGAACTTTTCGCGCGGTTTCAGCCGGAATCGGGCTGATTTCCGATTGCGTCATCATGGAGATCAATAACCGCTTCTGCCGGATGGTGGGTTATTCCAGAGTTGAACTGCGTCACCGGAACATCAGGATGCTCTATATAAGTGACGATGATTATGAGTATGTCAGCAGGGAATTGGTTCGTCAGATCAGAGAATACGGTACGGGAACTGTTGAAACCCGGATGAAATGCAAGGATGGGCGAATCATCGATCTTTTGCTCAGCTTCGCGCCTCTCGATCCGTCAGATCATGCTCAGGGCATTACCTTTACTGCGCTGGATATTACCGATCAGAAACAGAAGGAGAACGAGTTTAAGGAAACCAGGCACAGATATTCGTTTCTCTTCGAAAACATGGGAAGCGGATTGGCGGTCTACGAACCTCTGGACGGGGGACGTGATTTCAGATTTAAAGCGTTCAATCCTGCAGCCGAAGCAATAACCAGAATTTCAAGAGACAAAGTTATCGGCAGTACCCTGTTGACCCTTTTTCCGAACATGGATAAAACCGGACTGCTCGATGCCCTCCGCCGGGTTTCGGAGACCGGCCGCCCCGAACACCCGCCGCCGTTTTATTATCAGGACAATGACCGGCAGGGATGGCGAGAAAACCATATATACCGGATACCATCAGGAGAGGTTGTCGCCCTGTTTGATGACATTACCGGATACTGGGAGACAAAAAACGCGCTGCAGAAGAGCGAAGAAAAACTCAGACTGCTTTTTGATCATATCAGGGATAGCGTCTTTGTGCATCCTATACTCGACAACGGTGATCTTGGGCGGTTTGAAATGGTTAATGCAGCGGCATGCAGGACTCTTGGTTACACAGAAGAGGAGTTTCTTCAGATGAGCCCCATAGAGCTTGACGATCCAGAACAATCATCCAGGTATATTCCCGAGGCGACGCATCATCTGCTGCATGATGGGCAGGTGCTCTTCGAGGCGGTACAGGTCAGTAAAAACGGTACCGGAATTCCTGTCGAGGTGAGCTCCAACAGGGTTGAGCTTTCCGGCTGTCCATACATTATCTCTACGGTGCGCGATATTTCAGGTCGTAAGGAGAGTGAGCGCGAATTGCAGGAGAACAGACGGTTTCTCCAGAGTATCTATGAGGGGGTAAACCACTCCATATTCGTTGTTGACGTTCAACCGGACGGCACCTACCGGTACAGAGGTATCAACCGGCAGCATGAAACCCTGACCGGAATCAGTAATGCAGAGATTGCAGGGAAGGCACCCGCACAGGTTCTCGAACCGTTTTTTGCAGAAGAGGTCGTCCGGCACTATGATGACTGCGTACACGGAGAAGCGCCCGTTCGATATGAGGAGCAGCTTCCGTTCAGAGGCCGTGAATGCTGGTGGGAAACCGTTCTGAACCCTATCCGCAACAAAGAGGGCGTCGTCTGCAGAATTATCGGAACCAGCACTGATATCACCCAGCACAAGCACGCTCTGGCAGCGTTGAAAAAACTCAGTGTTGCAGTTAAACAGAGTCCTTCAGTTGTCGTTATTACTGGTATTGACGGAACAATCGAGTATGTTAACCCCAAGTTTACCGATCTGACCGGGTATTCCGCAACGGAAGTTATCGGTAAAAACCTTCGGGATGTTCAGTCAGGTATGGTATCTGCAGAGGTCTACGACAGACTCTGGAAGAAAGTGCTTGGCGGACAGGAGTGGCATGGGGAATTTTACAATAAAAAGAAAAACGGCGAACTCTACTGGGAAGAGGCGGTGATTGCTCCCATTCTGAATGAAGAGGGGGTTATCACCAATTTCGTGGCGGTAAAAGAGGATGTCACCGAAAAGAAAAAGCTCTGGAGCGAACTGATAGCCGCCAAGGAAAAAGCCGAGGAGAGCGACCGCCTGAAAACAGCTTTTCTGGCTAACCTCAGTCATGAAATACGCACTCCGATGAACGGTATACTCGGTTTTTCATCGCTGCTCAAAGAACCACATCTCACCGGAGAAGAACAGGAGGAGTTTATTGGTCTCATTGAACAGAGCGGTTTGCGTATGCTGAACATCATCAACGAACTTATTGATATCTCGCGAATCGAAGCAGGAGAAACGGTACTGCAGATAGCCGAAACGTCACTTAACAGTCTTCTGCATGACCTTTACGCTTTCTTTCAGCCAGTGGCAGGAAAAAAAGGGTTGCGTTTCGGTTGTTTTCCCGGGTTATCCGACGAAGAGAGTCTTATCGAGACCGACAGTTCGAAACTGAACCAGATTCTGTCGAACCTTATCCAGAATGCCCTGAAGTTCACAGACGAAGGTTATGTGGATTTTGGCTATACCCGACAAGATGGCGTGCTCGATCTGTATGTGATCGATTCCGGCATCGGTATTCCGATCGCCAGACAGGAAGAGATTTTCGACCGTTTCAGGCAGGTTGACGCCTCGCCGACCCGAAATTTCGGCGGTACAGGTCTCGGGCTTTCTATTTCCAGAGCCTTTGTCGAAATGCTCGGGGGTTCGATCAGCGTGACATCGATTGAAGGCAGGGGCAGCGAATTTCATTTTACGCTTCCTTATAACCGCTCAGGATCATCGGAAATCGCTGATTCAGATCAGCAGTTCAGCGACAAGCCTCTTTCGTTGCAGGATATCACTATTCTTGTAGTCGAGGATGACCCTTCAAGCAGTATTTTGTTGAAAACCATACTGAATGGGGCAGATATAATGACCATTCATGCCCAGAACGGCCGGGAGGCGGTGGAGCAGGTTACAATGCGAAGCGATATCCGCATGGTTCTGATGGATATTAAAATGCCGGTCATGGACGGGTTCGAGGCAACGAGGCTCATAAAGCAGATAAGACCAGGGCTTCCGGTGATCGCCCAGACGGCGTTTGCTCTGGAGGAAGACAGGGAAAAATCAGTGGCAGCCGGTTTCGACGCATTTATCACAAAACCGATCAGAAATGTCGAGCTGATGGAGCTGATCGAACGGCATCTTGAGTCGCCAGAGGCTATGTAGCGCACGTTGGTTGCCAAATAACTTTTCAGAAGCGCCAAAAGTCAGGGACAGTGATGTCATTTTAATTCAGTTAATACCACGAAATATTCATTACTTATAGTTACTTTAAAGAGTAAGACAAAATTCACTCTTGCTCTTAAAAAGCGCTGACCGCGTCTCTTTATCGCGGTGTTTTGGTGCTGAAAAGCCGATAATTGCAGATTTCCGGGCTTTACGGTTGGGCTTTTCCTCCTGTAAAAGGCTCCAGAGTTTTTCGGGAAGTGATACCCCCATGTTATTTCCCGAAAAGCCGAAACAGTGGGTGTTCCAGCGAGCGCTCACTGTTTTTTTATTTCTACTGCTAACCCGAATACTTTATGAGATCAAAGGTATGCCCTGTTCATTCTGACAGGAAGGGAGATCGGCTGCAACCATTTCCTGGTTTCGAGGGAAAGGGGCGATTCTGCTCGGGAGTTATGTGTTCCGTAACCCGATCATGCGGATTGTCGACAGGTCTCATTTCTGCGAGAATTGAACGAAAGACAGGAAATACGAGATACGGCGCCCCTTCTCGCGACTGCTGGCGTCAATCCGCGATATGCTTATAGAATCATTCCTTGCAATACTTCGACACGAATGCCCATAAATAATAAAGGTTTAAGAGCAAGACGTGATTTTCGGTGATGGTTTTAACTTTGCACCTCGGCGTATACGGGAACTGTGGAAAGTCGGACGAACAATGCATTATCAGCATTGCCGCCGGAGCCTTTTGCCGTCGGCAGATCCGGTTCAGGATGAAGATCGGGCGATTCCTGAAAGAATAGCCATGGTGCCGGCTATTGCGTGAGCCAGAGACACGCCTGCAAGGTTAG
>JAFGMZ010000153.1 GCA_016927285.1 Chlorobiaceae bacterium
CCGGCGTAACCCGCCATGCCTGTGGTGTACATCCGGTTGCGGTACGACTCCCTCACCGGCACGATGCAGTTGGTAGTCATGAGGATCGGTCCGTTGAACGACTCGAACTCGCGATCCTGCGCCCACCAGGAGTTGCCGTAGTTGCCGACAAAATGACTGTACTTCTTGAAAGCCGGATAGTAGTGTGCCGGCAGCATCTCGCAATGAGTATAGACGTCCACGCCGGTTCCCTCGGTCTGTTTGAGCAGGTCTTCCATGTCACGCAGGTCGTGGCCGGAAATGAGGATACCGGGATTCGTGCCGACACCGGTCCTGACCGTGGTGATTTCAGGGTTGCCGTAGGTTTCGGTGTTGGCCTTGTCCAGCAGCGCCATGGCTTTCACGGCTACGCCTCCGGTTTCGAGCACCAGAGCGGTAAGCTCGTCGGCGCCGAGCGGTTTGAGCAGCGATGCGAGCCCCTTCACATAGAAATTGTAGATCTCCTGATCTTCGTAACCGAGTACCGCTGCATGGTCGGTGTAGGCCGCAAGCCCCTTGAGGCCGTAGAGCACAAGGCTTTTCAGCGAACGGAGATCCTCGTTCCCGCTGAGCGATTCGATACCGCACGCCACGGATTTCTCGAGGAACTCGTCCCTCGTGCGCCCGTTCCAGAGGGCTGCGTCGTGTGAAGGCACCTCCGTAAGCGAACCCTTCAGCTCGTCGCGCCGGTCGAGCGTGGCGCAGATCTGCCGGACGATGGCCTCGTCGTCGAAGTTGGTGTTGGTAACCGTCACGAAGAGCGACTCGCTGATCAGCCGGCCGTACTCCGCCGGAACCTGACCTTCAAGTCCTTCGGCACAGAGCGCAAGCCCTTCGGCGGCATACACCAGCACGTCCTGCAGTTTCGCGGTCATCTCGTCCTTGCCGCAAACCCCTCGGGCTATGCAACCGGTTCCCCTGACGCTTTCCTGGCATTGATCGCAATACATTCCCATTGTTTTTTCCTCCGTTGTGTTGTTCTTGTTTTACAAACGAGGAGACACAAAATCGGCTATCTTTCTATCCTCCGCCGCGCCCTCGCTATCTCCTTTTTTCTCTTTCAGTAAAGCCCTTTGCATGAACGCCGTGTAAAGCAGGCGTTTGTTGTTCGGACGACGATCGATGATCGCACTGCAATCCTCGATGGCGCCATCGATCTCTCCCAGTTCGGCCCGTGCGATTGCCCGGTTGCCGTAAGCCATCACCGCCTCGCGGAACCGCAGCCCGAGCTTCAGCGCCATGGTGTAGTCGGCCACTGCACCCCTGAAATCCCCGGTACTGCTCTTCGCGTTGGCACGGTCGTACCACCCTTCGGCATGTTCCGGATGTCGGGCGATAACCTTCGTGATCTCTTCGGCGGTGCCGCGATACCCTCCAAGCGCGTCTTTCAGCATTTCACACCCACTCCTCGCTGAGGGTATCGCCCTGTACGCCGATAACGATCTTCTTGACCGGAACCTTGCGCTTTGCGCGCTTCAGCGCTTCGGAAACGATCGACATGAGCCCTCCGCAGCAGGGAACCTCCATGATTGCCACGGTGATGGTGTTGATGCGCGCCATGTCGATCATGGCGGCCAGCTTCTCCACATAGACGTCCATGCCGCTGTCGAGCTTCGGGCATGCGACGGCGAGCGTCCTGCCGCGAAGCAGCGAGCGGTGGAAATCACCCGCGGCGAAGGCCGTGCAGTCGGCGGCGAGCAGCAGATCGGAACCCTCGTAGTAGGGAGCCAGCGGGGAGACAAGATGCAGCTGCACCGGCCACTGACGCAGCTCGCTGGATATTGCAGCCCCGCGGGCTGCAGGCATCGCTGAAGCAGCATGCCCGTTGGCGGAACGGAAATCCATCGTCCGGCTCCCGGGGCAGCCTCCGCCGTGATGAGCGTGGGCCGGTGGAGCGGGTTCCGCCTGATGACACGGCGCCGCAGCCTCCTGGCCGACAGGCTCGAGCGGGTTCGGAATGCCTGCCGCTTCGAGATAGTCGAATGCAGCCTGCAGGTAGTCGTGTGCGCCATGGTCGCGCAGGTGTCGCAGATGGGCAGCGATAACGTTCGGCCCGCCCCTGACGATGCTCTCCTGCATCACACGTTTCTCGTCGTACGGCTCCGCATCCCGCTCTTCGACGCGCATTGCCCCGGTCGGGCAGTGACCGATGCAGGCTCCAAGCCCGTCGCAGAAAAGATCGCTGACGAGTCGGGCCTTGCCGTCTATCAGTTGCAGTGCGCCCTCAGGACATCCCGGAATGCAATCGCCACACCCGGTACATTTTCGTTCATCTATGGTGATGATTTGTCGTTTCATGCCTCTGTAACCCCTGTTGTTTCGTGTTTCATATTCTTCCCATTCCCCGCAAACGCGCCATCCTCCCCTGCCGCAGCGGCAGCCGGAATGCATCCGTGAGCGCTGCGGGTGTTGGCGGCCTCGAGATCCCGCAGCAGCTTGCCTATCGTGATGTTGTCGAACTCCCTCTCGACCACCTGCTCGATACGGAGGATCTCATGACGCAGCACGCAGCGTGCCCGGTTTGCGCATATCTGTTTGCGGAACATGCACTCCGAAACCTGCACCCTGCCCTGGAATATCTCGATCAGCTCCCTGACCCGTATGTCGTCCGGCGCTTTTGCAAGCATGAACCCGCCTCCTGCACCCTCTTTGGAAGAAACAAGACCATGGCGGATCATTTCCTGAAGCAGACGGCGGAGAAACTGATAGGGAATCTCCTGTTCGAGAGAGATTACCCTTGCGGAGAGATAGCCGCTCTTTGCCGCTCCAAGAGAAAGCAAGGCCCTGATGGCGTAGTCGGTATTTTTGGTCAGTACTTTCATGGCGTTTTTTAATTGATACCAATTTAGTATCAGTTAATTGAAAACAAAAATCTTTTTTAATAATTCCTTGAGATTGAAATTTTATTGGTTAGCTGATTGCTGCCTGACAGAAACGAAACCGGCTGAACTTTCTGCTTACTGCTTCTGGTTCTTATATTGGCTTAAGCGGAATCCGGCTCCTTGCCGGAAAAATGCTCCACACGAAATCCGATACTCCTGATATCATGCTGCAACAGAGAACCGCCGGCTACAAGGCGCTTGACCGTCTCCGGAAAAACGGCGAATTTCCGCCATCGAGGGTAGGCGCTATTGAACCCGATCTCGAACGGAAAACAAACATTCTCATGAAACGGTTTTTTGCAGAAAGACTTTCGGTTTCAGAACAGCTCGGTGGCGGATTTTGCATCGAGGAGCTGATCGACCGCACCTTGCGTACAGACGAACCTGAAATCATGGACAGCCCTACACTGGCGGAACGGGAAAAGTTCGAACTGGTCAATGCGCTTGATCGCCAGAACAACGTCATGGGCATTTACAGGCTCTATGCATCGATGATCTTTCCTCTTGCTCGCGAACTTGCTGAAAAGAAAAATCGTACCATCAAACTGGTCGAGCTTGCCGCGGGAGCTGGCGGGCTTTCACTTGCACTTGCCTCCGAAGCTGCAAAAGAGGGGTTGCCGCTTTCGGTTACCGGCACGGATATCGTTCCTGCCTATATCGAGCATGGTAATAACGAGGCCCGCCGGAGACAGCTCCCGGTAACGTTCCGCCTGCTCGACGCATCGGACATGGACGAAGCAGTACAAATCGATTATGACATCATGCTGCTCTCCCAGAGCCTCCACCACTTTACGCCGGGGCAACTTGCCGTCATGATAGCATCCGCAGGAAAACAGGGAGCTTCTGCGTTCATAGGTATCGACGGATGTCGTGACCTCCTGCTCGGCATCGGCATGCCCCTGATCGCCGCCCTTCAGGGAATACCTGCGTTCGCAATGGACGGACTGACCTCAGCAAGGAAATTCTACTCGGAAGCAGAACTCAGCCTTATTGCCGAAGCCGCCGCAGGACCCGGATGCCATCGAATCGAACACTTATGGCCGGTAAGCTTCATGTGCGTCCGATTCGATGGCGAAACTGTATCTCATAAGAACATCGCAAACAACCAACCAGAGGAGAGTTGAACAATGAACATCGGAAAACTCGCTGCAATTGCGGTCGTCGCCCTTGCCGCAATCCAGATTGTCCCTTACGGCAAGGATCATCAGAATCCTCCTGTTACCGGTGAACCTGAATGGGATTCGCCAAGAACTCGTGAGCTTTTTTTTCAGGCCTGCAAGGACTGCCACTCGAATGAAACCACCTGGCCATGGTACAGCTCGGTAGCCCCGGCGTCATGGCTGGCTCAGGTCGATGTAAATATAGGACGAAAAAAATTCAACGTATCCGAGTGGGGAAGAGAAGAAAAAAACGAAGGCGAGGAAGCTGCCGGAGAGGTCAGGGAGGGAAAAATGCCCCCATGGTTCTATCTGCCTGCACATCCCGAAGCAAAACTCGACAACACTGAAAAAGAGGAACTGATCCGTGGCCTCATTGCCACCTTCGGAGAAAAAAAGCATGAAAGCGGAGAAAAACACTGAGAATGAAAACCTGCGTATACCATCCGGTAGGTGTGGTACCAGCAAAAAAACAACCGGTACGCCATCTTCCAGCGAAACGTAAAGGTCGCAACCAGCAGGCTGCCAAAACATAACCCATACGGATGCGCACTTAATACTGTCACATACTCCATCCATGAATTCTGCCGTCCATTCCAGAACATCGATCCTTGCAGACCAGCGTTATTTTCTGCACATCGCCCTTTTTATAGCAACAGCTCTCTGCACTCTCTGGGCCGGAGCTTTTTGGACCGGCCACCCCGTCGATCTGGAAAAGCCCGGAGCAATCATCTCCAGTCTTTCTCATGGAACGACCTATGCAGCATCGCTCCTGCTGTTTCTCGGGGTACACGAGTTCGGTCATTTTTTTGCGGCGCTGCATCACAGAATAAGGGCTACCCTGCCATACTTCATACCCGTACCGCCCTTACCGTTCCTCCTGAACCTCGGTACAATGGGAGCTGTCATAAAAATCAAGGAGCGCATACCCGATACGAGAGCGCTGTTCGACACCGGCGCCTCGGGTCCGCTGGCAGGATTCGTCGTCTCTCTCGGCCTTCTGGTCTATGGCTTTCTCAATCTGCCTCCGGAAAGCCACCTCTACTTGATACATCCGGAATACGTGACCCTTGGAGGCATCCCGGATCCACCTATGGAAGGAACGCTTTATCTTGGTAAAAACATCCTCTGGATTCTGCTTGAGGTGCTGATCCGACCCGATCACCTTCCTCCCATGACTGAAATGTATCATTACCCTTTTCTTTTCACGGGATGGATCGGTTCGTTTGTAACCGCACTGAACCTCCTGCCTGTTGGCCAGCTTGACGGCGGCCACATCAGCTACGCAATGTTCGGCAGAAGGGGGCACTTCAGAGCGGCAACGATTTTTTTATGGTTCATCTTCCTGCTGGCGCTGCCATCGTTTCTTGAACTGACAGGAACCATGTTTCTTCCCGATCTTCATCTGCGGATTCCCGATGCAATCATGCAATGGTCATGGCCTGGATGGATGTTCTGGTTTCTGATACTTTGGAGGGTAATCAGAACCACACATCCGCCAACATCGTTCGACCACCCTCTCGATAGCAGGAGAATGATAATCGGATGGATTGCCATACTCATATTTGTGATTTCGTTCACACCGGTACCCTTCGGCATCATATGAAACAATTCTTTCCTGAACATTATCGGCTTGAATGCCGGAACCGCTCGCTCGACCTGAGCAAAAGACCTGCCATCATGGGCATTCTCAACCTCACGCCGGACTCGTTCTCCGATGGCGGCAGATTCGAAAACCAAGAAAAGGAAACGGACATCGACAGCGCTGTCGAACACGCACTCCGAATGAAAGCCGAAGGGGCGTCAATTATCGATATCGGCGGGGAATCAACCCGTCCCGGTTCTGAAAAAATCACAGCCCGCACGGAAATCCTCCGAACGGTACCGGTCATATCAAAACTTCGGAAAGAATCGAATGTACTCATCTCCATCGACACCTACAAAGCGGAGGTAGCCGAAGCCGCACTGAAGGCCGGAGCACAGATCGTCAACGACATTTCGGGCTTTACCTTCGATGACCTCCTGCCGGATATCTGCAGGAAATACCAGGCAGCGGTCGTGCTCATGCACACTCCCGTTACGCCGCAAACGATGAAATGGAGCACGGAAACTGCCAATGCGGGAACAGATATAACCGTAACGATCCATAAATTCCTGCGGCAAGCCATTCTAAGAGCACAGAATGCTGGGGTACATAATATCCTTATTGATCCGGGATTTGGATTCGGGAAAAGCGTGGAAGAAAATTTCAGGATACTCGAAAACCTCTCTTACCTGCTGGATCTCGGCTACCCGTTGCTTTGTGGATTATCAAAGAAATCCTTTCTCGGGTACGCAATAAAAAACGGAGAAGAACCAGATATTCCGCCCGGAGAACGGCACGATGCTACTACGGCAGCCCAAACCATTGCGCTCCTTAATGGGGCGTCGGTTATCCGGGCTCATGATGTCAAGGCTGCCGCACATGCCATATCGATTGTCGAAAGCATGAAAAAGAGCCTCATAAAACGACACTAAACTGTATTTTCGATGTATTCTGTATTATTTATTACCTTTTTGTTTCTCTCCGCTTAAACGGAACAGCTAAACAAGAGCGCATGCATGTACCTGTCTAAAATCGAACTCTTCGGATTCAAGAGCTTTGCTCACAAGGTAAGAATAGCCTTCGATAAAGGCCTCACAGCCATAGTCGGCCCTAACGGCTGCGGCAAAACCAATGTTGTTGACGCAATCCGCTGGGTGCTTGGTGAACAGCGTACATCCCTGCTCCGATCGACGAAAATGGAAAACATCATCTTCAACGGCTCGAAAAACCTCAAACCACTCAGCCTCACCGAAGTATCATTAACCATCGAAAATACCCGGAATGTCCTGCCGGTGGAATATACCGAAGTAACCGTAACGCGCCGGCTCTACAGGAACGGAGACAGTGATTACCTGCTCAACCAGGTACCCTGCCGTCTGAAAGATATTCTCGACCTTTTCACCGATACCGGCATGGGTAGCGACGCTTATTCAGTAATCGAGCTGAAAATGATCGAGGAAATCATCAGCAATAAAAGCGAGGAACGTCTCAAGCTATTCGAGGAAGCTGCCGGGATCACCCGGTACAAGCAGCGCAGAAAACAGACTTTCAAACAGCTCGAAAGCGCATCCAGAGATCTGTCTAGGGTAGATGATGTGGTTGCCGAGGTCGAAAAAAAGGTGCGAAGCCTCAAACTGCAGGTAAAAAAAGCCGAAAAGCTTCGGGAACTCAAGGTAGACATCCAAAGGCTCGACCTCCGGCTTGCAGGCATCACCCTTCAGGAACAACTTGAAAAACTCGCTCCTCTGAAAAAACGTATCGAACAGGAAGATGCACTCTGTCATGAACTTGCCGCTCTAATAGCCATGAACGACAGCAGGTTACAGGAATCGGAACTCCTGCAGCTCCGACGTGAAGAGGAGCTGTCGGTCGTCCAGAAACGTATCAACGAAGGTAGTTCCAGGATTCATGAGCTTGAAAAAAAACTGCTTCAGCTCGAGGAAAAACGAAAAAGCCTCGAAGCCTCATCAGGAAGCAACCATCTTTCCCTTCAGGAAAAACAGGAAAAAATTCTCTCGATCGAACGACGCATAAAGGAACTCGACGAACGAAAAATACCCCTTGAAGCGATCTGTAACACAAGA
>JAFGMZ010000025.1 GCA_016927285.1 Chlorobiaceae bacterium
ATGCCGGCAATCTACGAAGCGCCTATAGGCGTGGAGCCCACCCTTGCCTGGCTTGGTTCAGTCATAGAGCAGATCAATGCAGTGGGTGCTGAACGGGGCGTTTCACCCATCAGCATGCCGAAGCTCAGCGCTTTTTCGCTTGATGGCATGAGCGCGCCAAGCGGTGTTCCCTGGTTTGCCAGAACTGCCGATATGGAAAGTTTCAGCAACAAGCGAGCCTTTGTGTTTGGCGATGCAACCCATACGGTCAGCATGGTCAAGTTTCTGCGCGATGAACTCGGCATGCAGATCATCGGTGCCGGAACCTACATGGAACGGTATGCGGATGTAGTGCGCAAAGAGCTCGAAGGATATTTTCCCGGCGAGCTTCTGGTTACCGACAGGTTTCAGGATGTCTCAAAAATCATCGAGGATGAAATGCCGGATCTGGTTTGCGGAACGCAGATGGAGAGGCACAGCTGCCGCAAGCTCGATGTGCTCTGCATGGTGATCTGCCCTCCTACCCATATCGAAAATCATCTGCTCGGGTATTACCCGTTTTTCGGGTTTGACGGTGCAGATGTCATTGCAGACAGAGTTTATCTTTCATGCAAACTCGGTCTCGAAAAACATCTTATCGACTTTTTCGGCGATGCCGGTCTTGAATACGAGGATGAGGCTTCAGCGTCCGAAGGCGCGCCACACGCTTCGAACGGGCACGACAGTGACGCTGCCGTCAGTTCCGTTCCGTCGTCCACGACACATGTCGCGACGGAAGGAGACGGTATGAGCTGGACCGACGAGGCAGAGAACATGCTGAAGAAGGTCCCGTTTTTCGTACGCAAAAAGGTGAGAAAGAACACTGAAAACTTTGCTCGCGATCAGGGCGAAAGCACGGTTACGGCGGATGTTTTCAGACAGGCTAAAGAGTCGCTTGGCGGATAAGGATTTTATTCAATCACATTTTTCCTGTTTCATTATGAGTTTAGTCTTAGCGGTATACGGCAAGGGCGGTATCGGAAAAAGCACCACAAGCGCCAATATTTCGGCAGCACTGGCTCTGAAAGGCGCCAAAGTACTGCAGATTGGTTGCGATCCCAAGCACGACAGCACATTTCCCATTACGGGAAAGTTGCAGAAAACCGTTATCGAAGCTCTTGAAGAGGTTGATTTTCATCATGAAGAGCTGACAGCGGAAGATGTTATCGAAACCGGTTTCGCCGGTATCGACGGCCTCGAAGCAGGAGGGCCTCCTGCAGGAAGCGGCTGCGGCGGTTACGTGGTAGGCGAATCGGTAACCCTGCTGCAGGAACTCGGACTTTACGATAAATACGACGTCATCCTTTTCGACGTGCTCGGCGACGTGGTCTGCGGCGGATTCAGCGCTCCGCTGAACTATGCCGACTACGCTATTATTATAGCTACCAACGATTTCGACAGTATCTTTGCCGCCAACCGCCTCTGCATGGCAATTCAGCAGAAAAGCGTTCGCTACAAGGTCAAGCTTGCCGGCATCGTTGCCAACAGGGTAGACTATGCCAAAGGGGGAGGAACCAACATGCTCGATCAGTTCGCCGAAAAGGTAGGTACCAGGCTGCTTGCAAAAGTGCCCTATCACGAACTGATACGCAGAAGTCGTTTCGCAGGAAAAACCCTTTTCGCAATGGACGACAGCGAAGAAGGAAAAGAAGAGTGCCTCCAGCCATACCTCCGTATTGCCGAGGACATCCTTTCCGGCAACCCGAAATCCTCCGTACCAGTACCCATCGGTGACCGCGAGATATTCGAAATAGTAGGCGGCTGGCAGTAAACAGCGACGGAGTAATACAAAACTTCACGAAAGCGGGCGCATGCCCGCTTTCGTGTTTTATGGAGAAATAGGAAGGAGGAATGGGACTTATGGGACGTATAGGGCGAATAAGACAAGAGAAAAAAGTACTTGCAGGTTTCGTAAATACTATCTTAATTCTTTCATAAGTCCCATAAGTCCCATAAGTCCCATAAGTCCCATAAGTCCCATAAGTCCCATAAGTCCCATAAGTTCCATTGGACTCAGCCGGGCCTCAGATTTTCTCCTGAGACTCGGCTGCTATTTCTTCATTTTCCGGTTTCCGGTCCTTCGTTTCCAATAGTCTCCCAAGCTCGTAGCCGGCGAGGTAAGCCTGCATGTCGAGCTGCTTCAATGCATCATTCCATTTCGAGTCCGATACCGGATCAGCGATTTCGGGATCCGAGGCGGTCGTGCTTTCGACGCTTGCGACGAGTCCAAGCCAGGATGCGAGGGTCGAGAATCCTTCGTTGCGGAACCATGTTTTCTGGTACCGATACTCTATCTGCAGCAGCCGTTCCACAGATCCTCTGCAGGTATTGAAGAGCCGGTCAAGGCTTTCCAGCAAGGTTGTTTCAGGGTTTTCTTCTTCCCTGCGCGCCGGAACCGAAAGCAGGCAGGCGAGAAGGTCGCCGGCCGTTCCTCCGGCAATGCCACCCATGCCGATTTCGTTGTAAAAGGCCTTGAGACAGTCATGCATAAGCCAGTCGTCGACGATGTTCGTACGAAGAAGATGATTGGCGTCGAGTACGCGCTGCAGCGCATCCAGCGCTATCCAATGGCGCATGATCGTTCGGTTATCGGATGTCTCCGGGCTTTCGTTACGGCTCTCACGCAACATTATCAGCTCTTCGGATGTCCGGAGCAGTGCGAGCGCCCTGCTCTCGATACTGTCAGGTATGGTTATCTCCAGATCGACGAGATTTTCGAACATTACTGCGACCTCTTCGACAAGGGAGAGCAGCTGTTTTACGAACGTTTCAAGTTTCTTCTCGATCTCTGCTTTCTCAGCCGCCATGACCAGTTTCTCTGAGCCGAGAAATTTGGTAATGAGGCGATGCAGGGGAGAGAGGCTCATCTGAAGCACGGCATATTCTATCGAGCCGATGCCGCGTCCATCGAGTTCGCGACAGAGCGTATCGTAGGGGCGAAGCTTCGATGGACGAACCTCCCTGAAGTCGAGCAGAAGATTGTATCGGTAGCCGTCGAGCGACAGGAACAAGCCTTCGGAAGCGAGCTGTGCTGCAGGTCGGATGAATTCAAGACCGCAGGCATGATCCCTGAAAATAACGTACACTCCGGAATCCGAGCACACTTCGAGGCCCTCGACAAGAGACGACTGCCGGATGGCGTCTTCGAATTTGTAACCGGAAGAGATCCTGATCCATCCCTCCGCCTGTTCGATGGTATTGTTGAAGATGAAAAGCGCCTTGTCGTTGCCAAGCCGGTTCGAATAGGCAAAGATGTTTTCGTTGACCGTCCCTTCAGGACTGTAGACATCGTAGAGAAAGAAATTGCACACCTCGGCGAAGAGCGGGCGTTTCTTGATGACCGGGAAGATCTCCCGGTAGTGCCTCGCCACCAGATGGTCGTCAGGTTGCTCGTCGTAATAAGCCTTGGCGTACTCCATGCCGTATTTCTCATGGAAGCCCTCGATCTGACCATGGCCGAACATCGGAAGGCCGGGCAAGGTGATCATCATCATGCAGATGCCGAAATACTTGTCGCCGTTGCCGAACTGTGAGATAGCGGTATCCTCGTCAGGATTATTCATGAAATTCACATACCGCTTCAGGATTTCAGCATCGAACTCAAGAGTATTTTTAATCAGGTATCGGTATCCGGCGTTGTCTTCCTTTTTAAGCATGTGCATGAACGCGCTGTTGTAAACGCGGTGCATGCCGAGCGTGCGTACGAAGTATCCTTCGAGCATCCAGAACGCTTCGGCAAGCAGCAGGGTATCGGGAACTTCGGTTTGAACCCGGTCCACTACCTCACGCCAGAACTCCACGGGTATGGCCGCGTCGAACTCTGCCATGCTCATGCTGTGGGCCGATCGCGATGGTACTGCGGCATCATGGCCGGGCAGAGGGAACCAGAGGCGCTGGATGTGCCGTTTTGCCAGCACCATGGCGGCATCGAAACGGATGACCGGGAACATGCGTGCGACATGCAGGATCTGCTGGATAACTCCTTCGCGCACTTCGGCGCTCAGGAAGTTTAGCTGCGCGGTATCGTTCCACGGCATATTGGTGCCGTCGTTGCCGTGGTAGATATATCGGGTGTCGCCGTTCGAGTGATCGACGCGCTTGAAAGTGACCGCCGCATCAGAACGGTTCCAGTAGCCATCCTCGATGTAGATGCCGCACTTGTCGTCGCTGCTGAGATTCGGGCCGTTATAGGTATAGTTCGGATAGGGCGGCCATGGAGATGAAAGAAACCAGTCGGGCCGGTTTTTCACAAGATCTGAATCAAGGCCGGTATGGTTAGGCACCATGTCGCTGGCAAGGCGGACGCCCCGCTGCATGGCGCGGTTTCTGAGATTCAGATAGCCAGAATAGCCGCCGAGGTCATCGGCAATATCATACCGGTCAAGCGCATATGCAGATGCCTTCGCTTCGGGATTTCCCTGTATTTGCTTGATTTTTTGTGATGCGGGACTCCGTTGCCAGAGACCGATCAACCAGAGCGAGGTGAATCCTCTTCCGGCAAGCAGGTCGAGTTCTTCATCCGGAATATCCTGCAGCCGGGCAATGTGTCGGCCATACTTTTTGCTCAGCTGGTCGAGCCATACGTAGGTGCTTTTGGCGATCATCACCACTTCAGGCATCCACGACGAGTCAGGAGAATAATTGGCTGGTGCGTTGTCGAGCGAACTGAAATCCGGAGCTTGCGCGTCCTTTTCGAACCATCCACCCTCTTTGCGGCTTTCGGGGGACGATGACAGGTTTTCAAAAAAGAGGTAGCGATTCTCATCCTGAATGTATGCGATCGCTTC
>JAFGMZ010000154.1 GCA_016927285.1 Chlorobiaceae bacterium
AATTTATCGGAAAACATTCAGGTCATCAGAAGCCTGATTGAATGCCCTGCGGAACCTGGATACCGGTAATCCGGTCGCAACCACTCTTTCGAATATAATTCAACATACCATTTTGGGATCTATCTCAGGTTTTTTCAGCGAAAGCACTGCCCGGCAGCCAAAAAAGGTTTTCATTGCCGGAGCTACTGGCTATATCGGAAAATTTGTTGCCCGTGAACTTGTTGCGAGAAATTACACTGTGGTAAGCTTTGCCAGGGAACGCTCGGGTATCGGCGGCGATGCTTCGCCCGAACAAACACGCAGACAATTAGGGGATTCCGAAGTACGATTCGGTGATGTGTGCGATATCGACTCTCTGAACAAATCCGGTATCCGCGGGGAGCGGTTCGATACCGTTATCTCATGCCTGACATCACGGACCGGAGGCATCAGGGACTCCTGGAAAATAGACTACCGGGCAAATCGCAACCTTCTCGACGCAGCAATAGCCACAGGAGTAAAGCAGTTCGTACTGCTGTCGGCAATCTGCGTTCAGAAGCCGAGGCTTGAATTCCAGCGAGCAAAGCTGAAATTCGAAAAGGAGCTCATGGATTCGGGAATAACCTACTCCATCGTCCGCCCGACGGCATTTTTCAAATCCCTTGCCGGACAGGTGGAAGCCCTGAAAAACGGAAAACCGTATGTCATGTTCGGAAATGGCGAACTGACATCGTGCAAACCGATCAGCGAAGCGGATCTGGCACGCTTCATGGCCGACTGTCTGGAAGACCCTTCAAAACAGAATGAAATTCTTCCCATAGGTGGACCCGGAAAACCTCTTTCTGCGAAAGCGCAGGGGGAACTGCTTTTTGAATTGCTGGGAAACACGCCGAAATTCAGAAAAATCCCTCTCTGGATTTTCGATCTTATCATTCCGGTGCTGAGCATGCTCTCGAAGTTGTTCCCGAAGCTGGAAGACAGGGCGGAATTCGCCAGAATAGGGCTCTATTACGCTTCGGAGTCGATGCTGGTGCTTGATCCGGTAACAGGCCTGTACGACGGAGCGGCAACTCCATCCTACGGAAACGATACACTCAGGGAATTTTATATAAGGATACTTAAAGAAGGATGTGCAGGTCAGGAGCTTGGTGCCCATTCGATATTTCACTAACACCTATCAGGATTTCTTTACAGCCGCAATGTCTACAACCGTACAATCGCAAGCAGTTGAACCGATCGGGTTTATTGGTAAAATCAAAGCCCATATCGAAATTCTCGATCCAGTGACCTGGATCAGCGTCTCACCCTGCCTTGCCGGAGGCGTCATGGCATCCGGCGCCATGCAGTCGAGTCTGCACGATTACCTGATGCTTTTTGCGCTCTTTCTGATCTACGGGCCGCTCGGCACAGGTTTCAGCCAGTCGGTCAACGACTATTACGACCTCGAACTCGATCGGGTCAACGAACCAACCCGGCCTATCCCTTCAGGACGGCTGACCAAACAGGAGGCCTTATGGAACTGGGGAATCGTGCTTGCCATAGCGATCATCTTGGGGGCATGGCTCAGTCTGCATATAGGCGGCCAGCGGGGCTGGATTATCTGCCTTTGCCTCTTCAGCGGCCTTTCGCTCGGCTATATTTATTCAGCCCCTCCGCTCAAACTGAAAAAGAATATCATGCTGTCGGCACCTGCGGTCGGAATCTCCTACGGCGTCATAACCTGGATTTCAGCCAATGCGTTCTTCAGCGACATACGGCCCGAGGCGCTATGGATGGCTGGTCTGAACTTCTTTATGGCCACCGCTCTCATCATTATGAACGATTTCAAATCCCGGGAAGGCGATGCGAAAGAGGGCATGAAATCGCTCGCCGTGATGATAGGCCCGAAAAACACGTTTCTTGTCGCATTCGTCATCATCGATATGGTGTTTGCCGTATTCGCCTGGCTCGCATGGGGTTGGGGATTTCATATACTGATGTACATTCTTCTCGTAACGCTGATAATCAATATCGTTATTCAGACAAAACTCTATAGCGACCCGCAAAAAGGACTTTCCTTCATGCAGCTCGCCGTAGACGACGGGTTCGGACATACGATCGGTAAAAGCGAGATTCACGAGCATAATGCGTTCCTGCGTTTTCAGGTGGTCAACAACATCCTGTTCCTTGTGAACCAGTTTATCGCAGCAGGCCTGATCGGGATGAAATATATGACGGTATAAGGCTATACTTGCAATAAATGATACCCTGCAGGTCATCATACCTAGGAACTGCAACGGCAGATCACTGGTCTCCTGAGTTGACTCTCCGGTTTCTTTTGCTGATTTTTATGAAAAAATCGTAGCTTTTTCTTATAAAATCTTACTAAGATCAACACCTTTTCATAAAAAGCTCACATTTTTTTCGAAAAGGCATCAGGATCTGTAGTGGTGAATATTGCCGTTGCATCTTAGTACCGCAACCCACATTCTTCAGGGCAATGCTCAAGAAAAACATTCCATCCAGCAACAACGAAACTGATATCAGTGCATTGCTGGAATCCCTTCCCGATGCCGTTTTTATCATCGATGCACAAGGAATAGTCCTTAACGCAAACACCTTGTTTGCCTCCCGATTCAAACTGAGTCCACAAGAGTGCATCGGCGAAAACATCTCTTATCTGCTCTCGGATGTGCTCGGTTTTCCGGAACTTGCGACCCATATCAAACAAAAGGCAGCGGAAGTTTTTCGTCATGGAGAACGTCTGACGATTGATGATAAAAGGGACTCATTCAGAGTAATCATCAATCCCGTAAGGTCAAAAGAAAATAACGTCACGAAATTATTGGTCAGCATAGAAAATATTTCGAGGCAAAAACATGTTGAAGAGGAGCTGGAAAAAGAACGGGCACTGAAAACAGCCCTGCTTGAAGCCATGCCTGGTTGCGCCATCATTCTGAATGCCGAAGGAAAACTGATGGTTTGGAACCAGTATGCCCACGACATCATCTTCGGAAAAACCGATAACATCGCCGAGAGAGTCGATCCAATAGAAACCATCTGCGCCGATCATATTTTTCCCGTTAAAAAGAAGTTTCTGAATATTCTGCACTCCGGTACGGAGGATAGCAGCGAAGTTAAAATATGCCCGCCGGGATGCAATATCCCGCTGTGGCTCGCTACCAGAGGAAGAAGGGTCATCATCGATGAAAAGCCCTGTATCGTTGCGGTCGGTGTTGATATCAGCAAACAAAAGCAGCTTGAAAAGGATCTTATAGAGAGCAAGATGCGATTCAACTACGCCCTGGACGCCTCACACTCCGGAATCTGGGAATGGGATGTAGAAACCGACCGCCTTAACTGGTCGGAACAGGTATGGGCGCTTTACGGATTGCAAATAAACAGTATGCCATTGAACAATCAGCTCTGTGTGGATACCATCCATCCCGAAGACAGAGAAATGGCTTCATGGGTCATAAAGAATGCTGTTGATAACCAAAGCCCGGCGTCCGTCGAATACCGGGTCTGCCATCCGGATGGATCCATCCACTGGCTTACATCGCGCGGCATGCCTCTGCGCGATGACGAAGGCAAGGTGATCCGTTATATCGGAACCATCATCGACATTACTGAACGAAAGCAGATTGAGCTTGAGCTTCTGGAAAACCGAAGCCGGCTCAGCCAGGCGCTGGAAGCCGCACGCGCAGGCGTCTGGGAGTGGGACCTGAAATCCGGCAAGAATATCTGGTCTGATGAAATCTGGCCCTTATATGGTCTGAAAAAGTTGTCAGGGAAACCATCTTTCCATCTATGGAGCAGCACCATTCATCCCGATGATCGGGAAATGGCCATCAGAAGCGTAACTTTTGCCGCTGAACAGCATACCGAACTGAGCGTCGAATATCGCGTCATCCACCCGAACGGCTCCGTGCACTGGCTTATGTCGCGGGGTAAACCTGTTCAAGAGGAAAATGGAAGTGTAAACCGCTATATCGGAACGATAATCGATGTAACCGAAAGCAAACAGATCGAAATAGCGCTCAGCGACAGCAAAACAAGACTGAACCTGGCACTCGACGCCACCAACGCGGGCATATGGGAATGGAATGTCAAAGCCGATAAAGTATCATGGTCAGACAGGGTATGGCGGCTGTACGGAATCGAACCCGACAGCAGAAAAACCTCCCACAAGCTTTGCGAAACGAATCTTCACCCCGATGACCGGGACGTAACCTTCCGGAAAGTTATGGCCGCAGCGCTCATGGAAGCGGAAATAAATGTCGAATACCGGGTGATCCACAAGGATGGAATCACCCACTGGCTTATGTGCAGGGGTATGCCCCTGCGTGAAGAAGATGATCAGGTATTCTGCTATATAGGAACCGTCATCGACATTACCGAGCGCAAAAGCATTGAGGAGAAATCGAGACAGAGTCAGGCAAGGCTTGACTTTGTACTCGAAAAAAGCCATGTAGGTGTTTGGGAGCTGAATCTCGATGATTATTCGGCACACCAGAACCTCGAACATGCCCGTATTTTCGGTTATGAATCCATCATGGATGGATGGACGCTCGAAAAGTTCCTCAATCATGTCATCCCGGACGACCGGGCAGGAATCGAAACGATCATCAGGAAGTCGATCGAACGAAAGAAAAGCTATTCCTTCGAGTGCAGAATCCTGGATATCAACGGAAATATTCGCTGGATATGGGCCTCCGGCGCATTCCTGTCCGACAAAAACAGTCAGACAAGCAGTATTGCCGGCATCGTGCAGGATATCACGGAACGGAAGCAAACGGAGCTTGCTCTTGCAGAGAACGAATCGAAATTCCGTAGTATTTTCGATTACGCACCTGTAGCCATAAGCATCTGGGACCAGCAAGATGCTCGGCTTATCAATGTCAATACCTCCTGGCTGCAGCTTTTAGGATTCACCCGCGAAGAGGCTATGAACTGCCCGATCACCGATCCGTATCTCTATCCTGATCTGGAGGAACGAAAACAGATCGTAACCATACTCAACGACAATGGGCGACTGCTGAATCGGCCCGTCCAGCTCCGAAAAAAAAACGGCGAATTACTCAACGTTCTCTATTCCGCAGAGTTCATTAAACTGGAAGATCGCACCATTCTGCTCATCATGATGACCGACGTCACGCTGCAGGAACTGCAACAGCAAAACATCAACCGTCTTGAAAAAACCGTCGCAGACCGCACAGACCAGTTGCAAATGGAAATCGAACGTCTGGAACGGTTCATAAGCATGGTTTCCCACGAATACCGCACGCCGCTGGCCATCATACGCGGAAATCTGGATCTCATCGAAGTTAAAAACCAGAGCGACAACCGGTTGATCAAAACCGAGATAAACAAAATAAACCGTGCCATAGACCGCCTTGTCGAAATTATGGAGGTTTCCATGCACGAAAGCCGCATGATCGAAACCCAGGATACCTCAGAGAAAAGCGATGTTGCGATCGCACCGCTCATTTACTCGCAGATAGCATCGTTCAAGAATATGTGGCCGGATGTAGACATCAGGTTCTCGGAATGTCTTGATGCGAGCAGGATATTCGCAGAACCTTCACAACTGAAACTGGCGATTTTCAACCTTGTCGATAATGCCCGGAAGTATTCTACTCCCGGATCCCCTATAGTAGTGGATTGCCAGAAAGAGGCTGATGAGATAGTCATACGGATCCGTAACAGGGGGACCACCATCACAAAGGATGAGAGCGAAACGCTCTTCAACAAGTATCAGCGCGGCAGACACTCCATGAATACCAGCGGAGCTGGTCTCGGATTATGGCTTGTAAAAAAAATCGTCGAACAGCATAACGGAAAAGTAACGCTCAAGGGAATTCCTTCGGGCGTCGAAGCAGTGCTGCGTCTGCCTCTGGCTGATAAAACCGGATAAAACGCAGAAATACAGAAGAGATATTGAAGCTGCGACGCAACTCCGGATATTACCGGGTAAAAAGTATATTGATAATTATTTCATCACGTTGACAAAGGTTCTGCCTTTATGGCGCAAAATAAACGCATCATCATTGTTGAAGACGATCGGGATTTCCGCGAAAGCATTATGGAGTATCTTGCGCTTGCGGGTTTTGAAGTTACGGGAGTCGCTTCGGCGCTGGATTTCTATCAGAAAATCGCACGGGAGCGCTATCTTCTGGTGATTCTCGATATATCCCTGCCTGACCAGGATGGTCTTGTGCTTGCCGAATATGTCCGGAAAAATACCGACATGCGCATTATCATGCTGACTGCGCAATCATCCCAGAAAAGCAAAGTCATCGCCTATGAATCCGGTGCCGATCTTTACCTGACCAAACCGGTTGATTTTCCGGAATTACTGGCCTCTATTACCAGTATTCTGGGGCGGCTGACGGTTGGTACGTCCAGCAGGCCGGAACCGGAGCCGGATAACGAAAAACAACATTGGCAACTTCAACGAAACGATTGGTCCATGCTGACGCCTAAAGAGGAAATAATTCAACTGACCGCAAAAGAGTTCGATCTGATCGAAAAACTCGCTTCATTACCGAACCAGGTGGTTGAACGTCAGGTGCTTTTGAAAGCTCTTGATTACGAGAACGACGAATTCGGCAACCGCTCCCTTGACGCATTGATTCATCGTTTACGGCGCAAAAAAGATGGGTTGAGCTGCAGGATTCCCATTAAAACCGCCCATGGTTCCGGGTACTGTTTTTCAGAACCCATTGTCATTATCTGAATTCCCATCCTTTCTTTTTTCGATCCGCAGTAACAGGATAAGACCAGAAAAATCAATAATGGATCTTTCATTACTGCTTCAGCTTGGCGCTTCGGTCATTCAGGGCAGCAGCGACCATGCCACGACCGGCATACCCCTCGACAAACTCTGTTCGGCACTCTCGGATCTTCTCGGAGGAAAATCGGGAAAACCTGATTTCGGCGCTCTGCTTGCCTGCCTGCACGGCAAGATCGCTGCATCATGGCTTGGCAACGGCGCCAATCAGCCCATTTCACCAGATGCGCTTTCAGCTATCATTGACATGGATCAACTCAAGGCGTACGCTACGAAACTCGGTATTTCTTTAGCGCGCGCGAAAACAGCTATTGCAGACGCACTGCCGGCAATGATCGACAAGGTAAGCCCTGACGGCTCCCAACTCGACGATCTCGCGACCAATTTCGGCAGCGGAGGACTTGGAGGTATTTTCGACGCTGCAAAAAAACTGCTCTGAAACAGGAAAAGCCCGGTAATTGATGAAAACATTACCGGGCCTTTCAGAGCAGGCAGGATAACTGCGATTACTTGATTCCCCAGAGTTTGATCTTGAAATCGTCGCTGCCGCTGGCGATAACGCGTCCG
>JAFGMZ010000155.1 GCA_016927285.1 Chlorobiaceae bacterium
AAAAAGGCTTGGCTGGCATGAGTATTTCATGAGCGTAGCACATCTGATCTCACGTCGTGCAACCTGTACAAGAGGGCATATCGGCGCCGTGATCGTCAGGGATCACAATATTCTTTCAACCGGCTATAACGGGGCGCCATCGGGTTTGCCGCACTGCAACGACACCAATTGCAAAATCTATCGCAGTATTCATCCTGACGGCACGGTGGAGGAAAACTGCGTTAATACCATTCACGCCGAGATCAATGCCATTGCGCAGGCCGCAAAGCACGGAGTCTCGATCAAGGATGCCGATATTTACATTACGGCGAGTCCCTGCATTCACTGCTTGAAGGTACTGATCAACGTAGGCATCAAAACAATCTACTACGACAAACCCTACAAGATCGAACATATCGAGGAGCTGCTTCATCTTTCAGGGGTAAAGCTGGTAAGGGTTCATGTCGCTGATTGCTGACAGGGGAGAAGATGTGAGCGCCATGCACGAACGGTATATCCGTCGATGTCTTGAACTCGCCCGGCTTGGCGCCGGTAGCGTGAGCCCCAATCCAATGGTAGGATCGGTTATCGTCGCTGACGATCGCATAATCGGTGAAGGGTATCACCGGCATTATGGAGGTCCTCATGCAGAAGTCAATGCCGTGACGGCTGTAGCCGACGAAGTATTGTTAAGGCAGGCAACGCTCTATGTGAACCTCGAACCCTGTTCGCACTTCGGCAAAACTCCACCTTGCAGCGATCTGATCATCGCCAAAGGTATTCCTCGCGTGGTTATTGGCTGCCGCGATCCGCACGTTAAGGTTGCCGGCAAAGGAATCGAAAAACTGCTTGCCGCAGGTGTCGATGTGGTTGAAGGCGTTCTCAAAGCAGAATCGGAAAAACTGAATGAAGCGTTTATTACCAGCCACAGAAAAGGGCGCCCCTTCATCGCACTGAAACTTGCCCAGACGCTCGACGGCAAGATTGCCACTGCAGCCGGAGCCTCGAAATGGATAACCGGCCAGGAGGCGCGTACCGAAGTCCATCGCATGCGCTGCCGCTATGATGCGGTGCTAACCGGTTCGGCTACGGTCGTGGCCGATGACTCACGGCTTACAGTGCGCCACTGTGCCGGGCGCAACCCCTTGCGAGTGGTGCTCGACAGCAGGCTCAGCATTCCGATCGGGGCCGGTATTTTCAGTGAAGAGGCGGAAACTATCGTTTTTACCACGCCGGCATTAGCCGAATCCCGGAAAGCCGACAAGCTTGCCGGACAGGGAGTAACTGTTCTTGCCGTTGGGGAGCGGGACTGCGGGCTTGACCTTGCCGATGTGCTTGGTGAGTTGCACCGGCGGCGGGTGCTTTCTGTGCTGGTCGAGGGCGGCGGCCGCCTGGTTTCATCTTTTGTGAAAACCGGTCTCGCAGATAAACTCTATTTGTTTGTTGCCCCGAAACTTTTCGGAGGTGATGGTTTGAGTTCGTTTGCGCCACTTGGCGTCACGTCACCGGAGCTTGGGGTAGAACTCGATATTGAGCCGCCGGTTTTTTTCGGTCGAGACATTTTGTTTGCTGCATATATCCATATGTGCCGAAAAATTGAGTTACCATGAAACGAAAATTCGCAAGAAAGGGGAATGGTATGTTTGACAGAGTGTTTTACTCCGCTGATTTCGGCAAGCTGCTGCTTCGCCTTTCCGTTGGAGGGCTGATGCTTTTCCACGGTATTCACAAACTGCAGCACGGCTATGCATTCGTTGAACAGATGCTCGTAAAATCAGGGCTGCCCGGTTTTCTTTCACATGGCATCATTGTCGGTGAAGTTCTCGTTCCTCTGATGATCATCCTTGGCTTCAATACCCGGATTGCGGCCCTTGTTGAAGCATTCGTTATGGTAATGGCGGTTTATCTGGTGCATATGGGCGATCTTTGGTCGTTCAACGAACATGGGGCCCATGTGCTCGAATTGCAGGCGCTCTACCTGTTCGGATCGCTTGCAATCGTTTTTCTCGGAGCAGGCCGTTATTCGCTTGGCGGCTCGAACGGCCGGTGGAACTGAAAGAGCCTATCCTCTGTGCGGCCGTTTCTCGATATTCGTTACAGTATGGCTTATCTCGTAACCCGAACGGCTTTCGACGGTTTTTCGGTGCAGTTCGAAGCCTGATGCAGTAAGGTTATTCTCGGAGAACTTCATTTTGTTATGGTGCCGGAGAGCCATATATGTGTTTTCGGCAGGGATTGATGGAATATTCGGGAATTGCGATTGCTGCTCGGTATTTTGTTTCCCGCGACCTGTAGCATAAGTATCTTGCATGCGCTGAAGGCCTACGTGATTTTTTCCGGGCTTTACTCAAGTATCGATATCTGGTGTAACAATGTTTTACAGTCAGTCACAGCTGGAAAGCCTAAAAGATTATGGATCAGCCGGGTATCTCACATCTGAACTCCCGCCACTTCGGGGTCATGTCCACCGGAGAGCAGTGCCGCTTTCTGCTTGGCAGAGCACAGGTGAACGACCCCGATACACTGTTGTTCGATGAACAGAGATCCGGCTTCGAATTTTAACCTGGATTGTTCATTAGAGTTTAGTTCTGATTTATTAAAATATTATTTTATAATAAAATATCAGTTTTACGGCGGCATGTTCGAGTGAGGCCGCAGCCGCTCGCATTTTCTGTCTTTCTTTACATCCCGCAGAGATGACATCTCGGTAGCACGGTGAGGGCGGTGAGTGATGAGTGGGAAAAATATGCTGCGATGCTGGATCCCAGAGTATTCGTTGCCTCATCTTCTTCCTCAATCCCGCCATCTTTCCAATCCCCAGCCTCGTTGGGGCGAAACATTGGTAGCCCGGGGTGGAACCCCGGGAAAGAAATTTTCTTTCCAAATGGGGTTTCGCTCCGCAGGAGTGACATGGTGGTAACGGCCCGGGACAATCCGGCGCTTTGCCAGAATGCTGGTATCATTGGGAGCCATGGGGGATATCTTCGGGTTATATCCACATTTCTGTATTTCGAATTGCTTTGAGCCTTTATGCACCAGGGAACAACCTGTCCGGTTGAGATGGTTATGTTGTAGAGTGCCGTTCAGGTATTACCGGCTCGCGATTTTGTCTGATTTCCGGAAAGACACGGCAGACGGATAACGGGATTTATTTTGTCCCTTTCCTTCTGTTTTTCATAAATTCAACGATGAAAGTTTATTGGTACGGTGTCTCGGTTCGGTGTTCAGGTAGAGATAACATTATCCCTGGCTTTTTTTTCTGTTGATCTGTTTTTTATCTGCCCGAACAGTTTCCGTTATGCGGAAACGCTTCTTTCAGCAATGCCCTGTGTTTGAAACACTTTTATGATCGCACCGCTTCATTATTCTACGGCGCTCTCCAGCGTCAGGGTTTTTCAGAGTTTGTTTCTGATCTGTTTTCTCGTCTCATCGACGGCTTCAGCCGCCTCTCCTCCGCAAACGGCAACAGCTCCGTTTTCAGGGGATGCAGCAGCGGCTGACTCGTTGCGTCCTGTCCGCGCAGATTCTGTCACTCGGGTGGTTGCCGGTTCGGATTCCCTGCAGGGAGTTTCAGCTGCGGTAGTGCAGAAAAAAAACGACGCACAAACAAATTCTTCTGTTCCTGAAGGATTTGTGTTGCAGAGGTTTAAAAAAGGAGAGACTCTTATGAAGCTCTGCGGACAGGACTCTCTCTGCCAGGCCATTTTTATGAAAGTCAACCGGACCGACCGGAAATATATTCCGTCAGGGCGTACAGTGCTGCTGCCTGTTGATATTGAGAAAGCATCCCGATATGTCCCGGTACCCGAGTGTCTGACTGACAGCAGGGGGGAACGCGAGATTCGCGTTTTTCTTGTCAGCCAGTATTTCGGGGCATACGAATGGGGTAAACTGTTGTTCTGGGGGCCGGTTTCCACCGGCCGGAAGGCATATCCCACAACACCCGGTAAGTTTTTTGTGAACTACAAACAGAAGAATAAGCGTTCCATCAAATACGATAACGCACCCATGCCCTATTCCATTAACTACTATGGCGGTTACTTTATGCATCAGCAGTCGCTGCCCGGCTATCCAGCTTCGCACGGCTGCGTGCGTCTGCTCATGTCAGATGCAAGGAAGCTTTTCAAATGGATAAGAGTCCGGGATGCCGTAACCGTAGTTGCCAAAGGCGAGTAACATAAAGAAGAAAACGAAACGGTTTGTCTTGTTCAAACACGTAAAGTACCGTTCCTTATTATCCGGAAGGACCACGCTTGTGTTTATAGTTTCTTTGGAGATCAGGGCTTTTCGCTCGCCAGGTTTATCGAAACTGTGTTGCAGCGGAATGTGGATTGGGTTCTCAACAGGAGCTGAGAGGAAGCGGATTGATATGTTCGCATGGCGGATGGCGGCAAGTTATTAATCCGGTATTCAAAAAGGTGACTTTTATCTATAATTCAAGCCCCATTAAGTATGCTGCATAGGCACCGAGGCTTGGTATGTATTTGCTTGCCGGATTAATAACGCGCAACGGATGCGTGGGGAAAAGTAGTTCAGCGATCAGCGGATATCGGGGCGTGCGGATTTCCGAAAGAAATTCTGCAGTAAACCGCATTGACCGGTTGAGCTGTGTTTTGAAATGGGCGTCTCTCTGGGTGCTATGCAGGGAGGGTAGCCGGTTTTTTGCCTTCTCGGCAATTTGCAGGCAGGTGGTTGATGAATTCGTCAGAGAGAGCGGTCTGTCATAGGTCGTGACAGCGAGATTGTTGGGCATTTTCGTATCTGCGATATCCCGGATGCTGATGCGGAAGAGGATGTCTCGGAAATAAGGGGGATCCTCTGATTGATTATTAGTATGGATTATCTGGTCGAAACTTTCAGTTAGCTGTAGCTGTTTTTGCGTTAGCATTTCTCATACAATACACATTACGAAAACCATTAAATCGATATTACTATGGCAACGGTAACCCTGAAAGGCAACGCGATCGAAACGTGCGGTGAGCTTCCGGCAATCGGCTCCGAAATGCCCTTTTTCTGTCTTGTAAAGACCGATCTTTCCGAAGCCGGTCCGGCAGTTTTCGAGGGAAAGAGGCTTGTGTTGAACATTTTTCCGAGCCTTGATACTGCGGTTTGTGCTGCATCGGTGAGACGGTTCAACCAGGAAGCGGCTTCGTTCGATAATACCGTTGTGCTCTGCATTTCCGCTGACCTTCCTTTTGCGCACAAGCGCTTTTGTGAGGTAGAGGGACTGAATAATGTGATCTCTCTTTCGGTGTTCCGTTCTCCTGATTTCGGCAGGGATTTCGGCGTAGAGCTAACTACAGGTCCGCTGAAAGGACTGCTGGCTCGTGCGGTGGTGATTGTAGATAATGAACATAAGGTGGTTTACGGCGAGCTGGTGCCGGAGATCGTTCAGGAGCCGGATTATGAGGCAGCGTTGAAGGCGCTTGTCTGAAAACAGTGCTGATGACCTGCATCCCCACAGCTCGTGCCTTTGCGCGATCAGTGGGGATGCAGAGTAATTGATTATTTTATCGTTCCTGCGATTCCTCTTCTGTTCCCTCCATTCTTTTAGCTTCGGCAAGTTCCTTGGCGATTTTTTTTGATGCGCCGCTCATAAATCCTTCGACAGTCTGCGTGGCAGCCATGATACCGCCCAAGCCCCAGCTTTTTTCATCGACATCGATTTGTCCAAGTTCAGTATTGGTTGGAGAATCTGATATTTTTACATCCGCATCGAAATGTGAACTGCCGGCTCCGAAGCCGACAAGCAAGCGAAGCGCGGAATTTCCTTCTGCATACTTTGTAATCCTGCCTGAGACAACCACACTTTTTTCATTGACAGGTTCTCTCGAGACCTGTTTGAACGCCTGGGTCCCTTTGATTTCGGAAGCTATCCGGTCAGCAAAGTTTTTTCCGGCAAAATCGGGAAGATTCGATTTTTTTGTTCCATCTGTAAAGTCCATGACAATGACTGTTTCATAGGCGGACAAATTCAGTTTTAGGGCTTTTCCCTCATTACTTTGCATGCCGCTTGTAGAACCGCAAGCCGTTAGAGTGTATACCGGTAGAACGAGAATCAGGTATCTCATGCCAGCCTACTTTTGGTGGAATGACTGGGGATTTGCTGATAAGATTTCTCATAGAGATATAGTGTTTATCGGGTATATATTATGATAACTGCGTATGATCATGATGCGGTTTTTTACGTATACTGCAGGCTGAGAATCCATCGCAGCGTCAACCCAAAAATATCAGCATTTATGAAGGCCGTCATTAAGGGAGAGGTAATTGAGAGAGCTGTCGAGCGTAGCCTCAGGGAGATAGATTTTGCAAAGTTGGTCGCGGGCAAGCGATTTTATCCTTCTCCGGCGACCTGGGAGGACGAGGTGCTCTATTTTCTGTTTCTCGACCGGTTTTCTGATGGAAGAGAGTTTGGTGGATTTTCCGATAACGAGGGGAATCCGGTTACCGGACCACTCGGCGAAAGGAATACACCGCTTTTTGTGCAGGAACGGGATGCCGGTTCAGCGGAGCGGCAGGCATGGTTCGAGGCAGGCAGGGACTGGTGCGGTGGCTCTATTGCCGGTATGAAGGAAAAGCTCGGCTATCTCAAGCGACTTGGTATTTCCGCTGTCTGGATAAGCCCGGTTTTTCGTCAGGTAACCGATAGCTGCGATTACCATGGGTACGGCATCCAGAATTTTCTCGATGTCGATCCGCATTTCGGTACGCGCGAGGAACTGAAGGATTTTGTTGAGGCTGCGCATGCGCTGGGCATCAGGGTGATTTTCGATATCATCATCAATCATGCGGGCGATGTGTTCGCTTACGAAGGAAACCTGCAACGAGTCTATGAGAATGGTAGAGAGTGGCCGGTGCAAGGGTATCGCAGTCGCAGCGGCGATCCGGGAAGTCTGCCTTTCGGAGTAGATGAGGATATGGATTTCGAAGGTGCGGTATGGCCTGTGGAGCTGCAGCATGAGCGGACATGGACCCGGCACGGGGAAATAAGGAACTGGGATGGTTTTCCGGAGTTTCTCGATGGCGACTTCTGTACGCTGAAGGATGTCAATCTTGGTGAAGGGCTCAAAGACCCTTGTTTGGCATGGGATCTTCAGCGTCGCATCCGGGAGTTCAGCCCGTCGCAGGCGCTGAAGGATCTGTCGGCAGTCTATCAGTTCTGGATTGCCTATGCAGATATCGACGGGTATCGTCTCGATACCGTTAAGCACATGGAGCCCGGTGCGGTTCGATATTTTGCGACAGCTGTGCATGAGTTTGCCGAGTCGCTCGGAAAGGAAAATTTCTATATCATCGGTGAAATCACTGGCGGAAGGGGGTATGCGGCCTCGATTCTCGATAACACAGGACTTGATGCAGCTCTCGGTATTAACGATATTCCCGATAAACTCGAGTTCATGATAAAAGGGTGGCGCAGCCCTGGCAATCCGGATACTGAGGATCAGGAGGGGTATTTTGATCTGTTTCGCAACTCTTTGCTTGATAACAAATATACAAGGCAGTGGTACGGCAGCCATATTGTGACCATGTTCGACGATCACGACCAGGTCGGGGTGAAGCACAAGTTTCGTTTTGTCGGTGACGCGCCGCAAAGCGAGCTGCTGCTTCCGGCAGTGCTTGGTGTGAATCTTGCAACTGCGGGGATTCCTTGTATTTATTATGGTACTGAACAGGCCTTCGATGGTGCCGACTGTCGCCGGGGCGATGATGCCTACAGCGACGTTTTCCTGCGTGAGTGCATGTTCGGCGGTCGATTCGGTTCCCGTCAGAGCACGGAGAGGCATTTTTTCAATGAAGAGCATCCGGTTTATCGTTTCATCAGCGATGTCACGGCACTCCGCAGGCAGCGCATCGAACTGCGTCGAGGCAGACAATACATGCGTCAGGTATCGGCTACCGGCAACGACGGGGATTTTTATTATCCGCAGCTGATTGACGGAACCATGCACTGGATCGTAGCCTGGTCGAGGATTTTCGCGGGAAGAGAATCTCTTTGCGCTGTCAATACTGATGCCGCGCAGCCTTTAAGTGTCTATATTGTTGTTGACAGTACGATCCATCCGCCGGGCAGCATTCTTCGCTGCCTTTACAGCTCGGCAGAGGGGCAGCAGCATGATGATGTTGCGGTCGAGGCCCGTCAGGGCTCATCGGTTCGCATAACGGTGCCGGCGGCGGGATTTGTGGTCTATGCATGAACGAGGTGCGGTACGGCAATTACCGGCGGCCGCTTTATATTACAGTTCAAGAAATGGTAAACGGTAACAAGTCAGCAATCAGATGTTTACGGGAATAGTGAAGGATGTCGGCGCTCTCGATGCGGTGCAGCGGAGAAACGGCGGATTGCGTTTGCGGGTGAGGCATACAGGTTCCGAGGCTTTCAGCGGCCTTTCGGTCGATGAAAGCGTAAGCGTCAACGGCGCTTGCCAGACCGTGGTCGCATCCGGTGAGGGGTGGTTCGAGGTTGATACTGTCGAAGAGACGCTTATGAAAACCACGCTTGGTTCGTTGCGAAACGGCATGCCGGTTAACCTCGAGCG
>JAFGMZ010000026.1 GCA_016927285.1 Chlorobiaceae bacterium
AGTTCTTTCAGCTGCTGCTCGAAAACCTCTGAAGGAGCGGACATCATGAGGTCCTGGGCCTGCTGGTTCATCGGGAAGGCGATAACTTCGCGGATGTTCTGTTCGTCGCGCAGGATCATAACGAGTCGATCGAGACCCGGGGCTATTCCTCCGTGCGGTGGAGCGCCGAGTCTGAAGGCATCGATCATGTGACCAAAGCGGCTGTCAACATCTTCTTTCGTATAACCGGCGATTTCGAAAGCTCGATACATAATGTCGGGACGATGGTTGCGAATCGCTCCGCTGGAGAGCTCGATACCGTTGCAGACGATATCGTACTGGTAAGCGAGAATATCGAGCGGTTTCATAGTTTCGAGCGCTTCCATCTCGCCCTGGGGCATGGAAAAAGGGTTGTGCGAGAAGTCGATCTTTTTGGCCTCTTCATTATACTCGTACATGGGAAAGTCCACGATCCAGCAGAATGAGAGTTCGTCGCGATCGAGTTCGAAGAGATCGGCGAAGTAGTTGCGCATGCCTCCCATGATCTTGCATGTAGGCTCCCACTTCCCTGCCCCGAAGAATACGACGTCGCCGGTTTCGAGGCCGAGCTGCGTTTTAAGGCTCCCCATTTCGGCTTCGCCAAGGAACTTCACGATCGGCCCTTTCGGCCCCTCTTCCCTGAACTGGATGTAAGCAAGGCCAGCGGAACCGAGCTCGCGGGCGCGCTTTTCTGCCTTATCGTAGAAAAGACGCGATTCGTTACCCCGCCCCTTTAGCACAAGCGCCTTGACGCAGGAGCCTTCTTTGGTGTTAGAGGCAAAAACTTTAAAGGAAGAATCCACAAACAGTTCTGAAACATCCTGAATTTCAAGCGGAATACGAAGATCCGGCTTGTCGCTGCCATAACGATTCATGACCTCTTTATAGCTGATGCGCGGGAAAGGAAACTGCGTGATGCGCTTCTTCGACATGGATTCAGTAAGGTGCTTGAACATGCCTTCGAGGATCACGAAAAGATCGTCCTGCTCTATGAAGGCCATCTCCATATCGATCTGGTAGAACTCGCCCGGACTGCGATCGGCTCTTGCGTCTTCATCCCTGAAACAAGGTGCAATCTGAAAGTATCTCGGAAATCCGGCTACCATGAGCAGCTGTTTAAACTGCTGGGGGGCCTGCGGCAAGGCATAGAACTTTCCGGGATGCAGGCGGCTCGGCACAAGAAAATCTCGCGCACCTTCCGGCGAGCTTGAAGTCAGGATCGGAGTCTGGATCTCGATAAAACCTCGTTCAACGAGGAAGCTGCGCACCTCTGCGGTAATCCGGCTTCGGAAAATGATATTTTCGTGAAGTTTTTCGCGGCGCAGGTCAATGAAGCGATATTTGAGACGGAGCTCTTCGGAGGTCTGTACCTCGTCTGCTACGGGAAACGGCAAGGGATGAGCGTCGCTCTCTATACCGACCGAGCTCACAACGACCTCGATTTCACCGGAAGCAAGACGGGAGTTGACCTTGTCCTGACTGCGTTTTACCACCAGACCTTCCACGGTTATAACCGATTCGGCATGCAGATGCTCTACGGATTTGAATAGTTCCTGCTGTTCGGGTTGTATAACGAGCTGGCAGATACCGGTGTGATCCCTGAGGTCGATAAAAATCAAACCGCCATGATCACGTTTGCGATGAACCCAGCCGCCGAACCTGACGATCCGGTTTTCGCTCTGTGCGCCAAGCTGTCCGCAATAATCCGTCCTGAACCTGTTCTGAAGTGTCTCCTCACTTTCTGCCGATCTATGCATAGCTGTATTCCGTACGTTGGTAATTATGATAAAAATTGCCTAAAACGACCGATGCCGCCGCTTCAGCAAAAAAACTCAATATCAGCATTTTTTGCTGATTTGTAAAACACTTACCGCCCCTCTCTCAGTAGATCAGCTCTCCGCCGAACTCCCTGATGATGAACTGCACGACACTGTTACTTCGGGATAACTCCTCAAAAAGCGTAAACACGGTTTTCTCTTTTGTACAGGCGTCCTTCTCGGCATCGTAAACAAGCCGAAGAATAAGCGGCAAACGATAGAATGATGCAAGAGCCTTCTGCAGGGCTTGCTGTTCCTGCAGAAGTTCCTCATATGAAAACTTCCGGCAACAGGAAACGGTAAAAACGCCGCGATCTGTACACGATACCGGATCGCAGGAACTGAGATGAGCGCTGAGCACGCTATGGTCAGCACGGGCAACGGATTCGAGAAACTGATGCCATTCCATCTTGAGCGATTCGATATCCGGCCTCGATGCGAGCAATTCAGGTTCAGCAACATGACCCGCATTCGCTGATTTTCGGCTGGAAACAGAAGATAACCCCGAACCAAAGCCTGAAAGTTTTTTCTGCCATGAACCAAGATCGATTGCCGGTTTGAGCGGTTTCGATGCGGATGAAGAAGCCGATGGCTGAACCGGAGAAACCGGAACATCAGGTACAGGAGCACGTTTCAGCGGCTCAATGCGGGCTTTTTTTTTTGCGGCTCGCCGGCAGCGACATCTGTTGCAGACGCAGACAAAGCGCTTTCACCAGCAAGATCGATAAGCTTCAGCAGCACCAGTTCAAAACGGAACCGGTACTCGAACTGGAATTTCAGCTCTCTGGACGTCTGTACCAGCAGATCGATCATTAACATCACACTACGAGGCGAGAACCTTGCCGCATCGAGCTGGTAACGTTCTCTGACTGGATCCGGTCTTTCGACCAGCCTCGTCGAACGAAGATTCTGCACCATCAGGATGTTACGCAGGTGTTCGATGAGCTTTTCAAGAAAATCCTGTTCATCGTATCCATTACAGATCACGAACTGAGCGGTTTCGATCATACCTACCGGGTTACGGGCCAGAACAGCATCGGTTACGGCAAAAAGATGATCATCGTCGATATGATTAAGCAGTTCAGCGACCTTTGCGTAACTGATTGCTCCGTCGTTCTCATAATCGACAGAAAAGGCGATGACCTGGTCGAGAATGCTCTGGGCGTCTCGCATCGATCCATGAGCTTTCCTGCCTACAAGCTGCAGCGCGTCAGGTTCTACGGCAATCTTTTCGGCATCGCATATCTGCTGGAGCTGCTGCTGTATCTGCTCCAGCGGAATTCGCTTGAAATTGAACCTCTGGCATCTGGATGCGATGGTTGCGGGAATCTTGTGCAATTCAGTTGTAGCAAAAATAAAAATCGCATGCGGCGGCGGTTCTTCAAGCGTTTTCAGAAATGCATTGAACGCGGCAATGGAAAGCATATGCACCTCATCGATGATATAGACCCTGTACCTGCCTTTCTGGGGTCCATAACGCACGTTCTCGCGAAGCATGCGGATATCGTCAACGCTGTTGTTCGAAGCCGCATCGAATTCGGAAATGTTCAGGCTGGTACCAGCCTCGAAGTCCCGACAGCTTTCACACTCGCCGCAAGGCTCGGTAACCGTCCTTAAATATTCAGCATCCTCAATGATCCTCTGGCAGTTCACCGCTTTTGCGAACACCCTGGCTGCCGTCGTTTTTCCTACACCCCGAAGACCTGAAAAAATATAGCCATGTCCGATCCGCCCCATTCGAAGCGAATTCTGAATGGTGCGGGTAATATGCTCCTGAGCCGTAATATCAGCGAATATTTTTGGCCGATATTTCCGTGCTATAACCTGATAACTCATGAATGCTCACTATTGGTATACTGTAATAAAGAAGCGACAGGCATATCCATGCTCTTTTTCAAGCAAGTTTCCGCCTTTCGCTCAATTTCAGCCAGAACCGCCATGCGTTGCTCCGGCGACACTGAAGAAAAACCGAAATCAGCGCAATCGCGGGGAATTCTGTCATAAAGCTCGTAGAGAGGGGTGCTGTTAAAATCGAAGCCTTCGACCAGCCTCCCATCTGTCGTTTCCTGCAGTACCCCTGCCTGCAGCATGATATCGACAAACGCCGAAACTGTCGATGCTTTCAAAGCCTCCTTCAGTCCCGAAACTTCGCCGACGTTCCCTGCGTGCAGAAACTGGCCGCTCTGCCGGGCACTCCTGACCGCGTCAAGCACACTGAGCACCGGATAAAGACCCTGCAGAAAAGAAACGGAAACCGGAGCCCTCTCCTCCTCCTGCTGCATAAAGCCCATGCTCGATGCGAGTTCCGCACCGGTCAGCACAACCACCCATGCGAGGTAAACCCAGAAAAAAAGCATCGGAACAGCTGAAAGCGCACCGTATATATGCTCAAATGTAGCAAAGCGACTGACATAAAACACAAACCATTTTTTAGAAAGTTCAAAAAGAACAGCTGCGGCAAAAGCCCCGGAAAAAGCGTGCAACAATTTCACTTTGCGATTGGGCACGAGGCTGTAGAGCAGAAAAAAGGCCGCAAGAGAGTTCATGAACGGAAGAAAGGAGATAAAACGCATTTTCAGCTCGCGCAGAGGACCCTCAGCAAAAATGGTGAACCATACGTAAGAGCTCGCAGCAAGGCTGCTGCCGATAAGCAGCGGGCCAAGCGTGAGTGCCGTCCAGTAGATCGTGAAGGCCTGCATAGGCTTTCTGGATGAGCGAACCTTCCAGATGCCATTGAGAGTATGATCGATGGTTGATATCAGCGAAAGAGCTATAACAAACAGCAAAACGCCACCGATCAGAGAGACTGTAGATGTTTTTGCAATAAACTCTTCGACATGAAAGCGAAAAGTATCCCCGGAAGAGGGAACGAAGTTCAGAAGAATGAACTCCACGATAAAACGGTTCAGACTGGCAAAAAACGGAAACACCTTGAGTATGGAGAGCGTAACCGCAAGAAACGGCACCATGGACAGGATGGTCTGAAAAGCAAGCGAACCGGCACTGATAAAAATCCTGCTTCGCTGAAGGTTCCGCCAGAACAACGAAAGCAACCGGCGAAGATATACCGGAACTCCGGCCAAACCTGATATGCGCGGTTCAGATTGCTGTGCCATGTTCATTCACATTCTACCGGATCTATCCGGACGTTACGTCGGCAATCAATCGGAATGGCCCAGGAAACATTGCAGCGAAACTTACTTAATCGGCGCAGACCCGTTCCTTATACTCCCCAGGAACACTGTTCGACCTGACCCGCAGCATGAGCAAAAGACCGACGGCAAAAAAAAGAAGCAGCGAAAGAAGCCCGGCCTTCTGGCTTGCGGCCTGAACTGAAACCATACCGAAAATCAATGGTCCTGCAATGGCGGAGGCTTTTCCGAAGGTTCCATCATAGAAACCGAAAAACTCGGCAACATGTTCACGCGGAGTAAGTTTTGCCATCATGGAGCGGGATGCGGCCTGCGATGACCCCATCGCCATGCCGGCAAGCATGCCGGTCGAAAAAAACAACTCCTTTGTCTCTGCAAAAAGCGCAATAAACACGACTCCGAACCAGATGCACAGAGTCAGCACAATAGTCCTTTTTGGGCCGATCCTGTCAGTAACGAAACCGAAAAAAACCGAACCGACAAGAGCTGTTGTCTGAACCAGCATAAAAAAGATGATCAGCTCCCCAGTGCCAAAACCAAGCGTATTCTGCGCATATATAGAGGAGAACGCTATAATGGTAAGAATGGCGTCGTTATAAAAGAAATAGGCAAGAAGGAAGCGGGCCAGATCAGGATAACCCATGATATGGCGAACGGTATTACCGACCTCCCTGACGGATCGTGCGATCAATGCCATAGAAATAGCCGGCCCTTTGCGCTTCGCGTCATCCCGAAGAACAAGAAAAAGCGGAAGCGAAAAAAACGCAAAAAAAAGTGCGGTTACCCAAAAGCCGATCTGAACATTAAATGCATTTTCAGGCACGATACCTCCGCTGAGCAGCGGCTGCATAACAAGCAGAATGGAGAGTGAACCGAGATACCCCATGGCATAACCATAACCTGAAACCCTGCCGATACTCTTTTCAGAAGCTATCTCTTTGAGCCATGCATCGTAAAAAACCAGCCCGCCCTCAAAGCCCATGTTGGCGAGAACGAAAAGCGTAATCGCCGCAACCGCCATCCCGGGCCCGGAAAAACCAAGCAATGCGGTTGCCGTCACTGAAAGCAGAGTAAAGAAAAAAAGGTAGCGTTTCCGCCGTCCCGAATAGTCTGAAGCCGCCCCGAGTACCGGGGAGATAACGGCAACCAGAAGCATGGAGATGCTGACTCCGAATCCCCAGAGCATATCGCCCGAAGGATCTCCACCGCAAATAACATTTTTGAAATAGAGCGGAAACGCAAAGGTGACCATCATGACGCTGAACGAAGTATTGGCAAAATCGAACAGAAGCCATGAAAAAACCTTACGTTTCTCTGTCACGGTAAAGCAAAGATTGTGCAAGTTACTGCCTGCCGGCAAGTGAGTCGAAAACCGACTCGAAAAGCATCCTTCCATCCGATGATCCAAGAAGCGGATCGCTTGCCCTTTCAGGATGGGGCATGAGACCGAGTACGTTCCCTTCCCTGTTGACGATACCGGCTATATTGCCTGCGGAACCGTTGGGATTGGACTCGGCTATTACGCTGCCTTCGCTATCGCAGTAGCGAAAAACCACCTGATTGTTCTCTTCGAGCCGTTCGATCACCTCGGAAGGGGCAAAATAGTTGCCATCTCCGTGAGCAATCGGTATCGAGAGCACATCATTTGCCTGGTAACGATTCGTGAAAACAGTTGCCGCATTCTCCACCCTGATAGTGGTACTGGAACAGATAAACTTCTTGTCACGATTCCGCGAGAGTGCTCCTTCGAGCAGACCGCTCTCGAGCAGCACCTGAAATCCGTTGCAGATACCGAGAACAGGGTGACCCTTGCGAGCAAATTCTATCACCTCATGCATGATCGGGGAGAAACGTGCGATCGCTCCCGCACGCAGGTAGTCTCCGTAAGAAAAGCCGCCCGGAAGAATGATAAGGTCGGCTCCCCTGAGATCATGCTCGTTGTGCCAGAGCATAACCGGTCTGACCCCGTCGAAGGATGCAACCGCATGTTCGGTATCATGATCGCAGTTGGAACCGGGAAAAACGACAATTCCCGCAGTTATAGCAGCCATAATGGAATTTCTGGTTTAATTGACGTGTTCCAGCTCGAAGGTGTAATTTTCCATCACCGGATTCGAAAGCAGTTTCTGACAGATCTCGTTGCAGATCCGTTCCGCTTCTGCCTGATCGGACTCATTGATGTTCACTTCGATGTATTTGCCGATCCTTGCCGAATCGACTGCGGCATATCCCAAGTTTTTCAGGGCATGCTCTACTGCTTTTCCCTGCACATCGAGAATCGACTGGCGAAGGGTAACCTTTATTTTTGCGTTGAATGGCATGGTGCTTGCAGAATTAAGTGAAAAAATCAAGTCTGCCACTGCCGGATTAACAGACCGAGCGAGCGGATAACCCCGAGCAGAATATACAACAACAAGGCAAGAAAAAAAGCTTTCGCCTGAAAGAGCAGCACGCAGAAAATCGCCAGAAGATAGAGGCTGATCTGCACCGGCTGCCTTTTGAATGCCTCGATGGTAGGCTTGGGCAGGGCGTCATAATTCACTTTGCTGACCATCAGTAACGCCAGTATAGCAGAAAGCCAGGCAAGCGCGGTTTGCACCATCTGCGCAGACAAAACGGGTTCGGCATACATCCAGAGCACGAAGCCGGCTAGCGTCAGCGCCTGTGCGGGAGCGGGAAGCCCGGAAAAGGATTCCTTGCTGTAACCTATCAGCGTGATATTGAACCGGGCGAGCCGAAGACCGCTCCCAACCATAACAATGGCGCTGAGAAAAACACCGGTATAGCCATCCATGCCCTCAAGCGCGAAACGGTACACGAGATAAGCCGGAGCAGCTCCGAACGAGACCAGGTCGGAAAGAGAATCAAGCTCGATGCCGAAATTGGAAATACCGTTGGTGGCCCTGGCAATAAAACCATCGAAAGTATCGAAAAACGCCGCAAATATGATAAACCAGCAGGAAGCCGCAAAACTCCCCTCTCCGGCCATAACAATGGCGATATAACCGCACACCATATTCATGACGGTAAATACTGACGGTACGAAGGAACGCGAAACAAAGGGGAAAAAACGGGAACCCCCGTCGGGATCATTTTTGATCAGGGGCGGGTATCGTTCGCCGAACACCTGTTTTTCAGTCTCTGCCATAGAATAATCGCCTTTAACATAATTCGATATTAAAGGTACGATCTTTCATGCGGCTTTAAAAACCATATCTGATAACGCGGAAACAAGGAATTTTCAATAACTTTCCCCGGAATCTGGAAAGCTCCCTGATTTGACGTCATCGACGTAATGCCTGACGGCATCTTCGATGACCGCGCCAAGATCAGCATAACGGCGCACGAAACGTGGATGAAACGCTCTGTTGAGGCCGAATATATCATTGATTACCAGAACCTGGCCGTCACATGATTGTCCGGCGCCAATGCCGATAGTAGGAATACTCAGTTGAGCGGTAACCGTTTCGGCAAGCGCAGAGGGTATTTTCTCAAGCACGATGGCAAACGCTCCAGCCTCCTCGATCAGCCTGGCATCTTCAAGCAGCTGTTCTGCTTCATGCTCTTCCTGCGCCCGCACTTTGTAGCTTCCGTATTTATAAATCGATTGCGGCATGAGACCGAGATGTCCCATAACCGGAATACCAACATCGGTGATCCGCTTGACAGTATCGGCAATAACCTTGCCTCCTTCGAGTTTTACAGCATCGCATTCATGCTCTTTCATGATCTTGCCGGCATTACGCAGCGCCTCCTCGCTCGACAGCTGATAGCTCATGAACGGCATATCCGTAACAACCATAGCCCTGCCGGTCTCGGCCTGTACGCCTCGAACAACAGCTTTGGCATGGTAGATCATCTCGTCTATGGTTATCGGCAGGGTTGTGTTGTGCCCGGAAAAAACGTTACTGGCAGAATCGCCAACAAGAATGACATCAATTCCCGCACGGTCAAGAATGCGCGCCATGGTAAAGTCGTATGCGGTAAGTACCGATATCTTCTCGCTCTTCTCCTTCATATCGAGAAGACGCCGGGTGGTTACATGCGCAGGTTTCAGTGGGTTGTTGGAGTTCATTTCTCTCTTTATGGATTGCTTGTTTCAAGATCTGTGGGATCCATGGAGAATCCGAGGAACAATTCGAGTTCCCGGCCTTCGAGCATGACCATCGGCTTGCCGAACTGGCGAAACGATGCACTTCGGATCAGTCCTGTCAAAATACTGTGCGCCGGAATATAACCCAGAACTTCTTCGAGGGAAACGGTTTTTCTCTCCAGATCCGAACGAATCGCGCCGGCCTCGCAAAGATCGTCTACAGCGACAAGTCTGCTAAGTTCCTTGTGCCGTTCTGTGAGAGGAACTGAACCGTGCTGCAACAGGACGGTTCCGGTACGTCGCTGCGCAGATCCGACCAGCTTCCTTCCCTTAACTTGCAGTTCATGGCGTGCTGATGCAGTAAAACAGGTTACAGGAAGTGACTTTCTTTTCAATGTATCGAGTGTAGAACGGCAGAATTCGGATCGTACACCGATCGATTCAAGAGCATGCATGATAACCTCATGCACCACACGATAAATGACGGCATTATGCTCCACTGTATCAGCAATAAAACTGTAGGTAAACTCCTCGGCATGCAATACAGCTCTTCCTCCCGTAGGTCTTCGAACCACATCTATACCTTCGATGGCGCACTGCCGAACATCTATAGATGACTCATCCTGGTTAAAGCCAAGTGTTACGGCATAGGGATTCCACGAGTAAAAACGCCAGATACAGCTTCCTGCTCCGTAACGCTGCTGAAACCTGCCGTCCAGAAATGCATGCATAAGACGACGGTCAAATTCCATGTTCCATATTCCTGTACGACAGCCTGTATCGAGACCGTAGACCGTTGAAAACGCTTCGCTCACCACTGTCCCCCTCATCCACAGATCGATTTACACTGCTATTTCTGTCAGATCCATCTCCGAAAACCTACCGTACATCTGCTTCCTGGAAAGGAAAATCGGAAAAGATTTTCGATATGGCAAGATCTATATCTTTCTGCAACGACTCACCGGAACGGTACTCCCGAAGCGGACCACGGGCCGAAGCACGCCAGACCAGCCGTTTTGAGCGTTCATCTATCATGTCGATAATAAGACGTCCCTCCTGCCAGGAATCAAAAACCGGAGTTTCATAAAACGGAATGCTCCATGGACGGTAACGGTATAAGCGTCCACGATAGGCAAATCCGTCATAAAACGGGTCGGAAACATACCTGACCACATTTTTTTCCTTGACATAAGCCCGAGCTGAAAGCACAAGATCCGATTCGGCTGAACCTGAAAGGATTAACCCTCGTGCGGCAAGCTCCCTGTCGACAGCAGCCTGAATCCGATTCAAGACCAACTGATTTTCAGCAAGAATATCACCGCTGTCAGCCTGCGCTCCGGAAACCCATGCATACGTGCGGTGACGATTGAAATCATATTCCCTGTCATAATCGCTCATGACGGAGAGGCCGGAACATGATGCGGTCATCAACAGTATCGAAAATATCATGGTCCGGAAGCAGTAGCAGCGCAACATTTGCATCTCAAGGAACTCCTTGATCGTTTTACATAGAAAACGGACTTTTTATACTTAAATTAAAACGACACCTCTTCCGGCTAAAGTTTCCCTGGCAGAAAAAACACGGCTATCGGTCAGAGCAGCTGAAAAAATTCATCAAACGGTTTTTTCCAGCCTGGCGGGTTGTTTGTCTGCAGAAGGACGGGTATTTTCCTGAATAACGGCAGCTGGAAAGCGTTGCGAGCTCATAAAAAAACGCAGACTTAAAGCCTCACCGGAAAACCCATATAGCACCATTACATCCTGTTTCGATGCCAAAGACAACTGTAGCCCTTCTTTTCGGAGGGAAATCGAGCGAACACGAAATCTCCATCATCTCGGCACGTTCAATAGCGAGGGCTATCGATACCCGTTACTATTCTGTCATCCCTTTCTATATCGATCGAAACGGCCGATGGTTCTGCAAAGGCATCGCAGAAGCAATCCTTGATATGGACCTCGCCGATCTCATGCGTTCCTCATCCAGAGAACAGGCCGAAACCACTCTCCGATCCATAGCGGAAACATCCGGTCAGTCCCTTTTCGATTTCAACTTCCCCGCACTCGGCGTCGATGTTGCCTTCAACGTTCTTCATGGAACCTACGGAGAAGACGGAAGAGTCCAGGGACTGCTCGACACTCTCGGCATCCCCTACACCGGATGCGGTGTAGCTGCTTCTGCAGTAACAATGGATAAGGCTCTCACCAAATTGTGCGCAGAAGATGCCGGGATTGCAACCACCCCGGGCATAACCCTGCTTACACCTGACTATCATACCGATCCTGAACTCATCCATGAGATGATCGAAAACCGATTCGGCTTTCCTGTATTCGTTAAACCTGCAAGCCTTGGTTCTTCAGTCGGCATTACGAAGGTGACCTGTCGCGAGGAATTGGCCGGAGCATTGACGCTTGCCTGCAGCTTAGACTGCAAAGTTCTTGCGGAAGCCACCATAACGGGAAAGGAAATAGAAGTTGCCGTGCTCGGCAATGATGAGCCGCTGGCATCGCTTCCCGGAGAAATTCAACCGGGAAGCGACTTTTACGATTTCGAAGATAAATACATCCGCAATTCGGCAAAGACCTTCATTCCAGCCAGACTTACGGAACAGTTGATTGGAGAGGTCCGGATGAAAGCCGTCGCAGTATACAGGGCTCTTGGCTGCAGCGGCATGTCACGGGTGGATTTTTTCGTCAACGAAAAAACAGGTTCCATCGTTTTAAACGAAATCAATACCATTCCGGGATTTACCGATATCAGCATGTACCCGAAACTGTTCGAAGCATCAGGAATCCCCTTCGACACACTTATCGACAGACTGATTCGTTTTGCCCTGGAAAAATCGGACATTCCTCGTAACTGAAAGGGCTGAGCGCTCTTTTCTGCTGTTGAACCATGCTTACGGAACCGTATCTTTTTTTTGCCGAAGTTTCTCTTGACCTCTCAAGAGGGGAGTACCGGTCAGGACTGCGAAAACTACAGCCCATTTTGGATCGTTACCCGGATTCCTATCTCGTCAACCTGCTTTTCGGCAAAGCGCTCAAAGGAGTGCACAATTACCGGGCAGCCCGTAGCCATTTCGAAAGATGCTGCCATCTCGCACCGGCAAACCAGATTGCAAAAAAAGAACTGATCGAATTGCAGACGCTCTATGCCGAAGAATGCGATGCAGCACTTCTCATGGAGTCAGATCCTGTCAGCGAGGAACTCGAAAAAATCACAGCAGCCCTGCATGAATTTCAACCGCAGAGCTCTTCGGAAAACTATGATCCAACACCTATCATACAACAAAAACAGCCATTTCCGGACGATGCCATCATAGAGGTACCGACGGAAACGCTTGCGAAACTCTTTGTCCAGCAAGGAGCATACAAGAAAGCCATCAAAATTTACACCTCGCTCATCCAGTTGAAACCGGAACTTGCCGATACATACACAGAACAGATCGATTCCCTTCTGGAAAAACTGTAACGATTTCCGGCTTGATCGAACCGCAGAATGCCTTGCACAGGAAACTATTTCCGCGTTTTCAAGCTTATCACTGTTCAATGGAAGATATTCTATACTGCAAACTCCTGTAAACTACCCTGCCGGGAAACCTCGTGCGTTTTGAAATTTGAATCTGTCCGCCACATTGCATGCGTTTTACTTATCTTGCTGCTTCCCCTGCTTTCGGTTGCGGCAGAAACCATGGAAAAGCACCTCTCTCTCCGGGAATCTATTACCGTTGCGCTTGAAAACGCATCGTCACTGAAAAAAGCCGAAAACGCACGGCAGCTTCAGGGATCGGACGTCCTGAGAAGCTACGGCGGCTTTCTGCCGAAAATTTCCGCATCCGCCGGATATATCCCTTCATCGGTCAGTCGCTCATACGGCCAGAACTCTTCCGGAGTTCCGTATGAAACCTCCAGGCTGAAAACCGAGCGGGAGAGCGTTGACCTCTCGATCGTTACCAGCCTCAACCTCTTTAACGGCTTCAGGGATTACGCGACGCTCCAAAGCGCCCTGAAATCGGAACGGAGCGCAGAACTTTCCGTTGCCCGCGCCCGTCAGAGCGTGGCGTTCGACGTCATCCAGAGCTACTACCAGGTACTGCTGAACCAGGAAGTCCTTGCTATCGCACGGGAAAACCTGCTGACCGCAAAAGACCAGCTTACCCTGAGCGAACGACAGTTCCATATCGGACTCAAAGCGCTTCCCGACCTTTACCAGCAACAGGCCGAAACCGCCCGAAGCGAACTTTCGGCCAACCAGGCCGAAGCCCAGCTGGAACGAAGCCGACTGGAGCTGCTGCGCAGGCTCCGCCTCGATCCGCGAACGCGGCTTGCGCTCGCACCGCTTTCCCCTTCAACGCTTGCTGCCGAACCGGTCAAACCCGATATCGACAGCCTTATTTCCCTCGGCCTGCAGAACCGTTCCGATATCGAAAGCCGGAAACTCGATGCGGATGCTGCAAAATGGCAGATCCGCCAGGCTGCGTCCGCACGGTATCCGAAACTTGATCTGAACGTGAACATCAGTACGGGCGGCATCGAATCGCTTCGCCAGACAATTGACGGATCGGAACCGATTTCACTTGATTATCCCCCGCTCTCTGAACAGCTTGAAAACTCAGTCGGCTATACTGTTTCGCTCAATATGAGCTGGGCGATTTTCGACGGATTCCAAACCAGGTACAACGTCGAACAGGCAAAAATCAAACATCTTAACAGGCGGCTCGATTACGAAGACCTGCAATCCGACATTGCTATCGACCTGCAGCAGGCCGCCCTGGAATACCGTTCTGCTGCAGCCGGCATCGCATCGGCAAAAGCCGGGCTCAGAGCCGCAAAAGCCGCTTACGAGGCCATCAAGAGAAAATATGATCTGGGAGCCTCCGGATTCGTCGAACTGAGCACGGCCCGCGCCGCGCTTTTCGGCGCCATGTCCACACTCAGCCAGGCAACCTACAACCTCGCCCTGCAGAAAGAGGTGCTCGATTATGCGGCAGGAACCCTGAAGATCAATTAATAGCGAGAATTTAGCGCATCTGACAATGAAAAAACAGCAGAACCGAAAAAACTGGAAAACGATAACCCTTGCGATAGCAGCTCTTGTTGGAGTAACTATTGCGATTACCCTGTTTTTTTTCTCTCGCGAAAAACCAGTGGAAGTGACCACGGCGACATCCTTCCGCAAAGAGGTGATTCACGTCGTTACGGCGACCGGCAGAATCGGACCGGAAATAGAGGTTGCCATGTCTCCCGACGTATCTGGCGAGATTATCGAGCTTCCTGTCAGGGACGGCCAGCATGTAGAAAAAGGAGAGCTGCTCTTCAGGATCCAACCGGACGTCTACATCAACCAGGTCGAACAGAGCCAGGCTCAACTCAATCTGGCTAAATCGCAGAGCCTTGAAGCGCAATCGAGAAAAATCAAAGCCCAGGACGATTTCCGTAAAGCTTCCCTTCTCTACAAGGAAAAACTGATCTCTGAGACCGACTATCTTGCCGCGAAAACCAATGCCGATGCGACCAGGGCCTTCTATGAAGCCTCGCGTTATTCAATCGAACAGAACAGAAGCCTGCTTGACCAGAATCAGGAGCGGATGCGCAAAACCGTAGTAAAAGCCCCGATCGAGGGAGCCATCATCAAACTCAACAGTAAAATCGGAGAACGTGTAGTAGGTACCGGCCAGTTCCCCGGAACGGAGGTCCTGCGGCTGGCAAACCTCGACAGCATGCAGGTAGAAGTCGAAGTCAATGAAAACGATATCGTCAACGTTCATAAAGGCAACCCTGTATCCATAACCGTCGATGCCTTCGGAGAGCGAATCTTTCGGGGTATCGTGCATGAAATCTCAAACTCGGCAGTATCGCAGGCTGCAGGCACCCAGGAAGAGGTCACGAATTTTTCAGTCAAAATCCGCATTCTCGACCATAAACGCCTTCTCAAGCCCGGTATGAGCGCAACCGCGGATATCGAGGCGCAACGGGTAAAAAACGCACTTGTCGTACCCATTCAAAGCGTTACGGTCAGAGAAGCGGGCGGGATAAATCCTTCCGCGAGCAAAGAAACCGTTCAGACCGGCAGCCAACAGAGAAAAACGAAAAGCCTTCAGGGAGTATTTGTCGTCAGAAACGGGAAAGCATACTTCCGGAAAACAAGCACAGGAACCACAGACAACACGCATATCGTCATCACTTCTGGTCTTAAAGCTGGCGAAGAGGTGGTTTCCGGAAGCTACAGCGCAATCTCATCGCAGCTTTACGACGGATGCCCGGTCACGAAACCCAAACCCTGAGCTGCCGCAATGAACCCGGTCATCATCAATATGGTTTCGCTCTGCCGGCATTATGAAATGGGAGAGCAGACCGTCAAGGCGCTCGACAGCATAGACCTGCAATTCAACAGAAACGACTATGCGGCCATCATGGGCCCTTCCGGCAGCGGCAAGTCGACGCTTATGAACATCATCGGCTGCCTCGACACCCCGTCATCCGGAATCTACGAGCTGAATGACCGAAACGTAGCTGAAATGAACGACGACGAACTCGCGCAGGTACGAAACAGGGAAATCGGTTTCGTTTTCCAGACCTTCAATCTGCTGCCTCGCCTCAACTGCCTTAAAAATGTCGAACTGCCGCTGATCTACGCCGGTATTGCGCCGGAAGAGCGCAAGGCACGCGCCGAAGAGGCGCTGCTGAGCGTCGGACTCGGTGACCGCATCACCCACAAGCCCGCAGAGCTATCCGGCGGCCAGATGCAGCGAGTCGCCATAGCAAGAGCCTTGGTGAACAAACCCTCGATCATCCTTGCCGACGAACCGACCGGCAATCTCGATACCGCAACAAGCCACGACATCATGGAGATGTTCGGAGCGCTTTCAGAAGCCGGCAACACTATTATCCTTATAACGCACGAAGAGGATATCGCCCATTTCACCAGACGCATCATCAGGCTGCGGGACGGCAGAATCGAAAGCGACGAAGCAAGATGAAGAAGCAGCTCCAGCGGTTCCGCTACGAAACCGCAGAAAGCCTGAAACTCGCGATCTTTCAGATCGGAGCAAACAGGATACGCTCGTTCCTCACCGCGCTGGGAGTGATTATCGGCATCGTCTCCATCACCATGATGGGCACGGCGATAAACGGTATTGACCTTGGCTTCGAAAAAAGCCTCTCCATGCTCGGCTACGATGTGATTTACGTACAGAAAACCTCCTGGAGCACTATGGGAGAGTGGTGGCGATACCGTAACCGTCCCGACCTGAAAACGGAGTATGCCCAGCAGATCAATCGCATCATCGCCGACGATCCCCGCTCGGAACTTGAAATCGCCGTACCACAGATGTCTACCTATCAGGCTATGGCGAGTTACCGCGACCGATCCATAGAGCAGGTTTTTTCGCTCGGCACCAACGAAAATTACCTGAAAACAGCATCCGGCGACCTTGCCGCCGGACGCTTTTTCACTCCGGGCGAAGCTGCCGGAAGCGAAATGGTCTGCGTGGTGGGAGACGATATCGCAACGGGGCTCTTTCCCTTGGAAGACCCCATCGGTAAAAAAATCTCGATAAAAAACCGGAAGTTCAGGATTGTCGGCGTATTCAGGAAACAGGGCAAATTCCTCGGCCTCTTCAGCTTTGACAACCAGATCATCATGCCGCTCGAAGCGTTCGAAAAGGTTTACGGTCGAAAAATGTTCGTTACCCTCAAGGTAAAGATCCGCAACGAAGAACGCGTCGCACAGGCCAGGGAGGAACTGCTCGGACTGATGCGACGCATCCGGAAAATCCCGCCCGGTAAAGAAGATAATTTTTCAATAAACGAACAACGGGCATTCAAAAGCCAGCTTGACCCGATCAAAAACGGTATCGCCGCTGCGGGCATCTTCATCACCGGCATGTCGCTGTTCGTCGGAGCGATCGGCATCATGAACATCACCTTCGTCAGCGTCCGGGAGCGAACAAGAGAGATCGGGCTCCGCAAAGCCCTCGGAGCAAGACGGCGCACAATCCTCATGCAGTTTCTCATCGAGTCGGTGATGATCTGCCTGCTTGGAGGGTTGGTGGGACTTCTGACCGCGCTCGGCATCACCTTCGCCATAGAAAAAATCCTGCCGGATTTTCCTATACAATTTTCGTTCGGGCTTGTGCTGGCAAGCCTTGCCGTATCGGTTCTGACCGGCATTATTTCCGGTCTTGCACCAGCAGTTAACGCATCCAAACTTGATCCCGCCGACTCGCTGCGCTATGAGTAAACCCATGAAAACCATACCGCCAGGCGAACTCCTTCAGCAGGCCCTTTCGTCGCTCGGCGTCAACAGGCTCCGTTCCTGGCTGACCACCCTCGGCGTAGCCGTCGGCGTTTTTTCCATCATCTCCGTCATGACGGCACTCGACGCCATCGATAAAAGCGTGGAATCCGGCCTGACCAGCCTCGGCGCCAATACCTTCCAGATACAGAAAACACCGGCAACCGTCTTCGGAAGCGGACACAGCCGAAACAGGTTCATCAACCGGAAGGATATTACCTACAGGCAGGCCCAGGCATTCCGGAAACTCATGCAGGGAAAAGCGAAAAACATCGGTTTTATCATCACCAGACCGGCAATCCAGGCGAAATACGGAAACCGGAGCACAAATCCCGACGTCACAATGACCGGTGGTGATGAACAGTTTGCAGCTTCAAACGGATATGATATCCGGGAAGGAAGAAACCTCGGAAGCGGAGATATCCAGTATGGACGGAACATGGTCGTGCTCGGGGGCGAAGTAGCGGATCGACTCTTTCCTGCCGGGGATTCCCCCATCGGCAGACAGATCAGGCTAAACACCGGCGTCTACACGGTAATCGGGGTTTTTGCCAAAAAGGGAGCGGCTTTCGGGCAGAGTCAGGACAACCTTGCGCTGATTCCCATCACCCACTACCTCGACCATATCGATGAAAAAAGCAGCCTCAGCATTACCGTCGAAGCATTCTCTCAGAAAGAGTACCCGGCAACACTGGATCAGGCGGTCGGAGCCATGCGTCTGGCTCGCGGCCTAACAGTCAATGAAGCCAACGACTTCGACATCAGGACAAACGATTCGCTGATCGACTCCTTTCGCGATATTCAGAGAATCATCAGCAGCGGAGCATTCATCATCAGTTTCATGGCTCTGCTTACCGCCGGCGTCGGCATCATGAACATCATGCTGGTAAGCGTAACCGAACGAACACGTGAAATCGGTATACGGAAATCGATCGGCGCGCCGCGCAGTTCCATCAGAAACCAGTTCCTCATCGAGGCTCTCGTGCTTTCTCTGACCGGAGGCGTTATCGGCATCGCGGCAGGTGTCGGCGCCGGCAATATCATCGCCGTAAAACTCAATCTGCCGATGATTTTTCCATGGCTGTGGATTTCCATATCGATTACCGTGTGTTCGGCTATAGGTATGGGATTCGGTATCTTTCCCGCATGGAAAGCCGCCGGACTCGATCCCGTCGAAGCACTCCGTCCGAAATGATTCAGCCGAGACCGATATCGCGACAGAATGAAGAAGCCGTCATGGCCGTAAAACGAATCAGGTCCCCCTTACCCGAAGCCATCTCCAGCATCTGACGATGAAGATACGATCCGCTGCAGAACGAACGGTCTGCTTCCTCCCATGCCGGAAGCACCGAGTGCTCTATCCAGCTCCAACGATCGTTTTGCGACGTAACGCTTCTTATGCCCGCGAGGGTTTGGAAATAACCGGAATACTCGGTAAAAGAGGCTTTCCGATGCAGAGCGTCAGGTGATCCGCACGAAAAATCGAGCTCGCTGCCGAATGATGCCAGCATCCGGCCGGCAGGCGTCATGGTATCGAACAGCGGCTGCAGTGTGTTAAGCTGCTCATGACGTAACAGAAGAATGTTCCCCTCGCGTATCATAAGCTGCGCCTCCCTGCTGCCGGCGTCCGATGCAAGAACCCTGCGACCTTCGTCGATCATGCGGAAACCCGCAAGCATAAACTCGAGCTCCCGTTCTCCGCAACCCGATTCAACCTCGGTAATCCCGCCGTGCAGATACGCGGCATGCGCCCAGGCGATGTCGCGGTAGATTGCGTTATTACCCTTGCGGATAACCTCAAGGTCCTGCAGAAAAAGCCTGTCCGCAACCGCCGTATGAATCAGTGATGCGAGATAGACCGGTATACCCGTTAACTGAAGCGAAGCCTGTGCTGATGATGGCTTCGCTGAGGGGGCATAAAGCAACTCGAACAGCGCCAACCCGAAACCAACCTGTCGTGAAGCAAAACTCGCCATACCCGCCCACTTGAAAAGCGTAGGCTCCTGCAGGTACCATGAGGCGTAGCGCGATGTAATGGCAAGGTTTCTGACAACGACTGCCGTTTCATTCGGCAATTCTTTTTCAAGCAACACGCACCAGGCATCTTTATCGGGCATCATACAACTCCATTTCATGGTTTAGAGAATACGCGTCACCTAAAAAAACCGAAAACCTCGTCTAAAAATTTTCGACGGCATATCGGCCTTGATTTCCGTTTCAGGCAAATCGGATAAACAGGCTATAACAGTTTTATCCGCCTGACCGGGAACTTAGGAATGAAGGAATGAAGTTTATATAAAGATATGGATTGTAATGTATTACCGATAATTAACCCATAATATCTTACAAAGTATTTTCTTTTTCATCCGTCAAAACGATTGTAATCATGACACATCTGCAAAAAATCACCAAACCCATCGCATTACTGCTTATTCTGGCCATGACCTCGCTGACATGGGGGTGCGAAAGCACAACCAACGCAGGCAGGGGCGCTGGTTATGGAGCTGCGGCTGGTGGCGTAATCGGAGGCATTATCGGCAGCAGATCTGGCAGCTGGGCCCAGGGTGCGATTCTCGGAGCTGTGATCGGAGGCGCGGGGGGGGCACTTATCGGCAACTACATGGACAAACAGGCAGCCGAAATAGACCGGGATGTCGAAGGCGCAAGCGTCGAGCGAGTCGAAGAAGGGATCCGGGTCGTTTTCGATTCGGGCATTCTTTTCAGCACAGGATCAAGCGCCATCACATCCGCCAGCCGTTACAATATTGAAAAACTCGCAGGAATCCTTAACCGTTATGATGATACGAACGTAGTCATCGAAGGACACACGGATAGCGTGGGAAGCGAAGAAAGTAATCAGATTCTTTCCGAGAACCGTGCGCAGACAGTTGCAAACCTGCTGAAAACCTATGGTGTCTACAACAACAGGCTCTCGCCTGTCGGTTACGGTGAAACCCGTCCGGTAGCATCCAACGAGACTGAGTCCGGACGCCACCTGAACCGCCGGGTTGAAGTGCTTATCTATGCTAACGAGGAACTGAAACGTCAGGCAGAAAGCGGCGAACTGAGAATGTAATGCGGTTAGAAATATTGGTTAGATGACATCCAATAAAAAGCCGGGACGCTATGTGTTCCGGCTTTTTTTGGATAAGATATTCGCACAATTCCTTAAATTTTGTGTTAACGCTCATCTGCAAGATTTTTTATATGATTTCAGATTTGCCACAACTTAAACAACTGTAACCGTACCATGTTATTCAACAATCCTGAAGAAGTGCTCTTTCAGTGGGTTTCGAGAGTCTGCTGCGGTCAACCGTCCGATATCGCCTTGCTTTACGACGAAAATGCCGTACTGATACCCACCTTTTCCCCGCATACCGTGTCCTCTCCCCTTGCAATTACGAGGTATTTCGAACAGTTGGCCACACGCGAAGGTATCGGGGTAAGGCTGCACAACAAGGCGCTGAGAAAACAGTCGATGAGCGATACGATCCATACCCTGAGCGGCATTTACTCTTTCGAATTCGAGGTGGATCAGGTGTTGCTGAGCTTTCCTTCGCGATTCACATTTGTTGTC
>JAFGMZ010000156.1 GCA_016927285.1 Chlorobiaceae bacterium
GGTTCGATAGCGACGTCGTCAATTTTGGTAAAAAGTATTTCGGAACGTTCTCTCAGCTGATGGTCTTGTTTAAGCCGGGGCGCACGCAACTGCTCAAGCAGCGACCGGTCGGGTACGAACGATGCTTCAATTGGCTCATCGAAACCAAGCATGGCAAAAATTCTGCCGGAAGTCTCAGGAATTACGGGGTAAAGCGCAATGGCAAGTGCATAGCAGAGGTTTAGAGAGAGCGCCATGGTTTTTGCTGCTGCATCAGAATCGGTTTTGATAACCTTCCATGGCTCTGATTCGGTCAGAAAACGGTTTGCCGCTCTGGCTATGTCCATGCCGAGCGTTGCTGCCTCCCTGAAATGGAACTGCTCGAAGGCATAGTCAAGTTTTTCAATCGTACCGTTCCAGTCGATACCGAGGTCGTGCCACTCTTCGGCAGAGCAACTGCAAGGCACAGCCCCTTCAAAACGCGCATTGGTAAAATCGACCGAACGCTTGATGAAATTACCGAGCGTATCGGCAAGTTCGCCGTTGGTCCGGTTCTGAAAATCCGTCCAGCTGAAATCGGTATCCTTGTTTTCAGGATAGTTCATGGCAATGCTGTAGCGCAGGGTATCTGCCGGAAATTTTTCAAGGAACTCGCCAAGGTAGACTGCGTAATTTCTTGATTTCGAGAATTTCCTGCCTTCGAAATTCATGAATTCAGAGGCTGGCACGTTATCGGCAAGGTTATATATTCCGCTGATTCGTCCCTCGTTCCATGCCATGAGAATGGCCGGAAACATAAGCGTATGAAACACAACGTTGTCCTTGCCGATAAAATTAACGACCCTCGATTGCGGATCCTGCCAATACGACCTCCAGAGCTCATCATCGCCTCGCTCCGCAGCCCACTGCCGGGTAAAAGAGATATAGCCAAGCACTGCATCGAACCAGACGTAGAGTACTTTTCCTGCGGCTTCGGGCGCATCGAGAGGCACACTGATACCCCAGCTGAGATCCCTGGTAATGGCTCTGTCGTTCAGACCCTGCTTGAGCCATGTTCGCGTGTAATTGATAACATTTGACCTCCAGTCCTGCTCATGGGCGGCCACATAGGTCTCGAGCTCCTGCTGAAACCGTCCGAGCGGAAAATACCAGTGCATGGTTTCGCGCAACTCCGGAGTGGCATCGGATAGTTTGCTTTTCGGGTTCAGCAATTCTGTCGGGCTCAGATGCGTTCCGCACTGTTCGCACTGATCTCCGTTGGCTTCCGGATTACTACAGATGGGACAGGTTCCGGTTACGTATCGATCGGAAAGAAAACGTCCTGCGGTCGCGTCAAAAAACTGCTTATCGCTCTTTTTCCTGAGAATTCCTTTTTTCTCGATTTCAAGAAAAAATTCCTTTGCGGTTTCATGATGCTCAGGCGATGAGGTTCTCCCGTAATAGTCAAAGGAAATGCCGCACTTTCTGAACGCATCATGGTTCATCGTGTGGTACCGATCGACCACATCCTGAGGAGATATCCCCTCTTTTTCTGCTGTAATGGTAATGGGAACTCCGTGTTCGTCGGAACCTCCTATGTGTATGACGTTCTCTCCTTTCATCCGCTTGTACCGGACATAGATATCTGCCGGAAGGTAGACCCCTGCAAGATGGCCAAGATGGACCGGTCCGTTTGCGTAGGGAAGCGCTGTGGTAACGAGGGTACGGGTAACGTTTTGCATCATGGGTACGAAAGAGTGGAAATAAGACGGCATCCAGCTCCCTCCTTGTCCGGAGAAGAACGCGGGATGCCCCCCTGATTATTACTGATAGCGTTAATTCGAGGTAAAGAGGCTGCGGCACTTGTCGAAAGGGACCCTCCTCCGCTGGTCATTCCTGACATAACGCAACAGTACAAGCTTCTTCTGCATATCGACACTTTCGACAACCGCCTCCCCTGAGGATGTCGTGACCCTGTCGCCGGGTTTGGGTGGCGAAAATGAAGCCGAGCTGCCCGAGGTAGTCCTGGGATGCCTGGAATATCCGAGACAGCATTTCGGACGGTTACAGATACCGGTAATATTGAAGGCATGGCTATCACTGCCGTTGGCATCGGAAGTTACCGATTTGTCGGCAAAGGGGTTTGCGTGTATTTTAGGCAACCAGCTCGAGCAGCAGAGCAGATAACCGCAAGGGCCGAACGAGTTCGCGCGCCGAGCCTCTTCCCTTGTGGTGATCTGCACCATCTGAATTCTTGCCTTGAACTCGCCGGCCAGGTCACGTACGAGAGAACGGAAATCCACCCGATGAGCGGAGGTGTAGTAGACCGAAAGTTTCTGCTGATCCATACGAAGCTCCACATCAACCAGCTTCATATCGAGATCGTGTTTTTTCACCTTTCCCAGACAGGCATCCCTTATCTCCTTTTTCCGGCCTTTAAGTTCAATGATTGCCTGCGAGTCATCTTCATTCGCCTGACGAATGATTGCGAGACGTTCGGCTTCAGGCTTGTCGAGACCTTTGAGTTTCAGTTTTTTCAGGGCTATCCGGCCTGTCGAGTAAACGACCCCGTAATCATACCCCCCATCGGTGGCGACGATGACCTGCTGACCAACGGCAAGAGGCAATTGATCCGGATTGTCGAAAAACTCCCTGCGGCACCCCTGAAGCTCGACTTCGCAAATAAAGCGGTTCGCTTCATTGGCAGGATCTTCGCCGTAGAGCTCTTCAACCTCGCTGTGCAGCAGCTGCGACAACCGAAGCCTGACTTTTGCGTTGTCACCAAGCAGGCAACTGCAGATAACATTACTCATAAGAATGGTGTAATTAAATTAAGAGCGTCCGCTTTGGACCTCCATCGGCAAACCGACGGATACGCTCATCTACCAACCCCCAGCATGTTGCGATACCGCTCGATCTTTTTGTTAATCGATTCGCGACCCCGAACAAGAATCTTCGCGTCATCGAGCGTACGGCTCATTACAGACTCTTTCAACCCGTCAAGATGATCTTCCGTTTCTCGCCGCATCATCGAAGTCAGCTCGTCTGAAGAAGGCGACTCACCCGGATAGAGCAACTCGGGAGCCCTGAATGAAACAAACAGTTCGGGCTTTTGTTCTTCAAGATATTCAATCCTGCTGACAACTGAAACAAGGTAGAGCGGGCTGTTTTTCTGAAAAACGCGGGAAACGATGCCAGCCGTTCCTTTATAGAAAAAAAGAGGCCGTTCGTCGACGTGAACAATCCTGCCCTGAGGAAAAATCCAGAGGGCGTTCTGACGGTCCGAGGGTTGAAGCAGCAGTTCGGATGCGTAGTCGATGGTTCGCAATGCGCTTCTCGGATTCGAGCGGTCAATCGAAAAGGCTCCGATACGGGTAAAGAAGCGGTGCTGGTTGAGTTGCTGGTATTCGATGATGATATGGAGATTCTGACGGAAATACTCCTCCGTACAGAGCTGCGACCAGAAGCCGTCCCACCAGTAGGCGTGATTACAATAAAAAATAACGGGAATGCCGGACTCCATCCTCGGTACCTGCGCATCCATAAAGACGCGTAACGTATTGAAATATCGCCGGAACTGCCTGCGGGAATACCATCCGAACCACAAGGTATAGAGACTGCTCCGGCGAACTTTCAGCATAGGAAAACCTTACTGGAAAGCTTTCCTGATACGGTTAACGGCCTCCTCGAGCGAAGAAATGGATGCTGCGTAGGATAAGCGCAGATTTTCAGGCGCTCCGAACGCATCGCCGGGAACCGTGGCTACGTAATGCTCCTTGAGCAGGTATTCTGCCACGTCTGCCGAATCGTTCATGATCGCCCCGTTGAAGCTTTTTCCGAGCACGCCGCTTATCGAGGGAAATATGTAGAACGCCCCCTGAGGCAGTGCTGTCCTGAAGCCGGGAATGCTGTTCAGGGCTTCGTACATGTAATCGCGACGACGCTCGAATTCGCGACGGCGCTCCTCAACGACGCTCTGATCACCCAGAAGCGCGGCTACGGCGGCTTTCTGAGCCACAGCATTGGGATTCGAGGTGGTCTGCGACTGGATTTTGTCGCAGGCATCGATCAGCCATTTCGGACCGGCCAGATAGCCGATACGCCATCCGGTCATGGCGTAAGTTTTAGAGACTCCGTTGCTCACGATCACCCACTCTTTCATTTCAGGAATACGGGCAGGCGAAAAAGGACGAACATCGCCGTAGACGATCATGTCGTACATTTCATCCGACAGGACAAAGATGTTGCGACCCTCGAGCACCTTCATAAGCGCCCTTACTTCCTGTTCACTGTAGACTGCGCCCGTAGGGTTTGACGGAGAGTTCAGTACCAGTATTTTGGTTTTCGGCGTGATAGCCGCATCGAGCTGAACAGGAGTGATCTTGTACTCGGTTTCGATCGTAGTATTGACGATAACCGGTTCGGCACCGGCAAGACGGACCATTTCAGGAAAACTTACCCAGTAAGGGGCCGGTACGATAACTTCGTCGCCTTCCTCGCAAAGCGCAAGAAAGGTATTGGCAAGCGTCTGCTTCCCTCCGTTGCTGACGATAATCTGATTTTCCTGGAATTCGAGCCCATTATCGCGGCGAAATTTCTCCAGAATAGCTTTTTTAAGTTCGGGCATCCCCGAGTTGGCCGTATATCGGGTAAATCCTGCATTGATCGCATCGATTCCTGCCTGATTGACATGGTCAGGAGTCGGAAAATCCGGTTCACCTGCAGAGAGGCTGACAATATCCTTTCCTTCGGCTTTCATTTTATTTGCCAGACCCGTGATGCGCATGGTCTGGGATTCCTGCATGCTGAGCACCCGGCGGGTAAGGTATTGCTCTCCGGGAACGGTTGAATATGACATAATTAATATAAATAGTTTATTTTTTGTGTTTTGATTCATCGAGTTTCCGGTGCAGCATATCCAGCACATAGGGATGGACGAATTTCGACACATCGCCGCCAAGCATCGCTACCTCCCTGATGATAGACGATGCCACATAGGTATATTTTACGTTCGGCATTAAAAACACGGTAGTTACCTCGGGATAGAGATGCCTGTTGAGCAGCGACATCTGAAATTCGTATTCGAAATCCTTGACCTGCCGTACGCCACGTACGATGGCTCGAGCTCCCTGTTGACGGGCATAATCGGCAAGAAGCCCGTCATGGAGCACCTCAACGCTTACCGAAGAGTAGTCCTGCACCACCTTGCTTATCATCGTAAATCGCTCTTCAAAACTGAACAGGGTCTTTTTCTGGCTATTTTCAGCTATGACTACGACAACTTCCGAAAAAATGTTCAGCGCCCGTTCCAATACATCGAGGTGCCCGTTCGTAAATGGATCGTACGTGCCAGGGTAAATTGCTTTTTGTGTCATGTGCTATCGTGTTGATGCTTAAAAAAAGTGACCCTGGTCATACCATAATCCTTGTGCATGAGGTAGTGTGGAGAGGCATGAAAACACAACGTTGCGCTATGCTCTACAAGCAGCAGTCCGTCGTCGGCAAGCAGAGATGTTCCCGCTATCCGTTCGATCAGGATGTCGTAATCAGGCCATGTGTAGGGCGGATCGCAGAACACCAGATCAAAACGCTCGCTGGTACGATCGACAAATGCCTGCACATCCGACCTTGCGATATTTACCTGATCGAGTACACCGAGCTGCCTTGCCGTCTCCTGCATGGAGTTGAGGGCTTCGGTGTGACGATCAACGAAATAAACGAAACCAGCTCCCCTGCTGAGTGCCTCGAAACCCATATTGCCGAATCCGGCAAAGAGGTCGAGCACCACGATTCCCTCGAAATCAATCCTATTTTCAAGCGTGTCAAAAAGCGACTTCTTGACCCTGCTGCTGCAGGGACGGATATCGCGCGACGACGTGCTTTTTATTTTCCGACCCCGGTATGTACCGGCAATAATCTGCACCCGGCTTTCTATGCCTCGAAATCGCCGAAACGGGTTTCTCCCAGAACGGCAAGAGCTTTCTCGGCTTCATCCATCGATGGCGGTTTTCCGTGCCAGTTTGAACCATCGGCCATAGTACCCTCGAAAAAAGGAACGCCCCTGCCCATGAGAGTAGAAGCAAGCACGACCGTCGGTTTCGTGCGATCTTCAAGAGCAAGAATACCTTCCAGTGTCGCAAGAACATCCTCGATGCTGTTTCCGTCGCAACTATAGACATCCCAGCCGAAAGCGCTCCATTTATCGGCAAATGGCTCGATGTTCATGATCTTGTCGACCTCTCCGTCGATCTGCTGATTGTTGTAATCGACAATGCCTATCAGATTGCCGAGACCGTAATGCGCCGCACTCATTGCCGCCTCCCATATCTGTCCTTCCTGACACTCGCCGTCACCCATGAGGCAAAACACCCGGTTCGTGCGTCCATCGATGCGATGGCCAAGCGCCGCTCCTGTCGCCGCTGAAAGCCCCTGACCAAGAGAACCCGAGGCTATCCTGATACCGGGCAATTTCGATTCTGAAGTCGGATGTCCCTGGAGGTAAGAGTTGAGCTGACGAAGCGATTTCAATTCGCTGAGCGGGAAATAACCGGCTCGCGCAAGCACGCTGTACCAAACCGGTGCGATATGGCCGTTTGAGAGAAAGACCACATCTTCGTTGTCGTGTTCCCGGAAACCATGCGGATTGTGACGCAATATCCTGAAATAGAGCGCCGTAAAAATATCGGCCATTCCAAGCGATCCACCGGTATGACCGGAATTTGCCAGGGCAAGCATTCTGATGATGTCTCTGCGAACCTGCCGAGCCATGGTGTTAAGATCTTCGATAGATGCGAGTTCGAGCAACTCGCCTTTCCTGTCTGCCGGATAGAGTGCTAAATCTTTTGCCATTGTTGATATGGAGAACAACATTCTTGAGAATTAAAATACCAGAACACGAAGTTAACGGGCCGGAAACATAAATAATAAAAAAAACTTACTCATGAGCCTGTTTTCTTTCATTGAAGAACCTCCAGCCCGCAAAAACGAAGACTGCGAGAAAAATAACGGTAACCGGTATGCTGTACATGGCAGCATACATTCCGATGGCGCTCCAGTTATTTCCGAGCACAAGGCCTCCGGAAATAAGGAGAATATTCCAGACCGTCGCGCTGAACGTCGCAGCAAGAAAAACCCGTGTTATGCTCAGATGCATCAGTCCGGCCATAACCGATATGACCGCCCTTGAGCCGAAAAGAAAACGGTTGACCATAACGGCAAAATACCCGTGTGCCGAAAACTTTCTGCGCAGCAGCGCCATATCCGAAGGCGGAAAAAAACGATGGAAGATATCAGAAAACCTGTGTGGCACCTGACCGATTCCTTCACCATAAAGCTTCATGCCAAAATGACGGCTCAAGAGAAACACCAGCATGAACCCGGCTGTCGATCCCAGAGAAGACCAGAACAACGCTTCAGGAAACGAAACCACGCCGAAAGAAATGAGATACCCGATGAATGCAACAGGTACATCACCGGGTATCGGAGGTATAACGTTTTCAAAAAATGCTATTAAAAACAAAAACATCCCGATGCTCAGGGAATCAGCATGCTGCAGATAGGTAATGATCGAATCAAGCATAGGCTGTCCTTGACATCGCTGCCGTTATCTCAGTCCAGTTCGAGAACTCGTCGCTGCACCTCGCTATATGCGTCTTCTACACCGCCAAGATCGAACCGGAACCGGTCCTTATCCATCTTTTCGTTTGTTTCGAGATCCCAGAACCTGCAGGTATCCGGGCTTATTTCGTCACCAAGAAGAATTTCATCGTGGTATCTGCCAAACTCAAGCTTGAAATCGACAAGCTTGAGTTTTCTCTCGGCAAAAAATGATTTCAGCACCCCGTTGATAACTTCGGCTCTGGCTTTAAGCGTGGATAGCTCATCGTAGGATGCGACACCGAGCGCTACGGCATGCGACTCGATCATGAGCGGATCGTCAAGATCGTCGTCTTTCAGATAAAACTCCACAAGCGGCTGCTCAAGCACTGTCCCCTCAACAAAACCATATCTTCTGACAAGGGAGCCCGCGGCAATATTGCGTACCACAACCTCTACCTTTATGATGTCGAGACGGCGACAGAGCATATCGCGCTCCGAGAGCTTTTCGACGAGATGAGTTTTAACGCCGTGCGCTTCAAGAAGAGTGAAAAGCTTGCACGATATAGCGTTGTTGACAACGCCCTTATCGGCAATCGTACCTTTTTTCTTGTTATTGAAGGCAGTTGCATCGTCTTTGAATTCCTGTATAACCAGATCATTATCTTCGGTCAGAAATACTTTTTTAGCCTTGCCTTCGTGCAGCAGCGTTGTTTTTTGCATACCCTGTATTTGAATGAATTGATAATGAAACCGCGCGCCGGTATAGCCTCCGCAGTCTTTCTGATAAACGTAAACGGTCAATCCTTAAAAGGTCAAGCGATTCCGTTCCCCCCGGAAGCTGCTTGCTGAACGGCGCCTGTCAGTACAATGGTAATCTGCTCATCAGTCAGTCCCTTGTCTTTAAGAAAACTCATGAATCTGAAGACGCCAAGATCGGAGAGCATAGCTCTGGTAAGGTCGCTTCCGCTGAGCCCCCTGGTTCGCCCATACTCAAGCGACGTATTGATCCAGTCCTCAATGAACTCTTCGTTTTTTCCTTTTTCAAGAAAATAACCGGTTATGATCCGCTCGACGTCATGGTGACCCGGCTCAGGATGGGCCTGAAGCAACAGCTGCATCTCTTCGGAAATTCTGGCAAGGACAATAACAGCTTCCCTGTCGAGCGTTTCTTCGAGAATATCCTTTGCCTGCTTCTTGACATCTGTCATATGAACCATACTTTTTTCATGGTCGTTGAATAGAGAAAACCTGGATCATAACGCTGAAAAATCCGGAATAACCCTACATTTTACAATAGTAAAGAAAAAATCTTGCAAAGATAAGCGAATATGAAGAAAACCCTGTTACTTGTTCTGCTCTTTTTTGAAGTCCTGCCGCATCAGCGACCCGGCCTGCATGCAGAAGAAAAACAAGGCCGCGAGTTGGCCATTCTGTGGTGGAATGTAATGCAGTGGAGACAGATCGTTCTATAATAATGACTTATAGCAGCAACAAACCGGCACAAACAACAAGAGAGCAACAAAACTACACAAAAAAGCCGGGAATTACGCTCCCGGCAATCATCCTGAACCTTGGCAGAACCTTAGTATATTCTCAACTCAACTACCCCACGCCGTCCCTCTGAATCCTCCGTTGCCGGAAGTACTCCTCAAGCCTCTGAAGGTTCTGCCGCCGCCTGATCCTATCCTCGATCTGTCGAAGCACAGCCTCCCTTCTCTCAGCATGCTCAACGATATTGCTGCCGGCCACGATCCCCACCCACGGCTCAACCTTGCTCTTGCGCCGTGCCTCAACAATATCCATCCGCTTCTCGACAATAACCACTTCATCAAGCAATATCAGGGTTTCGGCATCATCTCGGCAACTTCTCATGGCACAACTCTATTAAATCATCTAAAGCATCTTTCAGGTATAATCAGGCATTGCTCACAAAAAACATCACCGCCAAAGGAAACACTATGTATCGGGCACCTGCTCATGCGCATTCTCCCAGATTGTTGTCAATTATCACCATCACCAGTTATCTGTGCAGCAGGTACAGTTAAGGATTGCTCTCGCCGTGTATATTCAAGAACATCATCCCAAAATCCTTGTTCTCCCGTTTTCTGGCGAGGTAGTTCCTCGATGATAGCCGCAGCTTTCTCTGGCTTAGATGCGACATTCTCTGAAGCTGGCGCAATTTCATCAGTAGCCGATGCACTCTCGTCGGGTCGAGGAGCGACTTCCTCAGCATCAGGAGCAGCTTCTTCAGTATTATTTGGTGCCGCGTAATCCTCAACACGCCTCTGCTTCCCACCGACAACCAACCATATCTCACCGGTCAATCTATCAACTTTGTACATACGCCCATTGCCAACATTGTGATATTCGTATCTCTGGCCGCATGCCGATACGACCACAAGACTTGCGATCATCATGGCATTTCGAAAAAACTTTCCAACTGTCATTCCAATTCATTGAAAAGGTTATTGATTCTATTCACAAAGTATTGATTCTGAAGTAACTTCGCAGAACACATAAAGCCCAAAACCTCACCATTTTATTGCCCCTTTTTATGGACTTCAGAAATCCCAGAATGTCCAGAAACCATGCAAACCACTTCGTAATAAGGGTAAGGACAGGGGGCATAGAAAGAGGATTGGAGGCCTGTTCTCACTTCCCGTGGTTTATTTCAAGCAACTTCCTTTTCTCAGCCTGAAACTCTTCTTCAGTTAGGATGCCACGCGCCTTAAGATCAGCAAGCTTTTTCAACTCTGCGTATACATCGACCTGCTTCTCGACACGAACAACAGTGTCTCTCGCTGTTGGCCTGCCTTCAGCGTCATACGCTTCTTGAGTTGATACTGCTACCGTCGGATTACTTGCGACCCCTTCTGTTCCAGGGCGCACAAGACGGAACTTAAGATCTACCTGCGGCCACTTAGCAAAACCGGCTCCGATCTCATTCACAGACACAACTTCCGCAACCATACCTTTGCTCGCCGCAAATTCGTTAGCCTTCTTGTATGCTTGCGCTCGAAGAGTCCCGACAGGCGTAAAACCAGTTGTACCTGTCTTTGTAACAGTGTAGACTTCACCAGCGGAAAGCATGATTGGTGAAGTAGTAGAACATCCACTCTGCAAAAGCAGAGTGGTGAGCACTGCGTTAACTGTAAGCATGACTTTCAACGTCGCAATTAGATTCCAACCAGTTTTTTTCATGTTAGTATGGGGGCTATGTTATGTTTGTTACGCTGAGGAAATTTTTTTCAATATACGAATCGCTGTTTTCCGTAGAATATTATTGTGCAATACCGGTATCGAAAAACTCCTTCATAGCCTCACGCTGCTCCCGAAGCAACGCGTTCATCATCTTTGACTGCTCACGGTATTTCAACCATGTCCCGCCCTTATAAGCGTTTCTCGACGCTGCCGCCTTTCCGCTTTCTGTTACCGGCCCGAAGCCTTAACATTTGTCAACAATCTCGGATACACCCTTGTCCTGATCTTGCCCCTTTTTTATGGCTTCGGAAAACTCGGGATAGTGCTCTTTTTTATGGACTTCAGAAATTCCGGATAGCCCGTAATCCTCCCCAAATCCTCCCCATTTCCTTGCCCTTTTTATGGCCTCCAGAAAGTCCAGAATCTTTCCCAAAACCTTAGTATTTCCTTAGGTGTTTTTCTGCCCCGAACCTTGCTAAAACCTTGCCCTTTTTATGGCCTCAGAAAACCCGGTGTAGCGCTTCTGAATAACAGGTTTTGACAGGTTCGCCCGCTTTTGGATTAGAACTTTTTACAACCACCCTGACAGAGCGACCCTTGCCCTGATCTCGGCCTTACCGTCCGCGCCGGAAGTTGAGTTTTGTTGAGTAGCTCGACCGGCCCAAATCTTAACAAAACTTAACCATTCCCTTTGTCCGGAGCTATCCGTTTCATGCCTCAATATCATAATCAGAATACCTGCTTTTACCGACACTAAAAACTATTAAGTCAATCAGTTCTGAATCATCAAAACCCATGTATATATCAATTCTTTGCCGCATTGCTTGCCTCTACTGCAACGTTATCGCAGAAATATCCACACTGCATCAACGAATAGAATATCGCTATAACGCTGACGTATGAGCCTGTTTTGTTGATCGGATGTGCCCGACCACCTACAAGAGATAATCCCGCCGATCTGCGGAATACCGCCGCGCCGGACACTCTCCCGGATCTCACCCGCCGGAACCTGAAAAAACCCCGCCATAAACGGCTCAGGTTGAACGATCTCCCGCCGCCTATACATTGATAGCCTGCTCTCTCAGGATAAAATCAGCAAGGTCAAGGCCTGCGACCCGATCCTCTTCACTTGCCCGCCGTTCAAGCACATCCGAAACCCTCACGCCCGGCATCTGATCCACTGCAGCCTTCCACTTCTCGAACGCGCCAAGGTCAGGGAACAGTGTTACTTCCCGGCCTCTCAGAAGGCCCAGTTTCACTACTTTGAGATTGCCTTTTCCGGCTGTCGCAGTCCAGATATATTCCGGCATGAACCCGGCTGCAACTATCGCCGTCTTTTCGCTCTCCACAACAGCCACCGGCTTCACGGGATCCGCTGCTAACAGATGCTCCCCGAACAGGCACTGCCTCAAGTGATACAGCTCGATCTTCAACGCCTTGTGAACCCAGGTAACATGATTGAACGGCTCTTTCACTCGCCGGCCTGTCACCGCATCATACAGCATGATCTTTCCACCCCTGATCTTGCCGGTAACGTCCTGCTGCCAGAATATCGAAGCTCCCGGCCAATGCCTCGACGTGCCGACGTGATAGGCATCGACAAGCCGGAAGGCTATCTCTTCGCCGAATACGCTGCATAGCCACAAAGCGAAATTGTTATGCCCGTAACCCGTCAGGCTCCGGCCCGCTGTCTCTGCATCAATGGACGACGGTTCAGGCTCCGGCATCGGCTCCTTTCGTCTCGCTGCTGCTGTCGGCGGTTTCGTGCCAGTTTGCCGGAAATACTCGCTCGGTCTCAGGTGATAGCCACATGAATCTTCCCTGTCACACCTCCCGACCTCATCGGCAACCTGTTCGCCGGTCAAGGTATCGACATACCGGACGAACCTCCGCTGTTGTCGGCAAGCAGGGCAAGCGTACTTTACGCCACCCCGCTCAAGCCTATACCTGAAATCGCCTGTCATTATTACGCTTCTTTTCTTGTGGAAAAAAGATGTTTTCAGAATGTCCGAAATGTCGAAATGTCGAAAACAGTGCTAAAACGGAACCGGATCCAAGCGCCTAACACAACCGAACCCCCATCCCGTGCGCTTCACCTTCTCAAGTCCACAGGCCTCCAAGCGCTTCGAGAAATTCTGTTTCCCTAATGGCCTGTACCCGTCATCAGCGCAAAAGCTCTTATAGCCTTTGTAGAGTTCTCCTAACGTCTCGAAGCCGACACCTGAAGGCTCAAGCGCTTGTTCATCGACGAACATCTGAACGGAATCACTTTCCCGCTTATACTGGTCAACCGCACACCGTGCGGCATCGCATTCACTGAACCGACCCTGCTGGAGTAATCGCCGCAGCCCTTCCAGTGCCCAGTTCAAAACTCCCGGTAGTTCCGAAGCAATGATCTTGCCGGCAAGCCCTTTGTCCTGCTCCGCCTCAGGAATCGTAACCGTGAAGGGGATAATCAGGAACCGCCGAAAATATGCGTTCGTATGTTCGACATCTCTCGGCAGTTCGTTTGCATTAAAAATCAGCTTCGCATAATCTCTCATAATGAACGGCTTTTCGTAAGGCAAGCGCCCTTCTACTGGCTCCCCTGAGACAAGCTGTTTAAACAAGCTCGCTTCAAGCTTGCCGTTTATCTCTGAAGCGTAATTCACAAGCTTGTCAGCTATCATCGCCCGGTAGTAACCGTTCCGGCTGTCGGTCAGGCTCGACAAGCTGTAACTGCTCGCGTTCTCCGCGCCAAGCAAGGCAAGCAGTATATCGAACCAAACACTCTTGCCGTTTGCGCCGGTGCCGTAAAGTAGCAGCGCCTTTTCAAGCTTCATGCCTCGAACGAACACGTAACCCACAAACTCCGCTAAAACCCGCTGCGAATCTGTATCCGGAAGAACCCTCTCAAGGAATGAGCGGAACAAAGGCGCCTCAGCGTTCTCCCTGTACTCGAACGGCAAAACATGCGTCAGGAAATCCGCGCTCCGGTGCTCACGCAGCCGGTGCCCATCGGCATCTATTTCAAGTGTGCCGTTCTGCAGGTTGATAAGGGTTCGCACCGTGCTAACGTCCGGCTGTGTCAGGTGCGCTTCGCTGTGGAACTGCTCAAGCAAGTCCTTCCGAAACTTGTAATCGTCGGCTCGATACCTCGGAACGCCCGATCTCAGCGCCGCCGCCCCCAAAAATGCCTTCATATCATCAGGATCGACCCTCCGCCAATGCGCCCCGGTGTACACGTAAACGTTGCCGTTCTTTTTACAAACTCCCCAACCCTTATGTTTGGCTAAGTGAACTATATTCTTTACCGAGTATATTCGGTGATGAACCGCTCTCACTTCCTCGCCGCCGGCGACCCTGGCAAAATCGACCGGCTCGATCTCCTCAAGAAGCTGCCCAAGAATCTCACTTGCCGACATTTCGACATTTCGGACATTCGCAAAACATCTTTTTTTTCCTGATAATTGTGCAGTATTACCCGTTTCGGCACCGCCCTTGCTGCCGTCCAGCTGCTTGTTGGAAAACCCTGCCCTGATCTCATCAATGGTGCTGCTCATAATACCAGCCTCCTCGCGAAAACACTGGCTCGTGTGAGGACATACCGCAGCCTTAGGATAACCTGGCTGACTGTTCGTTTGATTTGGTATCTCATCGCTGCCCTCCTTGCTCTTTTGTGCATCGAATGCAGCCGTTCCGATCCACGTAGTAGCTGAACCTGAGCTTTGACGGGAAGTCCTTCAGGAGCACATACGCATCACTACAGGCGCGCCGGACATTCCGCCTGTAGGCATCAAGATCGAAGGCTTTGAGATTGTCGGAAGGAATTGTATCTTTCTTTTGTGCTCGATCATTCGCCCGATCTTCACGATTCTGGTTTTGCCCTCTCGGACTCGCCCCCGGAAGGGCACTACTGTTTCCAGTCATTTTGCACCCTCCTTCACGGCTATGTGAGTACAAGCCGCCGCTTCGATCTCTTCAGCCGTAGCCTTGCGTCCCCGAAGCATCCATGCCTCAAGCTCCTCGCGATTGAAATAAATCGCCTTACCTGTCGGTTTGTAACACGGGATTCCGTTTGTGCTGGTGAGTTTGTAGAGATGAGACAGCGATAACCCTGTGAGAATTGCTGCTTCGCGCATGGTGAGAACAGTCTTGTTTGCCACAAGTAGTCCCTCGATACGCTCCAAGCGCTCATTCATCTGGTCAAGTTCAGGTAATGCCATTTTGCCTGTAAGGTTTGATTAACAAACTCAGTCTTTGTGACTGATTACAGGCAACTTCATAAAAGAAATGAAGTGTGAGAATAGACAGGACTTACATGTAAAGGGGTGTAAAGGATGTAAAGGATGTAAAGGATGAACTCTATCCGCGATCAGTAATCCGACTAACGATTTCATGAATCATCGGCCCTTTGTCTGGGACACCTTTTTTACCAGTATTCAAACCCCCGGATAAAGTAGTATTGTTATCTTTGTAGTTACTCCTTGCCTGCCTCAGGTTGCTGAATGTTTCCGGGTTACCATCTGCCGAATAATCACCATTAAAGAAACGCGACCCGATAAGACGGTCTGAAGCGCTCTTCTTTTTTACTAAACCGTTTTCTTTCAGAATCTCAAAAAGGTATGCAAGTAGAGTAATTTCATCTCGCCATTCACAAGGTTCTTCTACCACTCGTCTCGCCTTATCGAACTGTCCTTCGAAGGCTTCAGCACTGGCAATGAACCTCTCCTTTTGCAGCTCAGCTGTAAGCCGATCCAACTGTTCAGCTGTGCCCATCCACCCGATAAACTTCCGCGCTTGCAGTTCACCCGCCGCCGGTTCTCCGGCCTGCTCTGCTGGATCATCCTGCCCAACTCGCTCCGAAATCATGGCTTGAAGCTTCTGGAGAACAATAATCTTTCTCAATAAATCATCATCGCCAACCCATTCAGGGCAGCAAAAATCGTAACAAATGCGAGTAAAGTATGGATTCCCGGAACCATCCCATATGTCTGAAGGCCATTTCCCACCGAGCCGCTTGAAACATGCGGTCAAATATCGGTTCACCATTCCCGTGATATACCCCTGATACTCCTCTGGACTGCTCTGTACCTGATTGAGAATGGCTTCAAGAGACTTCCCCATCCAATCAGCGGGAGCATCCATGTAACACAGTGGTATTTGAGGAAAGTTACGACCATCCTTTAAAAGCCCTTGCATATACTCGCCATATTCATCAGGGGCGGTTATCATCCATTGTTGACGGCGGTTGGCCTCCTTCGACGCCTCAGCAGGCCAATCTATCTCCCTTGCATTGCACAATTCAGCTCTAAGATCTCCCTCCGAAGGAGTCCATTCCGATCTATCAAATTCGCCCATGTTCTCGCCCTTGTTAAATGTTCAGCCCTGAAAGCTCAGGAATCCGCGCCGTCATCGCTTCCCTTCTTGTCTTGTCCAGAATATCGGCATAGATAGCCGTTACCTCTATCTCCCTGTGGCCTAATAGCCGGCTCAGGGTGTAAATGTCCGTCCCGTTCTCAAGCTGCAACACGGCGAAGGTATGGCGGCCGGAATGAAACGTCAGGTGCTTGGTAATGCCAGCCTTCAGAGCCCATTCACGGAGAACGATGCTGAGGTAAGCTGAATATGCGCTTATAGCAAAGAACACCCGATCATCGGGCGCGCCAGATTCCCCCATGAGTTCCCGCGCCTGCTTTGATATGTCGAGATACTGCAACCCTTTTGTTTTTTGCTGGTGGAATACTACCCTCCAGCCTTCGCCCTGCCGCTGCACCTCGCCCCATGTCAACTTATGGCAATCAGAGAAGCGTAGCCCGGTAAGGCACGAGAACAGGAACATCCGCTTCAGCGTAGGGTTCCGGCATTCAGCCTTTGCTATTGCCTGAAGTTCGTCGAAGGTCAGGTATTCCCGCTTGTGTGAAATGATCTTTGGGCGCGCCACACCCTTCGCAGGGTCAACGGAAAGAATCCCGTCCTTTATCGCCTTATTCAAGCAAGCCTTGAACTTCCCGTAATAAGCGCCCTGAGACGCTGAAGAGAGCCCTTTCCCCGTTCTCGTTGTCGCCTCATCCCGGAGATAGTCCTTGAACCCTTCGCAAAACGCCTTATCGATCTCCCGGAAGGTGATTCTCGAAGAGTACAGCTTCTCGACAAAACCGGTGAGGTGTTTCAGCGTGCTTGTCCAGTTTCCCGGATCGTCAGGAGTAGCCTTCTTCTCCGCTTCAGCCTTGAAATAAGTGAGAAACAAGGCCTTGTCCTTTACTCCTGCATCAAAACCATATTGACCGTTCTTGATCTCAAGTTCCCGCTTTGCCTTGATCGACTTGGCAAGCTCAAGTATATTCTTGTTATGCTCTTTTTCCGCCGCTGTTCTCGGCTTGTCGTCAAGATACAGGTTCAGGTATTCGTAATCCCTGAGAACCTTCGCTTTCCCGTCAGGCTGTGTAACCGCGCCCTTGTAAAACTCAAGATACAGGCTTATGCGCCCGCTCTTACCCTGCTTCCGCTTCCGCAAGTGTACGGATGAAACGTCCATGCTCTTTCCCTGTTTGACCTTATGGAACAGCAACAAAATGGAACGTCAGCAAATCAATTTATATCAGTCACTTAGAGACTTTACTGATAGCCGAAAACGCCCAAAAACCGCCCTTTTCTTGTTGCTATTTTTGTTGTTACCTCTTCAAAGTAGCAAATCAGCAACAAATAAACCACAAATAACAACAAAATATCAGAAAGAAAGCGCTCTCAAATCAGGTTTAACAGCTAATAATAGAAAGGATTACGTAAAGGAAGGAAAAGAACTATTGATTCTGTGGTGGAATGTGGAGAACCTTTTCGACACCATTGATAATCCTGCAACTGAAGATAATGAATTTACGCCTGCCGGAAAACGGCAGTGGACAGAGAAAAAACTGGCATTGAAAAGGATCCGGATCAGGCGGGTGCTCGAAACTCTCAAAGTCGATCCGGATGTGGATCGTTACCCTGACATTATAGCATTTGCGGAAACGGAAAACCGCAAGGTTTTCGTGGGTTCGCTTAAAAACATTACCGGCATATCCTACAGAACCGTCTACTACGAGTCCCCTGATACAAGAGGCATCGATATCGGACTCGCATACAACCCGAAGAGTGTCGGGCTTCGCGCCTCGAAAGCATATCATGTGCCAATCGTCAACGATAAACCGACCAGGCATATCATCGCAGCCGGTTTTTCCGCAGGCCGACATCCGTTTCACCTCATCCTCAATCACTGGCCATCAAGAGCCTTTGACCGGGAATGGAGCGAACAGAAACGCATTGCAGCCGCAAAGGTAGCACGGCACATCGCTGACAGTCTTCGAACAGTCGACCTCAGTGCCGATATTATCGTCATGGGAGATTTCAATGACGAACCCCATGACCGATCGGTAAGAGACGTTCTCGGATCTTCCGGCGACAGAAAAAAAGTACTGAAGGAGTGCCGGGAGCTTTTTTACAACTGCTGGAGTGACTATGAGGGCATCGGCAGCTATTGGTACAGGAATAAATGGGAGCGGATCGACCAGATTCTGATATCTTGCGGCATGCTGCAGCCGAAAGGATTGTCTGCCGCGCCCAACGCTTTCAGATGCTATCATTTTCCCGACATGCTCACGAGATCGTCGGGAAAACCTTACCAGACCTACTATAGGGGTCAGTACAAAGGGGGCTATTCCGATCACCTCCCGTTATTGCTCAGGGTTTCTGTCGAGCAATGAAACAAGGAATTTCCAAAACCTTCATGACCAAAACCCATCACCCACTACCCATCGCATAACAGTAGAGACACCCATGCCGGCAAGTATCATATTCTCCGATATCCCGGCTTACGGCACACCCGCAATGCCTGCGCTGACCCCGGTCTTTTGCATTGCTTTTGGGAGATCTGCCGCTGAGCCGGGCAATCAGATTTCGATCGATACAGCTTCCGTGCAGAATGCCGCAATGAGAGAGATCTTCGGCATGGCCGCATGTGAATAGATCCATGCCGTTATGGTGGGCAATCGACGAAAAATCGCAGGCAAGCGCTGCCATCGCATGCCGATCCGGAAGGAAGTAATCGATTTTTCGCATTCGGGTCCTGATTTTTCGGTAATCGTCAAGAAAACTGACGATGCATCTTCCGGTGCTTCCGGCAAGCTGCTCCGAAATAGTGCGAAACGCAGTTGTATGCCACTCATGATTCATAGCATCGGTCATGATAACAGGATCATACCGCCAGACAACCTTTTCCGGACCGATCATATCGGAAAGACGCAAAAAAACATCGATCCTCTGCGACTTGGCCGGCACACCGGGTTCGATCAAGCTGTCGTAAGGGGTGAGGGTAAAAAGAAAATAATAGAAATAACCCATGGCATCGATTTCCGGCAAAAGGTCGAACATCGGGGCGGGATTTTTCGTCCAGAACACAAGGGCATCGACATCTTCCGGCAGCAGTGAAAATCGGCTTGTCTGTTTCGGGTTCACGGGATTTCGCACCGCGACCTCCCCTGCCTGCAGGCAGCTTAATAGCCACTGTCCGTAAAACGCCGGAATATCGGTCCGGCGGCTTGCACTGATGATCATCCCATGCCTCTTGTCACTTCGGAACTCGGCCAGCACCGAGCATACGCTTGCGTTCCTCGGTAAAATTCCACCACGGTTCGGCATCATTGCCTTCAATGAAACTCGCAACCGACATAAATACATCAATGACACAGGGATCTTGCGACTTTCCTGTCTTCATGCAAAGGTCCCGATAAAGCTCAAAGGGGCACCTGCCTTTGAGCTGTTGAGGTTCCGTAATACCAAGCAGCCTGAAATTCCCTGCGAAGGCCATTCCGACGTTTGGAAGATCGGTCAGTCTGACCAAACGGCTTCGATCAACTTTTGAAGGATGCATCGGCTTTTCGAGAAACGGTGTTACGTAAACGGTGACGATATCATTGCAATGTACCGGATTTCCCCCTCTTTCGATGAAGGATATGCGGATTTTTGAAAAGATTGCCACCCCCCCCAAAAAAACGCAGAAAAGCGTCTGAGGCAAAAAACTTCCACTTTGAACTACATGCAATAAATTGTAAATTTTAAAATCGTTATGATTTACAAAGTCATATTACATAACCACAGTGTCGCCTTCTTCCACGGCTTCACGTGACTGCAGCCAAAAGGCTTTCCCCGAAGCCTCTCGTAGTTGTTATTGTCCTTCTGTCAGTACCAGGGTTTCAAGCAATTTTCAACAAGAAAAGACATGGATAATCAAACCATCCTCTATGCAATTCCTGTTAGTGGTGTTCTTGCTTTGCTGTATGCCTTTTTCAAAGCCTCCTGGATTTCGAAACAGTCCGAGGGCACTGAGAAAATGTCAAAAATCGCAGGGCACATCGCCGATGGCGCTCTCGCCTTCCTGAAAAGGGAGTATAAGGTTCTCATTATTTTCGTTATCTCCGTAGCCGTGCTTCTCGGCTTCGCCAACAGCGGAAGAGAAGGCACCTCTCCAATCATAGCTCTCAGCTTTGTTGTTGGAGCATTCTGTTCGGCGCTTGCAGGTTATTTCGGTATGAGGGTTGCAACAAAGGCTAACGTCCGCACCACCAACGCCGCTCGCACCGGACTCGGCGAGGCGCTCAACATCGCATTCTCCGGAGGTCTGGTGATGGGGCTTTCCGTCGTCGGACTCGGCATTCTCGGCCTCTCGACACTCTTTATCATCTATTCGCAGATGTTCCCCGCCCTGACCCAGGTCAGTGAAGTCATCAACCTGATTTCCGGCTTCTCGCTCGGCGCATCGTCCATCGCGCTTTTTGCCCGTGTCGGCGGCGGTATCTACACCAAAGCTGCGGATGTCGGAGCCGATCTTGCAGGAAAAGTGTATGAAGGTATTCCCGAAGACGATCCGCGCAACCCGGCAACCATCGCAGACAACGTAGGCGACAACGTAGGCGACGTAGCCGGTATGGGAGCCGACCTCTTTGAAAGCTATGTAGGCTCGATTATCGGAACCATGGTGCTGGGAGCGGCCTTTGTCCCTGTCTTCAACAGCATGGGCATCAACCCTGTGGCTGCAGTGACGCTTCCGCTGATCATCGCCGCGGTCGGCATTCTCGTCTCGATCGTCGGTTCGTTCTTCGTAAAAGTGAAAGAGGGCGGCAACCCCCAGGCAGGACTCAACATGGGCGAATTCGGCGCCTCCATCATCATGGCCGTGCTCAGCTACTTTATTATCGATTACTTTCTTCCCTCAAGCTGGACGGTAGACGGCTTCACCTACACCTCGCTGAATATCTTCTTCGCGGTCATTATCGGTCTTGTTGCCGGCGTGCTGATCGGCATGATTACCGAATACTACTGCTCTACCCACAACAAGCCGGTTATCGAGATTGCCCGTCAGAGCATCACCGGTGCGGCGACAACCATCATCTCCGGACTTGGAATAGGCATGATGTCCACCGGTCTGCCGGTGCTGGTGCTCTCCGCAGCTATCGTGGCGTCCCACTATTTCGCCGGACTTTACGGCATCGCCATTGCTGCGCTCGGCATGCTGTCCGTAACCGGCATCCAGCTTGCCGTCGATGCGTACGGACCGATTTCCGACAACGCCGGTGGTATTGCCGAAATGGCCGGCCTGCCTGCGGAAGTCCGCGAAAGAACCGACACACTCGATGCCGTCGGCAACACCACGGCCGCTATCGGTAAAGGCTTTGCCATCGGAAGCGCCGCGCTCACCGCGCTTGCCCTCTTTGCCGCATACCGTCAGCAGGCGCATGTCACTTCGCTTGACATCTCCGAGCCCATCATCATGGCCGGTCTGCTTATAGGAGCCATGCTGCCCTTCGTTTTCAGCGCCATGGCCATGGGCGCCGTTGGTCGCGCAGCATCCGATATGATCAACGAGGTCGGCCGTCAGTTCAGGGAAATTCCCGGCCTGCGGGAAGGCACCGCCGAAGCAGAGTTCGCGCACTGCGTCGATATCTCCACCAAGGCAGCAATCAGGGAGATGATCCTTCCCGGCCTCATGGGCGTACTGGTGCCTGTTGTCGTAGGCTTCATTTCCAAGGATATGCTTGGCGGCCTGCTTGCCGGCGTCACCTCTTCGGGCGTGCTGATGGCTATCTTCCAGTCCAATGCCGGCGGAGCCTGGGATAATGCCAAAAAGCGTATCGAAGGCAAAATCGAGTTCGACGGCGTTGTTTACGGGAAAGGATCCGATGCGCACAAGGCTGCGGTTGTTGGCGACACCGTCGGCGACCCGCTCAAGGATACAAGCGGACCGAGCCTCAATATCCTCATGAAGCTCATTGCTGTCGTGGCGCTTGTGATAGCCCCTCTGCTTTGATTAATCAGAAGCTTTTCGTACAATTCCAGCGGCCTTCTCCAATGAGGGCCGCTTTTTTTTTACCACTCAGCAGCGTACGAAAGAGATTATGAAACTTATCATCGGACTCGGTAATCCTGAAGCCCGGTATACGGGTACGAGGCATAATGTCGGATTCGACGTGATCGACAGGCTTGCGGCACAATTCCAGGCCGTATTCAGCTCGGGCAAGGGTAAATTCCACTGGACAAAAATCAACTGGAGGAACACCCCGATCATTCTGCTCAAACCCATGACCTATATGAATCTGTCAGGCCATGCCGTCATTGCTGCCATGAACTTCTGGAAGATACCGCGTCAGGATATCCTCGCTGTCTGCGACGATCTCAATCTCCCCTCGGGAAGCCTGAGGCTCAGGGCAAAAGGATCGGCAGGGGGACAGAACGGCCTTAAGCATATCATCGAGTGCCTTGGAAGCGACGAGTTCGCGCGGCTGAGAGTGGGCATCAGACTTGATGAACAGCTGCCGGGACCTTTTTCTTCGTTTGTTCTGGGAAAATTCAGCGAAGAAGAAAAAAAAACAATGGAAAAAATTTTGCCACTCTGTTCCGACGCTGCGCTTGATTTTGCGGTAAACGGCATCGAACACGCCATGAACCGCTACAATAAAAGCGCAGTCTAACAGGCGACTAACTGGGCAATACCTGCCTCACAGGAGCATCCCGTAACCTCAGGGTTCATGCGCTTCAAAAACGCTATGGCGCGGGCGTTGAATTCACGCGGCTGATCGACATTACAGACATGACCTGAATTATCGATAACTTCAAGCCAGGAATTGGTATGCCTGGTTATAATGATACGCACCGCAGGAAGAAACATATGATCCTCTTCACCCATCAGGTAAAGGGTGGGAATGCCGGTATCTTTCTCCTCGAAATACTTCAGAAGCGGCGTTAATTCATAGGTAAGCCTGAACCAGCGCATAAACTCCTTCTGGGCAACCTTCTTGGCTTCGTTAACAAACAGCAGACGCGACTTTTTATGGCGTTCGCGAGGCATAATTATCCATGCGAAAAAGCTGTAGAGCCACATATAGGGTACGACCCGCTTGAACATATTTCCTAACGTCACCAGCACCTTTGCTCGCACATTCAGCCTGATTATGGCCCCGCCCATGATCATCGAGCTTACCCGCTCAGGAGCGATTTCGCTCATATTGCGGATCAGGATGGTACCCAGAGAGATTCCAACGAAATGCGCTTTATCTATCCTCAGCATATCAAGCACTTCAATGATATCCCGGGTGATATCTTCGAAATTGTAATGCCGATCCTCCTTGTGCGCCACAATATGCTTTGACTTTCCATGCCCTCTCAGATCGACAAGCAGTACATTGAAGTGTTTTATAAACTCTTTAATCTGCAGAAACCAGATCGATGAACTGCCGCCTGCTCCGTGTACGAATACCACCCAGGGTGCAGAGGTATCGGAAAGTTCATATGTTTTGTAGTGAAGCATCGAAGAACACGTTTAAAGACTATTAAACTCTATTGAAAGAAAGAAACCGGAAAAACCATTAAATAGTTACATCCCGCTGCGCACGACCCTGACGAGCTCGAACAGTGCAATGCCCGCAGCAACAGCCACATTAAGCGAATGCTTGGTCCCGTACTGCGGAATTTCAAGCACCTCGTCGCAATGCATAAGAACCTCGTCCTCGATTCCCTGAACCTCATTGCCAACCAGAAGACAGACCGGAAAATCATTTTTTCGCATAACCGTATACGGCCTGCTGTTTTCAGTGATTTCAAGACCGCATATTCTGAAACCGGAGGCCTTCATGAGAGCTATAGCTTCAAGCGGATCGGACCGGTACTCCCAACGTACGCAATCCTGGGCTCCCAGTGCGGTTTTATCGATCTCTTTCCGGGGTGGGGTGGCTGTATACCCGGTAATGAACATTTTTTCTATGCCTGCCGCATCGGCAGTACGGAACATGGAGCCGACATTCCACATGCTCCGTATGTTGTGAAGCATCAGGCAAATCGGATGACGCGGCGCATCGTGAAGATTTTCAGGAGATATCCGGTTCATCTCCGGGGCCTCCAGCTTCCTGAAACTCATGTATGCATCGTTCTGAGTTTCTCAAGCAGCCGGTCGTTTTCATCACGCATTCCAACGTTGAAGCGCAGACAATTCTCCATCAGCGGATAACCCGATACGTTGCGGACGAGAATACCCGAAGCGCTCAGATCGCGAAACGTCCTTGCAGCATCATGCACTCTGATGATGAGAAAATTGGTATCGCTTGCAAAAACCTCAATCCCCGCTATACCATCGATCTCGGCATAGACCCTGTCGCGCTCGGCCAGAATATATGCCACAGAATCGGTAACAAGATAAGAGTGTTTCAATATATGCAGCAAGGTGATTTCGGCGAGCCTGCCCGACGAAAACGGTATTTTTGGCTTGGCGATTTCTCCCAGCAGTACCGGGTTCGCGATTGCAAAACCGATACGCATGCCTGCAAGCGCAAGCGCTTTGGACATAGTACGAAGCACGACAAGATTCGGATGTTCTTCGATAAGGCCAAGCACGGACTTCTCGCGCGAAAACTCAATATATGCCTCGTCAACCAGAACGATTGCATCGGACTCCCCGATTATACGACAGACATCGTCGTAAGGAAGCGATTTGCTGGTAGGATTGTTCGGCGTCGAAAGCACGATAAAATCAACCTCCTGCTCCCTGGCCTTTGCGATAATGGCTTCGGTATCAAAATCAAGACCCGGATGCATGGGCACAGAAACCACTTCCGCCTGCAGAAGCAGGGCGATTTTTTCGTAAAGCGAGAAAGATGGTTCCGGAATGAGGATCTTTTTACCTGGTCCGAGACATGCAAGGAAGATCGTATAGAGCATCTCGTTGGAACCGTTGCTCATAATGACGGAATCCCGGGCAATACCGAGAAAATCCGCATAGGCATCCATAGCCCTGAACGGAAGGATATCCGGGTAGCGATTCCAGGACTCATTGCGAAATTCATCGAGAATGGTCTCTTTCAGCCATAACGGCAAATCGAAGGGGCTCTCGTTCTGATTAAGCTTTATTTCAGCTTCCTGTCCCCCATCAACCTTGTAGACCGCAATGCTGCGCAGGGCCGGATTTAGCAGATCCCGTATATCTCTTTTCATTTAAGCTAGTTACTGTTTACCATCAACGATGGAAAAATGAGATGCTGCCATCAGGAGTACAAACATCACTAAAAAAACATCTTTTTAAGATTTTTTTATAAAAAAAACTGGACATTCCTCAATTTTTTTATACTTTAATCAAGGACTTATTTTATCCTATATATCTAAAACCGAAACGAAAATGGCACCGACTAATAAAACACCGATCGAGTTGCTGGATAACATATACAGTTTGGCATACTGGATGACCGGCAACGAAGCAGAATCGCGCGATCTCGTCAATACAACCTATCTGAATGCGGGCATCGAGACTCCGGAAATCGAACTACTCAAAACTTTCCGTAACTGTTATGTTGACCGCTACGGCCAGGAAACGGAGTTCTGTATAAGCGAAAAATCATGCAAGTCGGGAAACGGACTTGCTAAATCGATAGCCAGGCGGGCCGCTGACGTAAAACTAACGGTTCTCCTCAGTGAATTGTCCGGCCTCAAGCATGCCGATATATCGGATGTGCTCGAAAAACCGGTTAATACAATACGTACCTGGCTCTTCTGGGGAAGGAAACTTCTTGTTCAGGATGACATCATGAAAGCCTCCGCGTGATAGATGCACTCCATGCAGAAGGCCGTTGTTAACCGCAACGGCCTTTTGTTTTTCTGCGCCGTGCTTCATATTTTCAGTTACCGTTTTTCTGAAAACCTATATCAGTACGACATGATCGTCATTACCGGAGGCGCCGGATTTATCGGCAGCGCCATGCTATGGATGCTGAATATGCTTGGTCGTGACGACATCATCATCGTTGATACGCTTGGTCTGGCTGCGAGAGGGAAATGGAAAAATCTCTCGGGACTCCGGTTTGCTGATTTCATCCCGAGAGACCAGTTTCTTCCGCTTCTGGAATCAAAAAAAATCTCAGGCATCACCGATCTGATCCACATGGGCGCAATCAGCGCAACAACAGAAACCGACGCAGACCTGCTCATCGAAAGAAATTTTGCCTTCTCGAAACGCATTGCAACCTGCTGCATGCAGCAGAACATCCGCCTGATCTATGCTTCGAGCGCGGCAACCTATGGCAACGGCGCATCCGGATATACCGATGACGAAAAGACAATCGATACACTCAGGCCTTTAAACATGTATGGCTACTCGAAGCAGCTTTTCGACCGCTGGGCCTTGCGCAACGGGGTGCTCGAGAAAGCGACCGGACTGAAATTCTTCAATGTCTACGGACCGAACGAATACCATAAAGGGGATATGAGCAGCGTGATCTTCAAGGCTTTCCGGCAGATCACGGAAAAAGGCTGTGTCAATCTCTTCAAATCGCACCGCCCGGACTATCGAGACGGCGAACAGTTGCGTGATTTTGTCCATGTACGCGACTGTACCGCCATTATAGCCTGGCTTATAGAGAACCCCGCAGCAACGGGACTGTTCAACGTGGGCAGCGGAACAGCCAGAAGTTTCAATGATCTGGTCAACGCGGTTTTTACCGCTCTTGATAAGGAACCTGCCATCACCTATATCCCGATGCCAGAGCACCTGCAGGGGGGATATCAGTATCACACCTGCGCAGATATGGCCAAATTACAGCAGGCTGGCTACCGGAATGCCATGACATCTCTCGAAGCCGGCGTCAGGGATTATGTACGGAACTATCTTGCCTCCCCGGAACCTTATTATGATCTGTACCGACATACAACAAATTCAGGAAACTCTTGACCACTGAAAAGAAAATTGAAATACAGGGTATTGAACCGGTTATTCTCTTCGGCCCGTTCGATGCCTACCTGAAAACGATCAGGAACGCATACCAGGATGTTCAGATAACAGCAAGAGGATCCACTATTCATCTCAAGGGCAACGATGAGGAGGTTGCCGTACTCGAAAAGATTTTCAGGGAGATGATCTTTCTCGCAGATAAAAACGGCGAAATACTGGAAAACGATATTAAAGCGCTCATCAACCTCGCCCTGTCCCCGGCTCCAGGTATAAAACCTGCAGCACCCGGAGATGAAGACATCATTGTCGCCTCTGCCGATTATGCCGTACGGGCAAAAACAAACGGGCAGCGAAGGATGGTTGCTGAAGCAAGGAACAACGACATTCTATTCGCAATCGGTCCAGCAGGAACAGGAAAAACCTATACCGCCGTGGCAATTGCCGTTGCCGCATGGAAAGCAAAACAAGTCAAAAGGATCGTACTCGCCCGTCCGGCTGTAGAGGCCGGCGAAAGCCTCGGCTTTCTTCCTGGCGACCTTGCGCAGAAAATCGATCCATACCTCCGCCCTCTCTACGACGCGCTTCAGGATATGCTTACGGCTGAAAAGCTCAAATTGCTCACCGAACGCAGGATTATAGAAATCGTACCGCTTGCCTATATGCGAGGAAGAACACTGAATAACTCCTTCATTATCCTCGACGAAGCGCAGAACGCATCGGGTAAACAGATGAAAATGTGCCTTACCCGTCTTGGCATAAACTCGAAAGCCATTATTACCGGAGACGTCACCCAGATCGATCTACCGACGACCATGGAATCGGGCCTCCCCAGTGCGGAGAAAATTCTTAAAAACATCAAAGGCATCAGCTTCGTTTATCTCGACAAATCAGACGTCGTTCGACATAAACTGGTCAGGGACATCATCAATGCCTATGAAATTCATGAAAGCAAATAAGGCCGGTCTCCTGCTGCGGAACTTTGTCGTTAACCGGCAGGTTTGATTCTTGTGACGACATTGGTAATATTGCTCGTCATCGTTTTTTTTATCTGAACAACACAAAACAAGCAGAAAATAATCATGGCACATCGAATCAGTGAAGAATGCACCTACTGCGGAGCATGCGAACCAGAATGCCCGGTCAACGCAATTTCAGCCGGTGACGACATCTATATCATCGACGAGAATGTCTGTATCGATTGTGTTGGCTACCACGATGAAGCGGCCTGCGTAGCGGTCTGCCCGGTAGACTGCATTTCCATGGTCTGAACAGGCAGGAAACCTGTCCGCTTTCCACCTGACGGCAATCTGCCCTTCCCGAAAAAGCCTCCGTTGCTTCACTGTTGCAAATGGAAAATATCTGTCCGGAAAGATACTTTACTATGCGCAATAAAGTAACGGGGGCATCCTGAACATGTCCGAACCATTCCGTATATTTCGTGACATGATCTTAGCGAATCAGTCTTTGACGAACCGCAATCGTTATTCCGGAATCAGCATATCCGCGTAAGCTTCAACCGGAAGATTACAACTGATCGTTCAGAAAGGCTGTCCTTTTCGCCACAACCTCTTTCCGGGCCTGCACGATGCGTATCCTGTTCGTCAATCCAAATGAAATCAGGCATATCGAATATTCGGATTATGCCATGGGTGGTTATATCCGTCCGTTTTTCTCCCCTGCTCTCGGCATGCTCATTTCCATGACGCCGAACCATCACGATCTCGAATACATCGATGAAATCATAGGAGAACAGGTCGATTTCAAGCAGCGATATGATCTTGTTGCCATTACAACGACATGGACCATCCAGGCGCAGCGCGCCTACCAGATCGCCGATGGATTCGCAAAAAAAGGGGTTCCCTGCATCATCGGAGGAAACCATGCATCGCTCTGCATCGAAGAGGCGGCCAGGTACGCGAGCGTAGCATCGGGAATGGCGGAAAACATGTGGATACAAATACTCGAAGATGCCGAACGACGTTCGCTTCGTCCTGTGTACCGGGCAGATGAGTTCCCCGAAGTGAAAGAGTGTGCCTGGTTCGATTACCTCAAGATCAAAAAAGCGATCGACAATACGCAGGCCGCTATCGATCCTATCAACGGACTGGCAAGAAACATGCGCCCTTTTCCGATTCTCACCAGCCGCGGCTGCCCGCATACCTGTAAAATGTGCGTTACCCCGGAAATCTACCACAGGAGCTATTTTGCCATCGACCCCGAACTGCTTGAAGAGCAGATTGCCATAGCGGAAAGGCATTTCAAACCGTTCATGTACATGTTCATCGACGAATATTTCGGTCACGATCCCCGGCACACATCGGCATGTCTGCGTAAATTCAGGGAAGCCCGAGTAAAGTACGGCGTACAGGTCACGCCGAATCTGCTCTGCGAGGGGGATCTCGCAAAAGAACTTGCCGAGACAGGATGCGTTGTCGCAAGCATCGGTCTCGAATCCCTGAACACCGAAGTGCTCGACGAAGATTTCGGAAAAGGCGAGCCAAGCATTCAGGAGGGGATGGAGCTGAACGACCGGAACATCGAAACCACCTATCTTGCGGCTATCCGGAAGTGTCAGGAAGCCAAATTGCCATTCATGCTCTTCTGGCTGATCAATCCTGTCAGAAACACCATCGAGGACATGGAAAAAATCGTCGCCTTCTCAAAAAAAAGCGGCGCGGTACTTTCGTCGCTTAACTTTGCCGTTCCATTGCCCGGCACGAAATTTTTCAAGGAACAGAAGGCTAAAGGCAACATTCTATCCTACGATTGGAGCCTGTACAACACATTCAACATCCTGTTGAAACCCTCAGGCGGCATTACAGCCGAAGCGTTCCAGAAAGCCATGCACGACAACTTTCTCAAACTCTATCCGATCGGCAACATACCGGGCCATCTCATGGGAAACGCATCATTCAGTATCGAAGTACTCCCCTACATGGTAACCTCCGTTGCCGTCAGACTTGAATACCTGAAAAAACTGGTAGAAAAAACACTGCCATTTCCTTTTCCTCTTCCCTTTATGCCGAAATAACCCACACCCCGAGCATGCTTTTTTTTGCCGGCTCAAAAAAAAGTTTATATTTTCGGAATTCTATGGAATTGTTCTTTCTTCCTTATTCACAACCAACATTTAGAAAGGAACTTGGATATGGCACTCTACATTACTGAAGAATGCACCTACTGCGGCGCTTGCGAGCCGGAATGCCCGGTCAACGCAATTTCAGCCGGTGACGACGTTTATGTCATCGACGCCGGTTCGTGCACCGAGTGTGCTGGTTATGCAGATGCTCCTGCATGCGCCGCAGTCTGCCCTGCAGAGTGCATCGTTCAGGGATGATCTGAAATCCGCACGACTACTTAATAAAAAAGCGGCGTGAAGCAATTCATGCCGCTTTTTTATTACCTGCGCCGAACATCCGAAGAAAAACCTCCAACCATTCACTCATTCCTCCATCGATGCCTTCCCCGCTCATCACTCAGTACTGAATGATGTCCCATTCTCCCCCTCAAACCTCGTAATCCACAACCGCCCGTTCAGCGGAAGCCCCGGCAATAAAAGCCTTGACCGCTTCATGTTCGGGATGAACCTGATAGGCATCGAGAGCACTCCTGTCGGAAAACAACGAATTAAGCACAACATCGTATGACGCCGGCGAACAACTGAAATCAATTCCCGCCTCGATGCTGAGCAAACCAGGAATGCGCCCGGCAAGTCTTTCCAGCTTTTCCTTGAACAGCCTGGCGTTCTCTGCCCTGTCGTATCCGTGAGCGCTCTCTTTCAGGCGCCACATCACAATGTGTTTTACCATAACCTTACCTTTTCCATGGACGATAGTTGACATCGATGCCTTCATTAGCCGCATAATCGCGCCCGGACTGTTTCGCAAAAGCCTTTTCGAACATCTCTTCGGCAATCAGCCACCGGTCGCCCTGTGCGTTGAGCATGACCAGCAAAAGATCGCGGTTCTCCTTCTGTGCCCTCGCAATCAGACACTTTCCCGCCCTTCGGGTGAATCCGGTCTTGATGCCAACAGCATAAGGGTACTTTGCAAGAAGCTTGTTGTGGGTTTTCAGGAGTATCATCTTTCTGCTGTTCAGCTCGGTCACCAGTACTGATTCAAGCTGGGCTATCTCATTAAACAGATTGTTCCTGATTGCATATTCCGTGAGGACCAGCAGATCTTCGGCCGTTGAAATGTTTCCCGCATAGATACCTTTGTCGAATCCGGCAGGGTTGGTGAAATTCGAACGCTTCATGCCGATCTTTTTGGCCCGGTAGTTCATTGCGGTAACGAACCGTTCTACGCTTCCGCTCAGATGGATGGCTATTGCGAAAGCCGCGTCATTGCTTGAACTGACCATCGCCGCTTTGACCAGATCTACCAGCTTCACCCGATCACCCGGCTTGAAACCCGCCTTCGTCGGCTCCACCAGCGTAGCCTCTTTTGCAATAAGCACCTCCTGATCAAGCTTGCCACTCTCGATGGCAATGATGGATGTCAGAATTTTCGTAAGACTTGCCGGCTGGATGATCCGGTCTGCGTCTTTGGTCATATAAACCTTTTTCCCGTCGGTCTGTTTGACGATATACGCCGCGATATCCGGATAGTACATGCTCGAATCGACACCAGGAGCGTAAGCCAACGCCTGTCGAGATCCGAATGAGAGCATGATCAGGAATAAAGCCGAATAAATAAAACATCTCATTATCAATTCCGTTTTACAGTGAAAACCGGCATCGTCAACGCATCGTATACAAAGCAGGGATACCCGTCAAAATCTGTTAACAAGCTATATATTGTCTATGTAAAGAAAAAACAACCATGTTTCCAAGACCCTCATACTATCTTTTTACTTGACCAGCAAACGGGATGGCGAGATCGCTGATCATCACCCAGTAATCATTACTAATCACACCCCGCCGATCTCCTAATTCAGCATCAGCAAGCTGACAGCCATTATCACCATTCCGAGGATCAGGCCTGAAATGGCTATATGGTGTTCTCCGTACTCCTCCGCAGCGGGGAGCAGTTCGTCGAGCGAAATGTAGACCATGATGCCGGCAACGGCGGCCAGAACGCTTCCGAAAACAACGGGAGTAAGAAATGGTTTGAGCAGCGCGTAGCCGATGATGGCGCCAAGCGGTTCGGCAAGGCCGGAAAGAAACGAGTAGCTGAATGCCCGCATACGGCTTTTGGTAGCAAAATAGATCGGAACGGCTACAGCCATACCTTCAGGAATGTTGTGCAGGGCAATGGTTGCCGCGATCACCACGCCAAGGTTCTGATCGGAAAGCGCGCTGAAAAAGACAGCAAGACCTTCAGGAAAATTGTGAATTGCTATCGCTACTGCTGTAAAGATGCCCATACGGTGGAGGCGGGCCTCTTCAATCGGAGCCGTATTCATGGTTCCGATCATCGACATTTCGTGCGGGTTTTCAAAATCGGGCACCAACTGGTCGATCAGCCAGATAAAGAGCATCCCGCCGAAAAACGCGAGAGTGGTTATCCATGCGGCCATCTTTTCCGGCATCTCCTCCCTGATGACCATCCCCGATTCCGGCATGATTTCCACAAACGAAACATAGAGCATGATTCCCGCAGAAAAACCGAGAGCGAA
>JAFGMZ010000157.1 GCA_016927285.1 Chlorobiaceae bacterium
GATTCGGGTCACTGGATACTCTATCGCTACAATCCGGATAGATTGAAAGAGGGCAAGAATCCGCTGATTCTCGATTCTAAAAAGCCGAAAATTCCTGTAGCACAGTTCCTGAACATGGAAAACAGGTTCAGGATGCTCACGAAAAGCCATCCGGATCTTGCCGCGCAATACTATGCAGAAATACAGAAATCTGTAGATGCGCGCTGGGCACACTACGAGTATCTGGCAGCAAGATCATTCGATGAGCTGAAGGCGTAAAACGGGCAGCAATATTCGCAATGGAATCCCTCAAGCGGAACGGCGGAGATAACCAGCCGTTCCGCTTTTTGTTTTCCACTCACCCCGCAGGCTTTATCCGATTACGCAACAGACGCGCCTTTTCATGCAAATCAAGCTTTTCATAAACACTGATAAGATGATAGGTTATCTCGGTTTCATCAGGCGCCAGCGATGAAGCCTTTTCGAGGTAAACAAGCGCTTCCTGATACTCCCCAAGCCCGAAAAGAACCCAGCCCAGCGTATCGAGATAAACAGGATTGTCCGGTTCATCGGCAACAGCTTTCATAGCAAGCTTTTTTGCAGTTTCAAAATCGCGGCCGCTGATGGCAAGCATGTAAGCCAGATTATTCATTGCAAGCGTATTAGCAGGATCGAGCAACAACACTCTGCGGTACATGTCAAGGCTCTTTTCCTGCATGCCAAGTTTGTCATAAGACATTGCAAGCGTCGATGCCGCCTGGAGATAGTGCCAACGGTCCTTTTCCCTGTGTTTGAGCTGCAGTGATTGCTCAAGCAGCTTGACGGCAGTGCGTGTCCTGCCGCTCTGGAATGCCGCGTATCCTTCCAGTACCAGGAGTCGCATCTGGCTTGCCGAAGCTCGTTTCTTTGCCGATGCGACAACACGGATTGCCTCGGCATAATCTTGCTGAAAAAGACAGGCCGAAACGAGCTCTTCCCATGCATCAATGTTCGAAGGGTCTTTACGGAGAACAGCCCTGAACTCCCTGGCCGCATCTGCCGGCAATTTCGCTCTCAGCAATAACCTGCCTTTCATCAGCATGGTCGCAGGTTCACCCGGGTAGCGACGATCGATTTCCGTAATCATATCATGCAAAGGAGGCAGATAAGTGCTGTCCTTTGCAGAACGGACATAAAACAGCTCGGAAGGGATCATTTTCTGCGCGAACGTCATGCCTGACGTATCGTAAAATGACGAAAGATCGCATAAAAAAACATCTCTCGATCCTGACTGCACCGACACCTCGAACAGGGCAAGCCATGCAGAAACAAAACGGGGATTGGCCGCAATAATCTCTCTATAGGTTTTTACCGCCTGCTCGCTCTGGCCTGTCTGCATATAGAGTTCACCGAGAGTCAGCTTCAGGCGCTCCTTTTCTTCCCCCTCCCCAATCACCGAAGAAAGCGTTTCTATGGCATCATGATAGTGCTGAAGCTTGATCTCAAGCAAGAGAACCTGAGCCCGGGTCTGTTCATCGGCAGGATCGAGTGCAAGCATCTTCTGGAATATATCGAGCGCCTTTTCCGAATCGCCCGATCCAATGTATTCAAGAGCAAGCAATGAAAGATATTCGGTTTTTCCCGGCTGAATCGCCACCAGCTTCGTAAAGGCCGAGATCGCTCCGGCATAATCTTTCATGTAATGTGCGATCGTTGCCTGCAGGCGCAGGTAGTGCCTGTCGTCAGAAAGATATTCGACGGCCTGATCGGCATGGCTTCTCGCCGAATCGGCTACCCCGAGCTCAAAAAAGGCTTTGGCCATAGCATGATGAACCGCGGCATGTGCCGAAGCACCGGAAGGACGAACTTTCCGATAGCCATCAAGAGCCCCCCATAAATCTCCTTTCTCGGCATTGAGCAACGCTTTGACAAAACGGTTTTTTGACTCCAGGGAAAACGTATCTTCAGATACAAAGCTGGAGGCTGCATCGGGATGCGACAGGACACGGGAACTGCATGAAGTCATAAAAAAGTACAACAGAAGCGACAGCAACCTCGATATCCTCAAAAAATAACGCATAGCCACAGTAGTTCGTATCGTAAAAACGGAACGAATGCGCTCAGGACATGGCATCGAACAAGGGGCCTTCTCCGATACCGCCGTCATGCTGCGAAAACCTGATATGCGCCCTGCGCGTAGCAACCCGACCTCGCGGTGTACGGGCGATATATCCTGCCTGGATGAGATACGGCTCATAAACCTCCTCAATAGTGTCCTGCTCTTCCCCTACGGATACAGCAAGAGACGCTGCGCCGACAGGGCCCCCGCTGAACTTGTTGACCAGGGTATCCATAATTCTCTTGTCCATATCGTCAAGCCCTTCCTCATCGATCTCAAGACGTTCGAGCGTCGTCATAGCAAGACTTCTTGTGATAAGCGAAGCATCGGCAACCTGAGCGAAATCGCGAGCACGTCGCAGAAGACGGTTTGCTATCCTCGGGGTACCGCGCGAACGACCGGCAATTTCAGCAGCCGCTTCCTGTTCTATCCCGATTCCAAGAATACCTGACGCCCTGACGATAATCCGCTCGAGCAGTTCCGGAGAGTAGTAGTCGAAACGACTGTTAATGCCGAATCGAGCCCTGAGCGGCGAGGTCAGAAGACCCGAACGGGTTGTCGCGCCTACCAGCGTAAAGGGTTCGATGCGCAGCTGTACCGCACGGGCCGAAGGGCCGCTGTCAAGCATAATATCAATACGAAAATCCTCCATCGCAGAGTAAAGATACTCTTCGACTGCAGACGGCATACGATGAATCTCATCGATAAAAAGCACATCGCCTCTCTGCAATCCTGTCAAAAGCCCGGCAAGGTTGCCTGCCTTGTCGAGCAGCGGACCGGAAGTCGCCTTTATAGTCCCTCCCATTTCGGCCGCAATAATATGGGCAAGCGTGGTTTTACCAAGCCCGGGAGGGCCAGATAGCAATACATGATCAAGCGCGTCTCCTCTTATTTTTGCTGCCGAAATGAACACTCTCAGATTCTCGGTCAGACGCTGCTGACCGGCAAAGTCATCCATCCGCAGCGGGCGGATCTGTTCCTCGAACCTGTTTTCAAGAGCATCAGCCGGAGTATTCAACAGTTCGATTCTCACTTCACGCCTGCCTTTTCAATAATTATTACCGGAATGATCACAATCGTATCCTCGGATCAGCAACTGCATAGAGCACATCTGCCAGCAGGTTACCGAGAACGATAAGCGTACCGGAAATAAAGGTATTTGCGATGATGAGCGGATAATCCCTTGCGAAAATCGCTTCGACTGTCACCCGACCCATTCCTGGAAACGCAAAAATCACTTCAATAAAAAGCGCCCCGCTGAAAATGAACGGAAGCGAACTGCCCATCAGAGTGATCACCGGAAGCAGCGCATTTCGCAGAGCATGATGAAAAATAACGATATTTTCGGGAAGTCCTTTTGCCCGCGCGGTACGGATATAGTCCTGACGAATCACTTCGAGCATGCTCCCCCGGACATACCTCGCAATACCGGCAGCGCCGTTGATGCTCAACACTGTTACCGGAAGAACCAGATGCCACATTCTGTCGAGCATAAAACCTAAAGGCCCGAAACTTTCGGCTCCGATTTCATTCAGCCCCGAAGCAGGAAACCATTGCAGCTTGAGTGCAAAGACGATAATCATCATAAGCGCAAACCAGAACTCCGGCATGGAGTAGAAAAACAGGGCGGTCACTGTCAGAAATCGGTCAATAAAGGAGTTCTGACGTACCGCCGAGATGATTCCTATGATAATCCCGAAGGTAAAATTGGCAACAAGCGTCAATGCAGCTATGGTCATCGTTATCGGCAGAGCACCGGCAATCACATCGAAAACAGGTTGCTGCGCCCTGCTGAAACTCCGTCCGAAATCACCTTGCAGCACATTCGAGAGCCATTTAAAATACTGCACCGGCAAAGAATCGTTCAGCCCGTACTGCGCCCTGATCTGCTCCGCAACATTGGGACTGATGCCGGGCTGAATGAAAAATGCCGCCGGATCGCCCGGCGCAAGCCTGATAATGAAAAACGTCAGGGTCAGTACGCCGAAAATCAAGGGTATCGAAAGCAAAAGGCGTTTTAAAATATAGATCAGCATAGGATTCTCTATGGAGCAATGGTTGCCGATGGTCTGAGCGTCCAGTCATCGATATTATAAAACGTACCTGAAATATTGACTTCCTCATCATGAATCCGCTTGCTGAACCCCTGCGTCTCCCTGATCCAGTACAGAAACGTAACCGGCTGATCACGATGGATGATCTCCTGGTACTCCAGCCAGTATGGTCTGGCATCGGTCTGAACAAGTCTTTCCTTGGCAAGCTCGCACAGTTCGTCAATTCTCGGATTGCGATATCCTGTAAAATTGAAGGTACTCTTTTTCAGATCGGAACCCCAGACATCGAGGGGATCGATTTCAAGCCCGATAGACCAACCCGCCATCCATGCATCAAGTTTACGGTTCTGGAGATTTTCGAAAAACACGTTCGATTCCTGCACGTCCAGCCGACAGTCGATGCCGATAGCCTTCAGATTCTGCTGAATGATCACGCTTGCATAATTTCTTCTGGCATTGCCTGCATTGGTGTAAAGAACAAAACTGAATTTTCTGCCGTTTTTCTGCAGAATGCCGTCAGGACCAGGAAGCCACCCCTCTTTTCTGAAAATTGCCGCCGCTGCGGACTGATCGAACGCATAAGAACTTATGGAGGCGTTATATGCCCATTTCAGCGATGGAGAGATATCGGTGTTGCAAAGCGTGCCATACTGCTTCAGATACCCGTCTATGATCGATTCACGATCAATCGCCAAGGTAAGGGCTCGCCGTATATCAGGAGAACCGAAGAGCGGATGCGGCAAAATCTTGCCGCTCTTGTGATAAATGGTCTGATCGATGTTGGACCACCCAACATAATCATAGACCCTGAGCCCGACGCTCCTGATCTCTATGCCGGGATTGGCCTTCAGAAGAGAAGAAAAATCCTCAGGCTTGATATTTTCAACAATATCCGCCGCATTAGTCTGCAGCTGTGCAAGCCTGACGGTATAATCAGGCACAATCCGCCAGTTAATGAAAGGAATGTTTCCCGGTTTCGGCAAATTCGATTGCCGGTTGGAAGCCAACACCAGCTCCTGCTGCTGTGCCCAGGTCTTCAACTTGTAGGGGCCCGCGCCAACCGGCTTCTGGTTATGCGGCGAGCTTCTGAAATCCTCCGGCTTCACAACCTTCCACAGGTGAGCGGGAAGGGGGGTCAGCGAAGTATGAAAAAGAGCGAGATGTTCCGGAACCGGCTTGTAGAACCTGAAAACAAGCGTTGTATCGTTCGGCGTCTCTATTGCCCGGTCGAAATCCACAACCCCTTTGTCAGCGCCGACCAGCTCGGCAAGGTACTGCTGACGGGGACTTGCAATAAGCGGGTTCCCGTAAAGCCGATACGTAAACTTAAAATCGCCGGAAACGATTGGCTTGCCGTCATCCCAGAAAGCATCGCTGCGCAGAATATAGGTAATGGATTTGTGGTCCGAAGCCATCGTCCAGGTTTTCGCAAGCGCCCCGTCAGGTTTTCTCGAACCAGTCGGCGGCCTGAACGTTTTTTTGAGGGCCATAAAGTTCAGAAGCCCTGTGGTACTGTCAAATTCGCTTTGCAGCAAACCCGGATAGATCAATCCTGAAATATTGCTGGACGTTACGCTCGATCCTATGACCGGGTTCAGATAATCTGCGTCACCCAGCATGGTTATGACAAGAGTGGAATCTTTTGCGCCGCCACTGCCAGCCGATCCGGCAGGACCCCGACCGCAGGCACTCATGACCAGCATGGTCATCATAAAAAGAAATAGCAGTTTGAAGCCTTTCCTGTCAGTTTTCATCGTCAGGTTCCCTTCCTTTATCGATTGTGGCCCGGATCCTGTCGGTAAGCGCCTCAGCCGCCACATAATTTGAATAGTGTTTCAGCAGGAAATTCAGTGCGACAACCTCGATGATCACGGCAATGTTCTTTCCGGGGAAAATCGGCAGCTGTACGAGAGGAACATCGACGCCGATAATTTTTGTGGATTTCATATCGAGCCCAAGCCGCTCATAATCTGTTTCCCTGTTCCATTCAAGCAACTCGACGACAACCTGCACATTTTTGATATCTCGGATTGCCCGAATGCCGAAATTGGCCTTTACATCAACAACGCCCAGACCCCTGATCTCCATGAAATGATCAATGATATCATTGCGTCGGGCATTGAGCGCCTGCGACTCCCCTTTACGCCGGATTACCACGACATCGTCGGCAACAAGCCCATGGCCTCGCTCGATGAGGTCAAGAGCAATCTCCGATTTTCCAAGGCCGCTCTTGCCGGTCAACAGCACGCCAACCCCGCAAACATCGACCATGGAGCCATGAAACTGCTGATGCTGGGAAAACTGGTCTTCAAGATAATCTGTAATCAGGTACATGGCGACTGTCGAAGAGTGACGAGTCGCAAAAACCGGCACACCGGCCGAGGTAGCCATATCGAGCAGTTCCGGATCCAGCTTGTTGGTACTGGTAAGAATAATGCAGGGGATTTTGAAGTCTACAAGATTCCTGAACGCTTTACGGCGACCGGCATCATCAAGGTGATTAAGATAGCGGGTCTCTGTATTTCCAAGGATCTGCACCCGCTTGTAGGTGAACAGGTTGGTAAATCCGGCAAGCGCGAGTCCCGGACGGTGGAGTTCCCGCTCGGAAATCCTGCGCTTCTGTTCATCGACCCTGTTCAGTCTGCGCAACTTGATATCGTGATTGCTGCCGATGTTCTCAAAAAAATAGGCGACCGTTATCGATCGCTTTCTGATACCCTTCTGATCGAGATTCATGGCATGGAAATAAGTAGTGATAAGAGAGATATCCCGTGCCTGTCGGATAGATCCGCAGACACGGGACTGCAAGGTTACGGAGCCATTTTATCCTTGTATTTCTGCAGTTGCCGGGCAAGAGAATCAACGCAGCTGTCTATTGCCGGCTCATAGGCCGCTGCCGCATCTTTCGAAACCAGAATCTGCTGGGGAACATGCACGGTTATTTCGGAGATTTTGTTTTTCTCTACATCATTCTTCTGATGGTCGAGAATGATATGACACGACAATATGCCCGGATATACTTTGAGCAGAGCCTGCACTGCATCACGGGCATAGTCCTCTATGGCGCTGTGATTATTGGAATGACGCAAGGTAACCTGTACGTTCAGGGTTTCACCAACGACAGATTTGTTCATAGAAACCTCCATTGATATATAGTGAACAGAGTGAAGGAACAATCCCAACCGGATCTATTACCGGAAGGAGACACTTATCAGGCTTTCGGGTGGGCTTTCCGATAGACTTCCCTTAGTCTGCTGAAAGTGACATGAGTATAGATTTCCGTTGTCGACAGACTGCTGTGGCCAAGCATTTCACTCACACTTTTCAGATCAGCACCGCTGTTAAGCATATGAGTAGCAAAGCTGTGCCGGAAAACATGCGGATTTCGCGCTTTCTGCTCCGTCACGGGAGTCAGATATTTTCTGGTAACCCTCTGGACAAGCATGGGATAAATCTTTTTACCTTTTCTGGTTACAAACACATACGTTAAAGCCCCCTCGCCGCCCTTCATGAATATTCTAAAGAAGTTTCGCCGGACTTCAAAATAATTTCTCAAGGCCTCAGCCGCACAACCACCCAAGGGTACAATACGCTGTTTGCTTCCTTTACCGTTAATCTTGATCGAGCCGGTCTCAAAACTCACCTGCTGCATTTCAAGACCGATAAGTTCTGATATCCGAAGGCCGCAACCATAAAGCACTTCGATCAGACAGCGGTCACGCTCAAGTTCGAACTGTGCATCAAGTCCGTCAGTTGAGCGAGCCTCGCCTAATCGTTCGAAAAGCGCTCCGGTCTGCTTTTCGGTAAGAAAAGAAGGAACGGCATGCGGATATTTCGGCGTTGTGACATAGGACAACACGGAATGAGCAACGAGCCCCTCTTGCAGCAGATAGCGGTAAAAACTTTTCAGCGTGGCAAGTTTCCGGGCAATCGACTTTGGCTGCATGCCGGTTTTCAGAAGATCCCCCATAAACAGACGGATATCGACAACGGTAACCTTTTCGGGATGAAAACTATCCGCATTCCGTAACCCTGAATACTGTATTATGAACGCGACAAACTGGTCGATATCGTGCCCATAAGCTGTCAGCGTATGAGGCGAGACATTTTTCTCCCGCTTCAGATAATCAAGAAACCGGTCAATTTCAGGATAGCGTCCGTTTCGGCAAACAGCGGCGCTTTGTTCAGGAGATTGCTGCATCATAGATCGAGCGCGATAAGTTCTGACTCCCCCTTTATATAATATAAGCTCCCGCCATGGACCAGAAAACCATTCACAGCAGGATGGGAGGTCTTTTCGGCTATGAGATCTTCATAAACCAGCTCCTCGGTACGCCATATTCGCAAAAGACTCCGCCAGGTACCCGTTGCCATGTCACTGTCATGAACGGCTGCCGCAGTAATTGATCCAATCGAAAGAGACTCACAATGCATGGAAACGGTTATACCGGCAGCCCGAAATATTTCATAATTATTGCCGCCGGGAACTGCGATCTCAGGAAGAAGAACTCCTTGTCGCCGTATTTCAGGCACAATCGACGCTCTCACTTCGCTGACGGCCTTTTCATCCTCCCCCAAACGAAGGCGTTCGCTGCCGGTCATAGGATCAAGTATCAGATAGCGACGCTCAGGGAACCCGGCGAAGACCGTCGGCAGATAGACAAGAAGTCCGTCGTCGAGCATACCGCAAAAAACGATCTCTGGCCGCGCCCAGACCAGCGACCCGTTATCAGCCGAAACCACCCAGAGCCCCTGATGCTCAGGACTGTGCTGCTGCCAGGAATGCAGAAAAACAAGCTGACCCGAAATCGTTTCGATACCGGTAAACCAACTGTCACCGACAGGTTGCCCGCTTCCTTTTTCAAGAAGCAGATAGTCATCGAAAAATGACCGCCCCGAATGCGCTTCAAGAGAAAAAAAAAGCGAATGACGCTTTTCGCGACTTCGTTTCTGTCCTATAATCCCCCCGCCTCCGGTAAACATAAGCTGCCAGACAGCAAAGATCTCTCCTGCGCTGTAACGCCATCGATGAGATATCTCGTTCCGATTATCCATGCATCACCCCCCTGCTCAACCGATAAATATTGACGCCCACAGGCTGCGAACCTCCTTCGTAATTGGTTGCGAAAGGAGTAATCGAAAATCCGTTTTCACCAGCAAGATCAAGAAACTGACCGGCAAGACGTCTTCGCGGATCGGCAATCCAGGCCATACCGTCGGACTTCAGCAGCTTGTCAATCGCCGTCATAACCGGAAGCGGATTTACCCGTTCATAAAGCACATCGGCAGCAAACAGCATATCAAAGCGTTCATTGCACTGAACCAGCCTCCAGTCAAGCGTTGCCGTTTCAAGATGAACGCCGTTTCTGAGCGCATTATAAGCAACGAAACGCAGCGCATCCTGAGAGTAATCGGTTGACAGCACATCAGCGCCATTTGCCGCGGCAACGACCGATACCATGCCGACTCCTGCGCCGATCTCGATTATACGCTTTCCTTCAAGCGGAAGTTCCCTGGCAATGAAAGACGAAAGCATGATCGCAGCCGGCCATATTTCAGCCCAGTATGGCATCTGTTCGTCTTTGAGAAACTCCTCGGGAGAAATCCTGTCGAGCAGGGCATAGCTGTCTTCCACACAAAGAAAACCGAATGAACGCTCCTGAATCGTATAGAAAATCTCCCTGAGATCGTACTCAGCGGCCAGTTCACGATAGAAAGCATCGCACCCGTTTTTATGCAGTTCTTGTTTCAGGTTCATGAGAAGAAATGATAATCGCTGTATTGTTTCTTTTTCCGGAATGAAAGAAAGTTTCGTTTGAATGTACTGAAATTCGGAACGTATTTCTATTTTCCGAAGGCAGCCTGCTGCCTCAGCAACCAATAACCATCACGTGATTCAGATGAAACGAGAGCTTCTTGAAGTATTCGACAACACCTTTCCGGAAAGAGACTACACTATTGAAATCGTCAACCCGGAATTCACTTCGGTTTGTCCTAAAACAGGCCTTCCCGACTTCGGAACCATAACGATCAGCTATATCCCCGACAAGGTATGCATTGAATTGAAATCGCTTAAATACTATTTCCTCGATTTCCGGAATGTCGGCATATTCTACGAAAATATCACGAACAGAATTCTTGACGACCTGGTCGCCGTTTCTCAGCCGAGAGAGATAACCGTAAAAAGCGAATGGAAAGCCCGGGGTGGTATAACCGAAACCGTAACGGTCAGACACAGCAACGCAAAAGCCTGAATAGACAATACAGCACGAGAGCCAAATAAAAAACCCCGACTTAAAAGCGGGGTTTTTTATCTGTCAGATTATATAAAAAGCAATCAGAACCTGTTTTCAATATAAGGAACGATCTGCTTCACATCGGCATTGGTGATGCCCGAATTCGGCACAGCCTTCATCTCAAGCACGATTTTTTCGGTTTCACCCTGTTTGATATACTTTCTAAGCTTGTCTGAAATAGACTCAACTGAATGACACTTGCTGCACTTTGATTCAAAAACCGGCTTTACAGCGTCAAAATCAATCGAAGCGGTCTCGCCGGAAGCAGGAGCCGCAGCAGCTGAAGCTGCCTCATCGGCAGCAGCCTTTTCAAGACTTTCTCTTGTGGCGTTTTCGAAATCCTGATCACCCTCGAGGAACGCGGTCAACTGAGGAACAGAACGGATAGACTGACCTTCAAGCGTGGTTGTGCGGCCTGTAGTAGGAAGAAGAAAGCCGGACGGTCTGATCCAGAGAACGATGAACATAAATGCCACAATTCCAAGAGCGCCGAGCGGAAAACTAAGAAACCACCTGTCACTGATACGAGCAGACATCTTTCCAAGCGCCATGATGATGAGCGAAGCGCAGAAAATCAGCATAAACCATCCTGTAAACGACTTCAGCGGGGTCAAAAAGGTCGATATGTTCTCTGCCGGTACCTTGTAACCGGTTAAAAACGATACCCCGAAAAACAAAGCCCCCATTAAGACAGCCCCGCCGATTGCAAGAGCAATAAGCTTACCGTTTGATTTGTTGTCCATGACAGGTAATGAATTAGGTGTTAGTGGCTTGCGAATATCTTATTGAGTAAGATAAGCATAATAAGTAAAGGCGGCAAACATAAAGGATAAAAACCTTTACTTTAAAAGTTCCGTTACCGGCAAAAGAGATTCCTGCCGCTACGGGACACGTAAAACTCTATCAAATGCAATACCAATCTGATATCACATGGTAACTTCGGCAAGTAGCGTTATGGACTTCGATAAAGCCGAAAAGGATTTCGGTTTTCTTCTGGACTGTTTTCTTGAGGTGCTTGGCAAACTCGAAGAACAGGAACCTGCGGCGCACCTCCCATGGAAGAAGCCGGGGATGCCGATTATCGGAATGCAGAATTCCGAAAGAACCCTGCAGGCATTCTCGATTGTCTTCCAGCTCATAAATATGGCGGAAGAAAACGCAGGCGCACAGTACCGCCGGGCGATCGAGAGCGATAAAGGTTCCTCGGCGCTCAAAGGATTATGGGGAAAAACGATCGGAGAACTCAAAAATACCGGCATAAAAGAACAGGAACTGCTGCTCTCTCTCCGCTCAGCATGCATCGATACCGTCCTGACGGCCCATCCCACCGAAGCCAAGAGAAAAACCGTGCTCGAACACCATCGGCAGCTCTATCTACAGCTTGTACAAAGGGAAAACCGCATGTGGACGCCTCAGGAGCAGGCAGATATCCGCAACAATATCATAGTGATACTTGAGCGGCTCTGGAGAACAGGCGAAATCCTCTATGAGAAACCAGAAGTCTCAGCCGAAAGAAAAAATGTCGTTCACTACCTTTACAATATTTTTCCCGAGGTCGTCACCCTTCTCGATAAAAGGCTCATCCAGGCATGGCAAGAAGCCGGATTCGATCCCGGAGCATTTTCCAGTCCGGCAAACCTCCCGCGATTCCGTTTCAGCAGCTGGGTCGGAGGCGATCGCGACGGAAACCCCTTCGTCACTGCCGAGGTTACTGCCGATACGCTCCTCGATATGCGCAAACACGCATTGAAACTGCTCAAAGCAAAACTCTCGGAACTCGCCTCGAAACTAAGCTTCTCCGAACGGCTGGTACAACCCTCCGACGAGATCCGAAGCCGCATGAAAACGCTCAATGCCTCGCTTGGAAGCCGTGGAGAACATGCGCTCCGCAGAAACCAGCACGAACCATGGCGGCAGTACCTCAACCTGATGAACGCTGCGCTTCCTTCAGAAAAAGATCCGGTTTCGACGGAAGGAACCGGTTTCCACTACCAGCTCTCTTCAGAACTGCTCGCCGATCTTGACATTCTCGACAGATCGCTTAAAAGCGCCGGCGCCCGGAACATCGCTGCAACGGACCTTCTGCCGGTCTACCGTATTGTACAGACCTTCGGCTTCCATCTCGGAGCGCTCGATATCCGCCAGAACAGCCGCAAACACGACCTCGCACTTGGTCAGCTCATGATGGCTGCCGGGCTTGACGGAAGCAGATACCATGAGTGGAGCGAACCTGAAAAAATCCGCTTTCTCACTCAGGAGCTTCGCTCGCCGAGACCTTTCACCCATCCCGACATGACTGCAGGAGCGGAAGCCGACGAGGTACTTGCCTGCTTCCGGGTCCTGC
>JAFGMZ010000027.1 GCA_016927285.1 Chlorobiaceae bacterium
AGCTTCGCTCGCCGAGACCTTTCACCCATCCCGACATGACTGCAGGAGCGGAAGCCGACGAGGTACTTGCCTGCTTCCGGGTCCTGCGGCGCCACTGCAGCCGGTTCGGTACCGAAGGAATCGGTGCGCTCATCGTCAGCATGACCAGAGGCGTATCTGATCTACTTACCGTTTACCTCTTTGCCCGGGAAACAGGACTGATGGTACCCTTCGAAGATGGCGACGCCTGTATGCTTCCCGTCGTCCCGCTTTTCGAAACTATCGACGATCTGAAAAAAAGCCCCGAAATCATCGAAGGCTTCCTACAGCACCCGATGACCTCCCGCTCGCTTCGCTACCTGCAGAAGGCAACCAAACTCAGCTCTCCGGTACAACAGGTGATGATCGGTTACAGCGACAGCAACAAAGACGGAGGAATCTTTTCGAGCATCTGGATGCTCTACCGGGCACAGGAACAGCTTCAGAAAGCAGGAGAACGGTACGGCACGCAAATCCTCTTCTTTCATGGACGCGGCGGCAGCATCAGTCGTGGAGCAGGCCCGACGAACCGATTTCTGCGTGCGCAACCGCACGGTTCGTTCAGTGCAGGCATCCGTTTTACCGAACAGGGTGAAACCATCGCCCAGAAATATGCCAATAAAATCAGCGCCCTCTACAACCTTGAACAATTTGCCGCCGGGATAACCGGGGAAAGACTGCGCCACGATTCGATGCCCGAACCCTGCATCAACATCAAGACAGTACTTGAAGCACTTTCCGAGCAGTCCAACAAAGCCTACCGTACCCTGACCTGCGCCGAAGGGTTTCCTCTTTTCTTCAGGGAAGCCACTCCGGTCGATCTTATCGAACAAATGCGTATAGGATCAAGACCATCGCGACGAAGCGGCGCATGCAACCTTGAAGATCTCAGGGCGATTCCCTGGGTATTCAGCTGGAACCAGGCCCGATTCGCCATTTCCGGCTGGTACGGCGTAGGATCTGCGCTTGAGCATCTCGAACAGCGCTACCCCGATGTAGCGGAAAAAATCAGAAGCCGTGAACTGCTCTGCCCCACCCTGCACTACATCGTCAGCAATGCAGACACAAGCATAGCCAGCGTCGATCCCGTCATCATGAAGCTCTATGCATCTCTGGTCACCAACGGTGCGCTACGGGAAAATATTATGGCGATGATAGAAGCTGAACTGCAAAAATCGAAACGATACATCGACTTGCTCTACAGAGAACAGCTCGAGGAACAGCGATTTAATGTCATGCGCTTTATCGGCAAACGGCAGGAAGCCCTGCGACTGCTGCACCAAAGGCAGGTTCTGCTGCTCTCGAAGTGGAGGAAACTCAGAAATGACAACTATGACAAAGAAGCTGAAGCGATGCTTCCGGAACTTTTTCTCAGCGTCAACGCCATTGCCGGAGGACTGCGGAGTACCGGCTGAACATACAGGGGCCAGACGGTAACGGTTGCAAAAAATAAGCCGCCAACGTAACTTTCAAGCTATTTTTACGTACCATTCTCTATGTAGCAGTTGCAACAGAGAAAACCGCCTGGCCATGCTCTCAAGACTCTCAGCCGCATCCCTCGTCGGCATCGATGCCGTCAGGATCGACGTTGAAACCAACGTATCGGGAGGTATTCCATCCTTCACCGTCGTCGGACTCCCGGACAACGCCATCCGCGAGAGCCGGGAACGGATACTCACGGCTATCCGCAACTCAGGATTCGACCTGCCACCCAAAAAAGTGACCGTTAACCTCGCCCCTGCCGACATCCGCAAGGAGGGTACGGCATTCGACCTGCCGGTAGCCATCGGCCTTCTCGGTTCGCTCGAACTCGTCGACCGCAGATTCGACGATACGCTCATCATGGGGGAACTTGCCCTCGACGGCTCCATTCGCAGGATAAACGGAGCTCTTCCCGTAGCCATCATGGCCGCTAAAGAGAACATCAGGCGCATCATCCTGCCGCTTGCCAACGCCCCGGAAGCCGCCGTGGCGGTCTCGGCATCGAAAGCCGATATCGACATCTTCGGCGTCGAAACCCTGAACGAAACCGCAGCGCTGCTCAACGGCAAGGAGAGTCGTCCGCCCATCGAGGTCAACGTCGCCGATCTCTTTTCCGCTGAACCGGATTATCCTGTTGATTTTGCCGACATCAAAGGTCAGCAGGCGGCAAAGAAAGCGCTCGAAATCGCCGCCGCGGGTTCACATAATCTGCTGATGATCGGCCCCCCGGGCAGCGGTAAAACCATGCTCGCCAAGGCTCTGCCGGGCATTCTGCCGCCGCTCGGATTCGAGGAATCGCTCGAAACCACGAAAATCTACTCGGTTGCGAACCTGCTTGACAAAGACCGTCCGCTCATGGTGACCCGACCGTTCCGCAATCCGCATCATACCACCAGCAACGTTGCGCTTATAGGCGGCGGCACCACGGCAAAGCCCGGCGAAGTAAGTCTTGCCCATAACGGCATTCTCTTTCTCGACGAACTGCCAGAATTCAGCCGAAGTGCTCTCGAAGTACTGCGACAGCCGCTCGAAGACCGGGAAGTCACGGTATCGAGAATATCGATTACTACCCGCTACCCTGCCGGCTTCATGCTCGTGGCAGCAATGAACCCGAGTCCGGCAGGGGCGCTGAAGGATCGCAACGGAAACCTTACTGCCGCACCGCAGCAGATCCAGCGCTACCTCTCAAAAATTTCAGGCCCCCTGCTCGACCGCATAGACATCCATATCGACGTGCCGAAGGTCGAAAACACCGAGCTCTTTTCGGGCGCCACCGCCGAAAGCTCAGGGGAAATCAGAAAAAGGGTGATTCGCGCGCGAGAAATCCAGAACCGCAGGTTCACCGAAGCCGCCTGCGCCGGCATCTACACCAACGCCCAGATGGGTTCGAAACTGATCAGAAAATTCTGCGCGCTCTCGCCGGAAAGTTCGCAGAAGCTGATGGACGCCATGAACATGCTGAACCTCTCGGCAAGAGCGCACGACCGCATCCTGAAAGTCAGCCGAACCATCGCAGACCTCGACGGATCCGGGACGATCGAGATGAAACATCTCGTGCAGGGCATCCAGTACCGCAACCTCGACAGGGAGTTCTGGAGCTTCTGACGCCGGCCCTCGCAATCGGCAGAACCGGCGGCTGCGCGGGATAGCCAGACAGTATCTTCCTCCACCCATGCAACTCGTCACACAATCTTCTCCCGCTGTTTGTTCTTCAGGTGTATATTCAGGTTTTTCCCGCTCCGTAA
>JAFGMZ010000005.1 GCA_016927285.1 Chlorobiaceae bacterium
AAAAAAGACTGATGCGATCAAAAGATTTACAGTGGTGGGATATAAGCATCAGACCTAAAACGGTATTTTTATAATGACTGCGTCCCTGAGCAGTTCGATAACATTATCGATGTCAACATTCGCGGGGTTGTTAACGGAATGCTTGCCGCTTATACCCTGATGGTGCGTCGGAAGAACGGACATATCGTCAACACGGCATTGCTGGCAGGTCTTGCTCCTGCTCCGCTGCTTTCGTCTTATGCCATGACCAAGCATGCCGTGGTCGGGTTCAGTACCAGTCTCCGGTACGAAGCCGAGCGGTATGGCGTGCGTATCAGCGCTATTTGTCCGACTGGCGTCGAGACGCCCCTGCTCGACGAGGGAGCTTCCTGTTATGGCCCGAAGCGGTGGCGGCCGGATGTCCGCAACTACCTTGTCCTTGCTGCCGGATCGCTCTGCACGGTTGATATGGTTGCTCGCGATGCCTTCCGTGGAGTGGAATGCAACCGTTCGCTGATCATCATTCCCGCCCGTGCCAGCCTGACGGCGCAGGCTTACCGTTTCGTTCCGGGACTTGTCGGCGCATTCGGCAGACGGGTCATTGCGAAGGTGATCGGAAATGGGAGGGGGTAAACGTCGTTGTTTCGGAGCTGCTTACTTGCAAGAATCAGGTACATGTACTATGGTGCGTACCATTATTGAATTATATCTGCAATTTTATGGTGAGAATTTGCTTGGTTGAACTGAAATAACATTGTAATTAGTTGTTATGTGTTTATCAAGAAAAATTGCTCTTCTGTGTTCAAACTCCATTTTTCATTGCCATGATCAGATTTGTTCTTGTTGTCGTATATGCAATACTTGCGATTTTTCAGGCGGGAGTTGCTGCTACCGGTCAACAGACGGTTAATCAGCTACTTGAGTCCAATTCATCAACTGCGATACAATCTGATGAGCCGAATAAGTCCAAAGAGGGGTCCCGTAAAGATTCTGAAATGCCGATTAATTTATTGCCCATGTACGGTGCTCCATATGCAGTCAAAAATGCTTATGAGAAAGAAGCGGATGAGGAGTTTATTGCGACGATGACGAAAAACGGCGTTTCGCGCGATTCTGCGGCTGTTATCTCATGGGCTTTGGGTATGCAGGCTCTTGATAAAAAGGATGGCGAAACCGCGATGAAACGTTTTAATCAATCGTGGCTTCTTGATCAGGATGGTTTTTTATCTCATTGGGGATTTGGTCAAGTATTGTTCTATTTCAGGGATCCGAAAGAATCCCTGGGGTATTTTGAAAAAAGCCTTTCCCTTTTTGGGTCGAAGTCGCGCCAAGGTATGAAAAGTATGAAACCGTATCTTTTTTCTGATGCGGCCAGAGCCTATTCGACTGTAGCCATTCTTGATTCGTTACAGGCCCCTGTTTTGAAGAAAAGAGCTGATGAGCTTTTTGATCAATTATTGCGTGAAAATCCGAAATTCAGGGAAGGGTACACTGCATGGTTGGTTTTTTCCTTCGTGAATCGGGAATTTCGAAAAGCATGGGATATCGTCCATGCTGCCCGCCGGGCGGGAATTCAGGATCTGCCGAAAGAAATTCTGAAAGCTCTGTCAGATAACATGTCTGAACCGAACGAATGAATTGCCTGAATCCGGAGTATTCGCAGTGTTCAGACCTGCAAATTCGTTTGAGTTGATCGGTCAAGTTCAATGGTGTGCTGTTGTATCCGGATTTCAGGTATGAGAGTATGATATCTGTATGTCGATGGCAGAGAATATTTTTCAGATCAGGGAACGGGGAAGCAGCATATGTTCGTCTATGCGGTCTGTCAGGGAGGCTGGCCGGCATTCATGACAGCGTATCATGAATGGAGAGTTTTCGACAGGCTTGTTTCTGCAGCTTGCTCTTGGTCCGGTGTTTTTTCTTGTTATGCAGATTACGTTGCAGCGTACCCCGCTGGATGGATTCTGTTCGTTCGCTGCGGTTGTCCTGATTTTCGGAATGATGATGATTATATCGGCTTTGGGAATGACATCCGGCTCTGTTTTTCTGCAGGACAATCCTGATTGACGGTCGAGTTTTTTCTCCGCTTTTTTTCTTTCCGTTACCAGCCCGATGACCATAGTGTTTTGGACAAGCCTGTTTGCTGCGAAAGCCGTCGAACAGGGTTACACGAAACGGTCGCTCACGATTTTTGCGTTTTCTGCCGGTCTTGCGACTCTGGTTTTTCTCGGTTGCGCTGTTCTGATATTCTCGACCCTCAAGGTTTCAATACCGTTTATGGCAGTAAAACCCTGAATGTGTTTGTCGGAGCAGTGGTCCTGCTTTATGGCCTCAGGAGAGTGATTGTTTTTTTTTAGTCTCCTGAATCAGGCAAGCAGGTCGGTCTATCTAAAGGGTGCAGGACATAGAACGGCAGGAGTCTTGAGTTCTTTGATGGTGCTGTTTGTAATCGAAGCCCTTTACAGCGCTGATCGCAAAATATCCACGATATCAGATTTGCTTATGGGTGGACGACCGGGAAGACGACCTTCGGAATCATGGGCGACAAGCACGGTATCACTTGCATATCGCTCAAGTAACCGGTCTCCTATGCCTGTTTCGGACAGGCGGGTGGGGCAGCCTGTCGAGCGCAGGAAAGCCTCGAACCGGTCGATTCCCTCAGCGGCAGCATCCGGGTCTTCAGGGGTTTTCAGCGTAATGCCGAAAATGCGATGCGCGAATTGTGCGAAGCGTGAGGGGCGAGTTCCGGCGGCGAAGCGCATCCATGCAGGATTGACAATCGCCAGACCTGCGCCGTGCGCAATGTCGTGGTGAGCGGAGAGGGTGTGCTCGATCATATGCACCGGATAGGGCGAGAGTGTTCCGGCTTGTACCCATCCGTTGAGGGCGACTACCGATGCCCATTGTACCTGCGTCCGGGCTTCGATATCGCTTCCGTCTGCTATGGCTTTTGGGCCCCATTCCATGGCGGTCAGCATGACTCCTTCGGCAAAGCGGTCCTGGAGCGGAGTGCCGTCCACGCCGTTGAAGTACGACTCGGTGACGTGGGTGATGAGGTCACAGATGCCAAAGGCTGTCTGATCGGGCGGTACGCTTGCCGTCAGCTCGGGATCGATGATGGCATCTTTCGGGTAGAGGCATGGTGCGGAGACGAAGGACTTTACGGTTGTTTTTTTATTGGTGATGACCGCTCCGCCGTTCATTTCGGAACCGGTAGCCGCAAGCGTGGGGACGGTGACGACGGGGAGCGCCTTCGTCGGGAGTATCCGGTTTTCCTGGCCGGCCATCATCTGCCAGAGGTCGCCCTCATAGAACACTGCCGCAGCCATGACTTTGGCTGCGTCCATGGTGCTGCCGCCGCCAAGGGCGACGATGACGTCGCAGCCTTCGCTTCGAGCAATTGCTGCGCCTCGCTCGACCGTTGACAGCCGTGGATTGGGTTCAACCCCGGAGCATTCTGCGGTCGCGACGCCTGCGGTATGCAGGCTTGAGAGCGCCCTGTCCAGGGTGCCGTTTCGCCTGACGCTGCCGCTGCCGGTTACGAGCAGGGCTTTTTTTCCATGCGCGCTTGCAACTTCGCCAAGTTTCGAGAGTGTTCCTGCTCCGAATACAAGATGCGTCGGGTTCCGGAATTCGAATTTCATGTTTTTCCGAGCGTTGTTCGTTGTTTCAATACGTGACGTTGTGCAGGATGAGTCTTTTTCAGCTTGCAATTTTTACGATATCATGCCAGGTAATGACGATCGACAAGCCGAAAATAAGTATGATCCCGGCAACGTTGATAACCTGATATGCTTTTGCACTGAGCGGACGGTTACGGACTGCCTCGATAAGTACCATCATGAGCTGTCCGCCGTCAAGTCCGGGAAAAGGCACCAGGTTCATGATTCCGAGGCTGATACTGAGTACGCCGGTAAAGAACAGCAGATCTGCAACTCCTCCGTTCGCCGCCTGTCCGGCCATCATGGCTATCCCGAGAGGACCGGAGAGGCTTTCCGCACTGCCCTGACCGGCGAAAAGATGGCCGAGCATGGAGAGCGTTCCTGAAACGACCATAAAGAGAGCGTTGGCGCTCGATTGTGCTGCCTGCAACAAAAAAACGCCGTCTTTTACCATAAAAGCGGGGATGAAAACCAGAAAGGCGAAAACGACGTTGAACAATGGACCGCCGGCCATAATCGAAGCTCTTGAAAGACGCGAAGTTCCCAACAGCTTGCAGGCATCTTCGTCGCCGTCAGCTGAAAAACTCACAAAACCGCCGAGCGGCAGCAGACGCAACGTAAATGCTGTTTCCTTGTGACGACAGAAGGTCGCTATACGCGGACTGAAGGGAAATCCGATGGAAAATTCATACACCGGTACTCCGGCTTTGCGGGCTGCGAGAAAATGACCGAATTCATGGACAAGCACCACGAGCGATACGACGAAGATAAAAGCAAATAGTGAAACAAGCATGTTCATAGAATCTGAAATGGTATTGAGAGCATAACCTCTTGTATGACAATATATCCAATTACCGGTTCAGGTCGCAGTGGGCGGGTTTGTTTTATTACGGCAGGGTTGTTGATGCACTTATTTCCGGACCTCTGGATCATTGCTGGCGAGTTGTCGCATGAGCCCGGGTTGGCTCTCGCGTTTCATGATCGGGAAGGGTTTTTTATAGCGGTGCCCTGTAATACCCGTCAGGCATCAGAGCCTGACGGCAATGCCCCGTTCGCGCAGGTACTTTTTTGCTTCGCGGATGGTGTATTGCCGGAAGTGGAAGATTGATGCGGCAAGCGCGGCGTCGGCTTTTCCTTTGGTGAATCCGTCGTAGAGGTGTTCGAGGTTGCCGGCTCCGCCGGAGGCTATAACGGGTATGTGTACCGATGTGGAGACTCTCGAGAGGATGTCGTTGTCGTATCCTTCCTGCGTACCGTCCCGATCCATGCTGGTCAGCAGAATTTCTCCTGCGCCGAGCTCCTGTACACGCAGAGCCCATTCCACAGCTTCATAAGTGGTCGGATTTTTTCCCGAGTGGGTATGGACGATGTGCTGCCCGTTTTTATTTTTTACATCTATGGCAACTACGACGGCTTGCGATCCGTATTTTTCGGCGATGCGCGAGATGAGTTCCGGTTTCTGAATTGCCGCGGTGTTGACCGATACCTTGTCGGCGCCGTGCATGAATACTTCTCGAGCCCTTTCGATGGAGTTGATGCCGCCTCCTACCGTCAACGGGATGAATACTTCGCCTGATACCTTGAGTACCTCTTTAAGGGTTGTCTTTCTGGATTCGACCGATGCCGAGATGTCGAGAAAGACAAGTTCGTCGGCAAGTTCGCTGTTGTAGAACCGCGCTTGCTCGAGAATTGAACCGGCGTCTCTGAGCCCTTCGAAGTTTATTCCTTTTACGACTCTTCCGCCTGTGACGTCAAGGCAGGGAATGATTCTTTTTGCTAACATGAGGTGGTCCTGAATTTCGCGGTTCGACTGAGAAATGAATAAACATAAAATCTTAAACAAAATTTCAAAGGTATTATATTATGAGCGCTTTTGACAGCCGGGATCAGATGTTCTTGTGTTTTTCCGGCTGCTGTTTTCTGCAGGGTTTTCATTCAGCTGAAAAAATGAGGGAGGAGCCATGAAGTTTCCCGTTTGTGATTATACCGAGTCCGTTGAGGGCTTTTATTCGCAGTGTGCTGGATGTCCGATCGAGAGCCGGGCGCCAGGTTGCGCTCTCGATGAACAGGAGGATGGTACCTACCTGTTCGATGGTCCGACTCCGCATGGCGGCGTCAGGGCGGTGTTTTATTTCAAGGATAATGCCGGCAACCAGGTGTCCAAGTATGATGCCGTTCATGTCGAAATTCATGAGCTCGACGAGTCGGGCATGCTGGTTACCATCCTTTACGGCATGGTAGATCCTGAAGGAATGATCTATCTGAAAAAGTCCTTGCGCAGTGATGATGCTGAATAAGAGAGTCCTGCTTCATGTTCATAAATGGCGTCAACAGTCATGACACTCAATAAAGTCTATTATAGCGGTGGGGAAGAGATTCGCGATCTTACCATCGTCGGTGGAGGCCCTACGGGGATTTTTGCCGCGTTTCAGTGCGGGATGAACAATATTACCTGTCGCATCATCGAGAGCATGCCACAGCTTGGCGGTCAGCTTGCCGCGCTTTACCCCGAGAAGCATATTTATGATGTTGCCGGTTTTCCGGAAGTTCCTGCGGCAGGTCTTGTCGAGAGCCTCTGGAAGCAGGCTGAACGGTACCATCCGGAAATCGTGCTTGGCGAGACTGTTGCGCGTTACCGGAAACTCGATGATGGTTCGTTTGAAACGACGACGATGTCGGGAAGGGTTTTTTTGTCGAGGGCTTTGCTGCTTGCTGCCGGACTTGGCGCCTTTATGCCAAGGACGCTGCCTCAGCTTGGCGTTATCGATCATCTTGAAGGGTCGTCTGTTTTTTATGCCGTGAAGAGTGTCAGCGATTTTGCAGGCAAAAAAGTTTTAATCGTCGGAGGCGGCGATTCGGCGCTTGACTGGTGTGTAGGCCTGCTGCATGCTGCCGAACAGGTGACGCTGGTACACCGGATGCATGAGTTCCAGGGTCATGGCAAAACTGCGCGCGAGGTTGAGGAGGCCAGGGAGAGCGGAGTTATCGATGTGTTTATGGATACGGAGGTTTCTTCGATAGTGACCGATGAAGGGGCTTTGAAAAAGGTTGTGCTTTCGAGAAAAAACGGAACTGTCGTCGAGGTTGAAGCTGAACGTCTGCTGATTCTGATCGGGTTCAAGTCGAATCTCGGGCCGTTGGCTGAGTGGGATCTGGAGCTTGCCGATAATGCGCTTGTGGTCGACAGCCATATGAAGACGTCGGTCGATGGCTTGTATGCGGCCGGGGATATCGCATGGTATCCCGGTAAGTTGAAGATTATCCAGACAGGACTTTCCGATGCGGCTATGGCTGTTCGGCACAGTCTGACTTATATCAGGCCGGGCGAGAAGATCAAGCATACCTTCAGCAGCATTAAAATGGCAAAGAAGAAGAATAATGAGCAGTAATCTTTCGCCTGTTCAGGCATGGATGCTTGCGATACGACCGAAGACATTGCCTGCCGGAGCGGTACCGGTTGTGCTCGGGAGCGCCCTTGCGGCCGCTGACGGAAGGTTCCGCCTGCTTCCGGCTCTTGTCGCGCTGGTATGCGCGCTTGGCATTCAGGTGGCGACCAACTTCATTAACGAGATTTACGATTTCCGCAAGGGGGCGGATACATCGGAACGGCTTGGTCCGACGCGTACCGTCGCAGCCGGCATCATAAGCGAAGGGCTGATGATACGGGTTTCAGTCGGTCTGATGATCGTGGTATTCATGCTTGGCATGTATCTGGTCTACACTGCCGGTTGGCCGATTTTCCTTGTTGGCGTGCTTTCGCTGCTCTTTGCCTGGGCGTATACGGGAGGTACTTATCCGATTGCGTATTCGGGACTTGGCGATATTTTCGTGTTCGTGTTTTTCGGTCTGGTTGCGGTTGGCGGTACCTATTATGTTCAGGCGTCAGATCCCGGTTTGCCGGTGCTTTTCGCCGCCGCAGCGCCGGGTGCTTTTTCCGTCAATATCCTTCTGGTCAATAATATTCGCGACATTGCTACGGACCGTATGGTAGGGAAGATGACGCTTCCGGCTCGTATCGGCGGGGAGAATGCAAGAAGACTGTATGTGCTGCTGATGGCTCTGGCCTATCTGATGCCGGTGGTTGTATGGAAGAGTGGCTATTCCGCCTGGGGGATGCTCTCCGTTCTCTCTTTTCCGCTTGCTTATGGCATGATCAGAAAGCTCTATGACGCCGAAGGCCGGGCGCTTAACGATGTGCTTGCCGGAACCGGCAAGGCGATGACCGTACACGGTCTCCTGTTTTCAGCGGGTCTTCTTTTATAATCTTTTTTTCGATCGATGAGTACCGAAACTGTTTCGATAGCGCTCGTGCAGACATCCTGCACGGCAGATACCCGGGGTAATCTCGACAAAGCCTGTGTGAAGATACGGGAAGCTGCTGCTGCCGGAGCGCGTATCGTCTGTCTGCAGGAGCTGTTTACCACGCTCTATTTCTGCCAGACCGAGGATTACGCGCCTTTTGATTATGCCGAGGCCATACCGGGTCCTTCGACGGATCGGTTGCAGGATCTTGCCCGCGAACTGGAGGTGGTGATCGTGGCTTCGCTGTTCGAGAAGAGGGCGAGAGGTCTGTACCATAATACTGCTGCGGTTATCGATGCCGACGGACGGTATCTCGGCAAGTACCGCAAGATGCATATTCCTGACGATCCGGGTTTTTATGAAAAGTTCTATTTCACGCCGGGAGACCTGGGTTACAAGGTATTCGATACCCGTTATGCGCGAATCGGCGTGCTTATTTGCTGGGATCAGTGGTACCCGGAGGCCGCCAGGCTTACCGCGTTGTGCGGAGCGGAAATTCTTTTCTATCCCACGGCTATAGGATGGGCATCGTCTGAACATTCCCGGGAAGTTCGTATGGCCCAGCATCAGGCATGGAAAACCATGCAGCTTTCCCATGCAGTGGCTAACGGAGTATTCGTTGCCGCTGCGAACAGGGTCGGCGTCGAGGGCGAGCTTGAGTTCTGGGGACAGAGTTTCGTCAGCGATCCGTTCGGCCAGGTGATAGCGGAAGCCGCTCATCAGGACGAAACCATCCTGATGGCATCCTGCGACCGCAGCCGGATCGGATTTTATCGGGCGCACTGGCCTTTTCTTCGAGATCGCAGGATAGAGACCTATGGCGAGCTGCAGAGGCGGTATATCGAGGACTAAGAGAGCGTGGACCAGAAGAGGGAGTATCGGGCACTGCGTGCCCGGGAGTATCGCTCGCTTCGCTTTGCGGGAGTATCGGACGGGTTTCCGTCCGGGAGTAAGGAGTTGAAGAGAGAAAAAATCTTTTCCCGCGCAGGGAGCGATACTTCCGGATGCTTCGCATGGCGCAGCTTTTTGACGAATGGTATTGCTGAATATGTATGGTTATGAATGGTTTCGGTGTTGTGGTGCTTGTTACGCTGCTTTTGACGTTTTTGCTGAAAGTTGCGGCTGATCTGCTTAATCTCAGGGATTCAAGCGGTGATCTTCCAGTGGAGTTCGAGGGGGTGTATGATCCGGAGGATTATCGGAAGTCGCAGGAGTATCTGCGGGTTACTACCAGGTTTTCTCTTGCTGCGGCCGCTTTTGGCCTTCTTTTGCTTCTCGCGTTCTGGTTTGTCGGGGGTTTCGAATTTCTTGACCGCTTTTTACGGGGATTAGGTTTCGGAGTTATCCTGACCGGTGTGCTTTATATCGTTGCGCTTGTGATTCTGCAGTACCTTGCCGCGCTTCCGTTTACCATCTATCGTACCTTCGTGATCGAAGAACGATTCGGTTTCAACAAGACAACTTCGGCCGTTTTTGTCGGCGATATGCTGAAGTCGTTGCTGCTTGCGGCGCTTATCGGCGTTCCGGCTCTTGTGTTTCTGCTTGCTTTTTTCACTTTTGTCGGCGCGTCGGCCTGGCTCTGGGCATGGGTGGCTTTCGTGCTGTTTTCGCTTGTGCTGCAGTATGTCGCTCCTACCCTGATTATGCCGATGTTCAATCGTTTTGAGCCTCTCGGGGATGGCCCCCTCAGGACGGCTATTCTCACGTATGCCGCGAAAACGGGATTTCCTCTTTCGGGTATTTTCGTTATTGATGGTTCGAAGCGCTCTTCAAAGGCAAATGCCTTTTTTACCGGATTCGGCAGCAGGAAAAGGATTGCGCTTTTCGATACCCTGATAGCCAGTCATACGGTTGACGAACTTGTAGCTGTGCTCGCTCATGAGATCGGGCATTTCAAGAAGGGTCATGTTGTGATCAATATGGTGCTTGGTATGCTCAATCTTGGCTTCATTTTTTATTTGTTGTCGGTTTTCATGAATAACCGCCTGCTTTTCGATGCGTTTTTTATGACTGATCTTTCGGTCTATGGAAGCCTTGTGTTTTTTATGCTGCTTTTTACGCCGGCGGAGTTTCTGCTTTCTGTTCTGCTGCAGATGTTATCGCGCAGGCATGAGTATGAAGCCGATGCATATGCCGTAGCTACCGCTGATCGCAAAGATGCGCTTGCTGAAGCATTGAAGAAGCTGTCGCGCAGCAGTCTTTCGAATCTTACGCCTCATCCTTTCTATGTGTTTCTCAACTACTCCCATCCGCCGGTGCTCGACCGTGTCCGTAGAATACAGAGGCTTTCGGCAGTGGAATCGTAATCAGAAAAGTAATCGACTACTATGAGTGACTATCGATACATTATGCCACCCGAATGGGCGCCACACAAGGCGACCTGGCTTTCCTGGCCGCACAAGCTTGAATCGTGGCCCGGCAAGTTCGAGCCGGTTCCGGCAGTTTTTGCCGAGATCGCTGCATGGCTGAGCACTTCCGAAGAGCTGCATATCAATGTGCTTGACGACTCGATGCAGGAAGAGGCTCGCAGGCTCATCCAGGCCGACAGGCATGTCGAAGCGGTGATGGACCGGGTGTTTTTCCATCATATTCCCACAAACGATGCGTGGTGCCGAGATCATGGGCCGAACTATGTTTTCAGACATCAGGGCGATCGGTCAGAAAAGGTGATCGTCAATTGGGAATACAATGCCTGGGGAGGGAAATACGAGCCTTTTGATGACGACAATGCAGTGCCGGAGAGAGTTGGTGCAATCCAGAAGCTGCCGGTCGTTTCGACAGGCATGGTGCTTGAAGGCGGTGCGATAGATGTGAACGGCAGCGGGTTGCTGCTGACGACCGAAGCCTGTCTTCTCAATCCCAACAGGAATCCTTCGATGAACCGCGAAGAGATCGAAAACCAGCTTCGGTACTATCTCGGAGCCGAGAAGGTCATATGGCTTGGCGACGGCATTGTCGGAGACGATACAGACGGTCATGTTGATGATATGTCGCGTTTTGTGAGTGAATCCACCATCGTGACTGCTGTGGAAGATGATCCTGATGATGAGAACCATGGGCCTCTTCTTGATAATTATGAGCGTCTGCGGGCATCGACGGGTCTTGATGGCCGTCCTCTCAATATAGTGAGGCTGCCCATGCCTGATCCTGTTTACCATGATGGCGAGCGTCTGCCGGCAAGCTATGCCAATTTCTATATCGCGACGTCGATCGTTCTTGTGCCAACCTACCGTTCTCTGCGTGATCGTGTTGCCCTTCAGGTGCTTCAGGATTGTTTTCCGGATAGAAAGGTCGTGGGTGTCGATTGTTCAGATCTTGTCTGGGGACTTGGGGCTATTCATTGCATTACCCATGAAGAGCCGGCATTGCGCCTCTAGTGAACACCGTTTTTTACTATATTTTGTATCAAAATGCAACGCATTGTCTCATAATAAGATGAAATGCGTTTTAAACTGAGACATAATCTTTTGGGCGTTTTATGGAGAAAACGTGAATATGTATTATTACCTCTTTTTTTAAAATAGCTTATATGCTTTTGTTCTTTTTTTGGCATGGGGTTTGCATTAAGTACTATGAATATAAGAAGAGACTCCTCACGCCCGTGGGGATGATCAGGTGTAATGGGGGACATCTGATCAAGAAAAAAGCGGTTGCAAGACCGCTTTTTTTTTATGCATTCCGATGGTTTCTGGCTGTGCTGATTGCATTTTGTGATTATAGGACATTATCGGAAAATGTGTGTCATGTTGAGATAATAATAACCGGATGAGACAGCGTGTCTCTTTTTTTATGGGATTTTTTTACGAGGTTTGGTTATGATGCCGTAGTATGCATGTATATAGCTTTCTTTGTTGTGTTATTATCGTTTCGAGCGTGATGTGATGATTTCTGGCATGAAGTTTGCGGATATAGTTATGAATATAAGAAGAGACTCCTCACGCCCGTGGGGATGATCAGGTGTAATGGGGGACACCTGATCGAGAAGAAAGCGGCCGAAAGGCCGCTTTTTTTTCTGTTTGTCGATATAATGGGATGAAGTGCTCATTCAGGGGTAAAACTGATGAAGCTGAGCAAGGAATCGGAATGAATGTCGCAACCTGAGGGCGCTCGCAATACTTGAGGATTTCAATCCGGGTTATTCGAAATAACGCTTTGGTCGGCAAGGGCAATAACTTTATTGCTCGTGAACTTCGGGCATTTCCGGAAATAGCGTGTCAGATTGAGACGGTGGGTGCTCGGATGAGACAAAGTGTCTCTTTTTTTGTGTGAGGGTTTTTAGCGTTGTTTATTCGAAACACAGTGAAATATATGTATATAGCTTTCTTTGTTGTGTTATTATCGTTTCGAGCGTGATGTGATGATTTCTGGCATGAAGTTTGCGGATATAGTTATAAATATATGAAGAGACTCCTCACGCCCGTGGGGATGATCAGGTGTAATGGGGGACACCTGATCAAGAAGAAAGCGGCCGCAAGGCCGCTTTCTTCTTGTTCGTTTGCTTTGACAGGGCGGATCCGCTTTCGGATTTACCTTTATAAGTACATGAATTAGATGAATTTATGTCTTCCCTTTAAAAGTCAGGCACTTGCCGGCTGTCATGTATGCAGTCGGAAAAGTCCATACGGGATGAATCGGATGGGGAGAGACGATTTTGTGGTGATTGGTATATGACATGTCTGGCGGACAATCGAAGAATGGGCAGAAGAAAAGGTGTTTTTGCCCATGGGAACGGAAGGACTGGCGGGCTGGATCGCATTTGCCGGTCCTTCCGTTTGTGTTTCTTTTATGACGAGTTTCAGGCGAGCAGGGCCTTCAGATTCTGGCAGTTTTCATCAACAAGTTTGGCTGATTGCTGCAGCGCATCGAGTTCATCCGCGGAGAGGTTTATTTCAAGAATTTGCTCAATGCCGTTTTTGCCGAGTTTGACGGGAACGCCGCAGAATACCTGATCGATGCCGTACTGTCCGCTGAGTAATGTCGTGCAGGGGATGATACGTTTACGGTCTTTTACGATCGCTTCGATCATTTCAACTGCCGATGCGGCCGGAGCATAGTAAGCTGAACCGGTTTTAAGATGATTGACGATTTCAATTCCCCCGTTTCTTGTGCGTTCGACGATGGCATCGATTTTTTCCCGGGGAAGCAGCTCCGTCAGCGGAATTCCGGCTACGCTGGTATATTTTACGACAGGAACCATGGAGTCGCCATGTCCTCCAAGGACGAATGCGTTGATGTCCTGCATTGAGACATCGAGCGCTTCGGCGATGAAGCTTCTGAATCTGGCCGTGTCGAGTACTCCTGCCATGCCTATGACGCGTTCTGGTGGAAGTTTACTGATGGTGTGAGCGACAAAGGTCATGACATCGAGCGGATTCGATACCATGATGAGAATGGGGTTTTGCGAGTATTTCATCACCTGCGAGGTGACCTCTCTGATGATCGATGCATTTTTCTGGAGAAGGTCTTCTCTGCTCATGCCGGGTTTTCTTGCCAGTCCGGCTGTAATAAGGACAATGTCGGAGTTTGCTGAGTCGCTATAGTCGTTTGATCCGTAGATTCTGGTGTCGAAGAGTGCCACGGGACCGGATTCATACATGTCAAGGGCTTTTCCCTGCGGGACGCCTTCAACGATATCTATCAGAACAACCTCTCGTGCGAGCTGTTTTTCGGCAATGCGAAGTGCGGCTGTGGCGCCGACGTTTCCGGCTCCGATTACGGTTATTTTCATAAGGCGCTATGTTTTAAGTGTACAGGATGTTTGTGTGGCAGCGGCCAGGGATGCTGCCATTAAAGCCGGGTTCGATGTAGCATAAAAAAAGCCGCCCTGAGGTTTTAGACGGCTTTTGGAAATATAAGCTTATTTTGGTTTAACCCAAATCAGGCAGGGAGGATGTCCACGTGTTTTTTGTCGTTCCGTCCGTTGCGGAATGTTACAATCCCGTCAACAAGCGAGAAAATGGTATGGTCACGTCCGATTCCGGCATTGCTGCCTGGTTTGATGACCGTGCCTCGCTGTCTTACGATAATGGTGCCTGCCGCTACCGTTGATCCGCCAGCTGCTTTTACGCCAAGATATTTCGGGTTGCTGTCGCGTCCGTTTTTCGTCGATCCGCCACCTTTTTTATGTGCCATAGTAAGATATGATTATACGTTAGCAATCCTTTTCGTTGTTCAGATCGATACCACTTCAACACGGGTCATCTGCTGGCGGTGCCCGTTGCGTGACTGGTAGCGTTTTCTGCGTTTTTTCTTGAATACGATGACTTTCTCATCTTTTACGTGGCCGAGAACCTTGAACTGTACGGTTCCGGAAGATTGTAGTGAGGTGTTTTCCCCATCTATTGCCGCCATGGATGTTACTTCCAGAGTTGCACCGATTTCTGCGTTCTGTTTCGGTACGAAAAGCGTGTCACCCTGTTTAACCAGATATTGTTTATCGGAAATCTTGATCAGCGCCTGCATCTTGCTCGTGTGGTTTAGTGATAAAGGTCTTGAATATAGTCAATCATTCACTCAGGATCAAATTATTATTTAGCCGATAGTTCAGGTTCAGAGAAGAAAAAATGTCACTCCGAGCACCAGCGCGAACATGGTGAGCGAAATGGCGAACAGCTTGTACCAGTTGCGGAATGATTCGGGGGAACAAGGGTAGCTCAGCGGCTGGATGGCCCGGATGATGTATCCCATGGTCAGGGCGACCTGCAGCACGATAAGAAGGGATTTGAGGATAACCCAGAAGGTCCATCCGTGAAACAGGGAGGCAAGCAGAATTCCCGAGAGCACGACGCCGATGAATGCTGCGTCAGCAACCTTCGTTTCGCGTTTGATGAATTCCCTGAGCAGGAGTGCGTATTCGGCGGCGCGTTCTGCAGTTCCGGTCAGTCTCGATTCGAGCGTTTTGAGGAGGAAGAGCGATGCGAGTACCGTTCCGAACCATGCGGCAAAACAGGTGATGTGCACGAAAAGCAGTATGGTTTTAACGTCCATGGCTCGGATCCTTGTTCTTTGGTTCGGGTATGTTATTCTTTAAGGTATTGTTCTCATCTACTCTTGTCAAGCGGTCTCTTGTATATTTGAGGAGTCTGCAGTAGCTTGACACCACGACTGAAAATCTCTTGCGTAACCATTACGGTAATCCTGCCGTTTAATGAGGCGTTTCAGTCGTGCCTGGAATTGATACGTCAATTCGGATTCCGCAGTTTCAGTTCATGAAGAAGACTTGAGCGTATGAGTACCAAACGTGTTGCCGGAAAAGAGCATTCTCCCATGATGCGTCAGTATCTGGATGTCAAGGAGCGATATCCGGATTATCTGCTGCTTTTCAGGGTCGGTGATTTTTACGAGACGTTTTTCGATGATGCCTGTCAGGTATCCGCTGCGTTGAATATCGTGCTGACCAGGCGTTCGAATGGCTCATCGGCAGAGATTCCCATGGCTGGATTTCCTCATCATGCCAGCGAAGGGTACATTGCCAGGCTTGTTAAGAAAGGGTACAAGGTCGCTGTTTGCGATCAGGTCGAGGATCCTGCAATGGCCAAGGGTATCGTTCGCAGGGAGATTACCGATATCATTACGCCGGGGGTTACCTACAGTGACAGTATTCTTGATGATCGACACAACAATTACCTTTGCGCAATAGCTTTTTTTGGTTCGGGCCGCAAGATGCGTTGCGGCGTTGCGTTCATAGATGTAACGACGGCGGAGTTCAGTCTGACCGAATTGCATCCCGACGGGGCAGCGGATTTTCTGCGGTCCTTGCATCCGGCCGAACTGCTGGTATCTGCGGCCGATCGTGAGCATACAGAGCAGCTACGCGCTTTTCTTTCGCCGGAAACCTCTTTCACCGTTCTCGATGAATGGTTGTTCCGTGAGGATCATGCGACTGAATTGCTTGCCCGGCAGTTCAGGACGCATTCGCTGAAGGGATTCGGAATCAACGGAAATCCTGCCGGGCGGATAGCAGCCGGTGCGATTCTGCATTATCTCGAAGAGACCCGTCAGAACAGCCTGCATTATATCTCCCGTATAAGACCGTTGCAGAGTGACGATTATATGACGCTCGACCTGCAGACCAAGAAGAACCTTGAAATTATTTCTTCAATGCAGGACGGTTCTCTAAGCGGAAGTCTGTTGCAGGTGATCGATCGGACAAAAAATCCCATGGGGGCGAGACTCATAAGGCAATGGCTTCAGCGGCCTTTGCTGCGTTCTTCAGATATTTCGTTGCGTCAGGATGCTGTCGAGGAGTTAAAGACCATGAAATTCCTGCGCGACGGGGTGTCGGAACTTCTTCCGGAAATCAGCGATCTGGAGCGGGTACTTTCCCGCATCGCCACTCTTCGTACCATTCCCCGCGAGGTTCGTCAACTCGGAGGGGCACTCGCCGTCATTCCTCGTCTGCAAGAGTTGCTTCAGGGCGCATCTTCCGAGCGTCTTGTCGTGATTGCCGGTCTGCTCAAGCCTATGCCGGAACTTGCAGAGCTTATCGAATGCGCCATCTATCCTGATGCTGGAGCTTCGATGCGGGATGGCGGGTATATTCGGCCAGGTTACCATGAGGAGCTCGACCTTCTTCGCCAGACAGCTTCGACCGCAAAGGCGCGACTGCTTGAAATACAGCAGCAGGAGCGTGAACGAACCTCGATTTCGTCTCTTAAGGTGCAGTTCAACAGGGTTTTTGGGTACTATATTGAAATCAGCAGGGCCAATCTGGACAAGGTGCCGTCATATTACGAAAAGAAACAGACGCTGGTCAATGCCGAGCGGTTTACCATTCCTGAGTTGAAAGAGTATGAGGAGCGGATTCTGAATGCCGAGGAGCGCAGCCTGTCTCTCGAACAGCAACTTTTCGGGGATCTCTGTCGACAGATCGCCGTTCATGCTGCGATGATACAGGATAATGCGGCTCTGGTTGCCGAGATCGACTGTCTGTGCTCGTTTGCTCTTTGTGCCGATGATTACGGCTATTGCAAGCCCGTCGTAGAGGGGCATACAGGGCTTTCTATCGTAAACGGAAGGCATCCTGTGCTTGAGCGGATCATGCCTGCAGACGAGCCGTATGTAGCCAATGATTGTTTTTTTGACGGCGATCAACGTATGCTGATGATTACAGGTCCGAACATGGCAGGAAAGAGTTCCTATCTGCGCCAGGCAGGCCTGATCGTTCTGCTTGCCCAGGCAGGGAGTTTTGTGCCAGCCGAAAAAGCTGAAATCGGTATCGTTGACCGGATTTTTACCAGAGTCGGCGCATCAGACAACCTTGCATCCGGCGAAAGTACTTTTCTGGTCGAGATGAATGAGGCTTCGGCTATACTTAATAATGCGACGGAGCGGAGCCTTTTGTTGCTCGATGAGATCGGGAGGGGAACCAGTACTTCGGATGGCCTGTCCATTGCCTGGTCGATCTGCGAATTCATTCAGGCTCAGATTGGCGCACGTACGCTTTTTGCTACTCATTATCATGAGCTTGCGGAGCTGGAAAGCCGCATTACCGGTGTTGTGAATTATAATGCGACGGTTATTGAAACCGCTGATCGGGTTGTGTTTCTCAGAAAGATAGTCAGAGGTGCATCGGATAACAGTTATGGCATTGAGGTTGCCCGGATGGCCGGTATGCCTTCTGCCGTGATTGCGCGGGCTAAAGAAATTTTGGCTGGCATGGAAAAAAGGGATGTCGTTGTACCGGAAATGCGGGATAAGATGCTGCCGGGGGTGCAGATCAGTCTTTTTGATGAGATAGAGGACCGTCTGCAGAAAGCTGTTGGGGGGCTCGATATCGATCGGATGACTCCTCTCGAGGCTCTGATCGAGCTGACGCGGTTGCAGGTGCTTGCGAAAACCGGAAAAGAACCCTGTTAACTATCAGGTATGAATGGCGAGAAGTCTGTTTTATTGATTTTTATCCAGGCTCAGAGCGGCGTGGATGGTGCTTCGCTTCTCGATGCGCAGTCCGGAGAGCGGAGCTTGTTCGGGGCGTTCAGGGATGCGACTATGAATGAGCTGATCAAAAGGGCCCAGTTTGCCATTCCTCCGCTTTCTCTGATGATCCTAAGTTCGATAACTGTGTCTGGCGTGCACCAGGAGATCTGCGATCTGCGCTTTGATGCTCTTCCGCTTGAGGGGCGCTGGGATCTTGCTGGTATCAGTGTTCAGACCGGTGCGGTGAAGCCTGCTTTCGAGCTGGCAGCCAGGCTTCGGCAACAGGGTATCCGTGTTGTGCTGGGCGGCCCTTACGTTACGATTTTTCCTGAACGGTGCAGGGCGCATGCAGATGTGCTGGTTATAGGAGAGGCTGACGATGTCTGGCGCGATGTGCTTGGCGATCTCGTATCGGGAAGCCTTAAACGAGAGTACCGGGCGGACACTTTTCCCGATCTTTCTGTCGAACGGTTGGTTCATAAGGATGCGCTTCGATTGAAAAGCTATTTTACGACAAACGTCGTTCAGACTACGCGGGGGTGTCCGTACAGCTGCGATTTCTGCAATGTACATGTTTTGAACGGCCACCGGCTTCGCCATCGTCGCATCGACGATGTTGTGCGTGATGTTGAGCGATACCTGAAGGAGGATAAGCGAATTTTCTTTTTTCTCGATGATACCGTCAATGCTGATGAGGCGTATGCTCTTGAGCTGTTCAGGGAGCTGATTCCGTTCAGGATCCGCTGGGTAGGCCAGGCGACGACGCAGCTTGGCGAGCATCCGAGGCTGCTTGAGATGTTTGCCCGTTCGGGATGCGGGGCACTGCTTGTCGGTATCGAGAGCTTGTCGGACGGCAGCAATTTTGCTCATCGCAAATACCATAATCCTGCGATTCGCCAGGCGGAATGTATCCGTGCCATAAGAAGTGCAGGTATCTGTGTCTACGGGAGTTTCATTTTCGGTCTTGACGGCGATACTCTTGCGATGCCGGAAGCTATCGAGGCGTTTATCGCCGATACCGGTATCGATGTGCCCGGCATCAATTTGCTTCGTCCGATACCCGGAACCGGCGTATTCAATCGGTTGGCCGATGAAGGACGGCTTTTGCACGACAGACTGAATCACGATGCGTTCAGGTTCTCCTGGGGACAGGAGATGCTTTATCGCCCCATGGGAATTTCTCTTGAAGAGTTCATTCCGGCATATACCGATTTGACCCGCAGGGTATTCACCATAGGCAATGCATTGAAAAGAGCCAGGCAGGCTCCTGTACTCAGGAGTGCGGTACTGATGTTCAATCTGCTGTATGTTCATATGTATGCGTTGTCGAGAAAGGATCTGACCCGCCAGCATGATGAACTTTCATGTTCTGCGGCCTCCGTTCCGGATGCGCTCAACTGAGGGCAAGGATTTCTTCTTCGAGCAACTGCATGGTGTAGAGTTCGGCGTATAGCCCGTTTTTTTGCAGCAGCTCTTCATGCGTGCCGCTTTCGGCTATCGATCCTTCGCTGAGTACAAAGATGCGGTCACAGTTTTTTACCGTCGATATCCGGTGTCCTATCAGAATGATGGTTGTGTCTGCAAGATCGTGAAGCAGCGCTTCGAAGATGTTGGCTTCGGTTGCCGTGTCAACAGCCGAGAGCGCATCGTCAAGAATCAGTATGGCAGGGTTGCGGGCAATGGCGCGGGCTATGCATGCCCGCTGTTTCTGGCCGCCTGACAGGTTGATGCCTTTTTCTCCGAGCATGGTTTTATACTGTTCGGGAAACTCCTCGATATCGCTATCGAGCATCGCGATAGTTGCAGCCTTCTTGATGGTTCCGGATTCGGCGTGTTCGTTGATGCCATATCCGATGTTATGTCCGATAGTGTCGGAAAAGAGGAAGTTGTTCTGGGGTACAAATCCGATCAGCTGTCTGAGTCGGCTGATCGGAAGGGTACGGATATTCTGACCGTCGAGCTCGATGGTACCTTTCGTAGGGTCGTAGAGACGCGGGATAAGACTGACAAGGCTGGTTTTACCCGAACCGGTTGCTCCCACGAACGCTGTTTTTGATCCCGGTTCAATTTTCAGGGTTATATTGTTCAAAACAGTGGTTCCGGGTTGTGACGGGTAATGAAACGAGATATTCCTGAATGATAATTCGCCTTTTGCTTTTAAGCTGTCCGCCATTTCGGAGGCGAGCGGTTCGGGAGAGGGGATGTCGGGCTTCGTAGCCAAAATCTCGTTCAGACGGGCCTGGGCCGATGCCGCTTTCTGGATAATGCCGGTAACCCAGCCTATGGAGATGATTGGCCAGCCAAGCATGGATACATATACGATAAACTGGGTTATGTCTCCGATGGTCATTTCCCCCCTGATGGAGCTCGTGCCGCCAATCCAGATTACCGGTATGAGCGAAAATGCTGTCATAGCGGTCAGAATGGCGAAAAAGAGGGCTTGCAGTTTTCCGAGCGCAAGGTTTTTGCCGTAGTAGTCTTTGTTGAGTGTTCTGAACCGTTCGATTTCGGTCGCTTCTCTCGTATAGCTTTTCACGATCCTGATCCCATTGAGATTTTCCTGAACCAGGTTGGTGATTTCCGCATAGCTTTCCTGAATGCTTTTCGATCGGATCTGCATGGAGCGTCCGATCCGGTAAACCAGATAGCTGAGCAGTGGTGCGGGTAGCAGGGCAAAAAACGTAAGGGTCGGAGAGAGTGCCAACATGGCAATAACGGCAAAGACGAGCCTGAAAAAGGTGTTGATGGAGTACATGATACCTGGGCCAAGAAAGTCTCTTACCGCGTTGAGGTCGTTGGTGCCTCTTGAAATAAGATCTCCGGTGCTGGTCTTGTCGTAAAAAGTTCTGGAAAGTTGCTGCAGGTGGCTGTAATAGTCGTTTTTAAGATCGTACTCTATGTGTCGCGAAGTGACGATGACTTTCTGTCGTACGAGAAAAAGAAAGATTCCGCTGAGAAGTGCGAAAAGAACGAAGAGGCTTGCGTCGCCGAGGATGGATTCTATCCTGAACGTCCCCTGCATGGTGTCGATAGCGCTGCCGATATATTTCGGGCCGGCAACCGCAAAGATATTGGTGAGGATAATGTAGATAAATCCTTCACCGAGCTGACGTTTATACCTGAGCAGGTAAGGTTTCAGTGCGAGCAGGTTTTTCATCCGGTTTTTTTTTGTTCTTGCGGTTGTAATGTATAATAAAGCAAATGTAAAACACAATTTTATCGGGACAGGGAGGCATATGCCGTTTGAGACACGGAAGAGTTATTATTCGATAGGTGAGGTGAGCCGGATTGCAGGGGTGCCGGCGTATCTTCTGCGTTACTGGGAGGGTTTTTTCACTGAATTGAATCCGGCGAGGGATACTCGGGGTAATCGTCGCTACACCAATCGCGATATTGCGATGGTGCTGAATATCAAGGAGCTGGTTTACGACAAGGGTTACAAGCTTGGTCGGGCCAGCGAACTTGTAAAGGAAGAGCCGCAGGAAGCAGATGCCGATCGGAAAACTTCGGAAATTCTTAAGTTGCAGAAACAGATAGAGCGGGAGCAGAAAAAGAGCTCGGTCGTGGAAGATCGTCGGCGGGTGCTGTTGCAGGAAATCCGTGACGAAGTGGAAGATCTGCTGCAGATGCTGGGATAGGGTAGTGGGTCTGGAGTCGGATTGGTCGGATCAGTCCGATAAGGCTGATCTGTTGGAGGAAATCCTGTTGCAAATAAAAAAGCCGGCATTTGCCGGCTTTTTTATTTCAGCTGTGAAAAAGCTTACTGAGCGTACAGTATTTCGAACTGGCCGCAGCCGCCTTTGCAGACGTGCTCGACCCAGCGGGCATAGGCGCCACCGCTCCAGCGGTACTCTTCGAGGTTCTGCGAGCGGAACTGAGGTGCTGCATAGCGAATTTTGTAGCCTTTGGGTAGTACGACCTTCAACTGGGTGTCTACAGTGAAGTCGTTGAATTTTCCCACCATGCCGTGGTGTACAAGCGGTATGAGCGGGTGGTTCAGAATCCTGCGGAGACCGCCGCCTGCATCTACCGATACGCCGGGGAATTCGCCGTCAACTTTCACTTCGATACCCTGAGAGTCTGAACGGAAGCCGGCTTCAACGGATGCAGGCCTGTTGAGCTTGTCCGAAGGGAAGAGTTCCGCCCAGCGGGAGATGGAATCCACAACGCCGGAACCGCCATGGGAGAAACGCCACCTTGTTACCCCTACGGGCCCTTTGTCGCTGCCCTGAGTTCCAATGCTGTTGACCTCGATCTTTGAAATCCTCTGGCCGCCTTCGTTCAGTGCGGTGAAGGCTGGGCCGATAAACCAGAAGTCGCGGATCCAGTCGTTGAATGCGCCGGTGCTTTGTACTGCTCTTACCGTTCCTTCCCAGGTGTCGATTACATCAGGATTGTCGAGCGGCACTTTCATGATGATGTCATGGAACTGTCGGCCCTGCATGTAAATCGGATTTGGGACGTTACGGCGAACTGCGTCTGAGCGGTAGTAGTACATGTTGACAACGGAACCTTCGAAGGAGAACGAGTGGGAAAAGTCTCCTACTGAAACGGAGCCTTCGCCGACGCAGATTCTTCTTTCCTTGGTTTCATTGGCAATATCGGCCTCGACGACCAACTTGTTTTTTGTGCTGTCAACGATCGATTCGATCACTGCCGAGAAGCGTACGAATCCTTTGGCGGGATCGAGAGGCTTGACATTGATCTTGACGTTGCAGTCGGCAGGCAGGAGAGGGCTGGCCGGAGGTACGTTGACCTTTGCGCGACCTTTTACCTTTCCCCATGAGCTCGATCCACCCTCGAGGATTATCTCATAATCCGAGTGGGCGGTGGTGGTGTCTTTTGTGCCGAAAAGAGCCATAATGATTTCTCCTTTTTCTGGTGGCGTTGAAATTGGATATTTTCAGGAAGTACACGGAGTTTATTCCTGTTAAATAACAGCTTGTAATAAATTTAAAGAATAAAAATCAATAAATAAAGGAAAATATATCTCACCCTTTGACTCAAATGCATTGAATAATGTATACTGACTGCAGCTTTTCGTTTTTCCTGTAACTTGCCAAAAAATTCATGAGCGTTAAATCAGGAAAATTATACGCGACAGCTTTAGTGCCTTTTAGTTTGCCGGTCCTCAGTGGTCTTTTGCTTGGCGTATCTTTTCCGTCATATCCTTTTATCCGCCTTGAGCTACTGGCCTGGGTAGGGCTCGTGCCTCTCTTGCTTTCGCTGAAACAGGATGATTCGTTTGGGTCGGCATATCGCAAGATCTGGCTTTCGATGTTCGTTTTTTCTGTGCTTTCGCTCTGGTGGGTTTCACTTGCCACATTGCCGGGCGGAATTCTTACTGTTATTGCCGAGTCTTTTTTTCTGACGGTTCCTTTTCTGCCTTTTTATCTAGCTATGCGCAGTGCCGGATTCCGTTATGCATTGTTGTCTCTGCCTTTTTTCTGGACCGCATGGGAGTGGGCCTATATGGGACAGGATCTTTCGCTTGGGTGGCTCACTTTTGGCAATTCGCAGGCCAATCTTGCCGGTATGATACAGTATGCCGATATCACTGGTGTATGGGGGGTATCGTTCTGGCTGGTTTTGTTCAATGTGCTTGTTGTGATTTACTGGATGGAAAAAGATGTTGCCGCAGTGCGGCGACGAGTTCTCGCCGCGGCGGTCGTACTGATTGCCCTGCCGTATTTTTATGGCAGGCTTGTTTTCGGAGAGCGGGTCTCTCCAGGCGATTTGTCGGGGAGCGTGAGGGTGACGCTGGTTCAGCCGAATATTGATCCTTTCAGAAAGTGGGAGTTGCATACAGGTTCCGATATGATGGGGATTTTCTATCGCATAACCGGCCGGGCTGTTTTTCGTGAGGTTCCGGATCTGGTTATCTGGCCGGAAACCGCTATTCCTTTTTTTATTCTCGATACAAGGTATAGCGGTTATTTTCAATCGCTGTATATGGCTGTCAGGGAGTGGCGTGTCGCTTTGCTGAGCGGTTTTTCCGATATCGAGTATTACCATCCGGCTTCTGAACGGGCAAAAAGCGGAAGGGTCAAGTTCGACAGTACCACCGGTCGGCATTTCGAGACTTTCAATGCATCCCTGATGATGAACGCTGACGGACGAAAGCCGCAGGTGTATCACAAGAACCGTCTGGTTCCGTTTGCTGAGCGGGTTCCATATGTCGATTATTTTCCATGGCTTGATCGGTTTACTTTTTCACTTGCAGGTATAAGCAGCTGGGGGCGAGGTACCGATACCCCGGTCATGAAGTTCAATACGAGAAGGAATGGAACGGTGGAAACCGCGAACATCATTTGTTACGAGTCGATTTTCCCCGGTCTTGTTACCGGCTTTGTCCGCAATGGAGCGGAGTTTCTTACGCTGGTTACCAACGATGGGTGGTATGCTACATCGTATGGTCCTTACCAGCATTTGGCTATAGCAAAACTGCGCTGCATCGAGAATCGGAGGGCTATGGCGAGATGCGCCAATACCGGCATCACTGCGTTTATCGACAGGTATGGGAGGGTTTACGATGACATGCCGTGGTGGAAAGAGGGGACCCTGACGGCAGACGTCCCTCTTTACCGCGATATGACTTTGTATACTCGCTTCCCCGATCTGTTACCTAAAACATCGGTGGCAGTTTCCGTTCTGCTTCTCGTTGTTGCGTTCTCCGGCATAGTGCGTCGGTAAGAAACGTTGTCTCAACGGAGGTTTTTTAATTTCCTATTCCGTATGATCTGATTTTGCGGTAGAGGGTTCGTTCGGTGATACCAAGGGTTTTTGCCGTCAGGCGTCTGCTGTTGTTATTGGCCTTGAGTGTGTCAATGATGGTCTGTTTTTCGATCTCTTCGAGCGATGAAGCGGTTTTGCTCGTTTCCTGATGCGGTTCTTCCGGTTCTGTGGCGGAAGCTGATGGCGTTCCTGCCGTTCCGCTTGTCTGCGATACAGGTCCCGGAAGCAGAAGCGGTGTCTGACGGGGCTGGTTGTTCAGCAGCATTTGCAGGAGTTGACGAATCTCGCTCATCTCCTGGCGAAGTTGAATGATACTGCTGTAGATCATGTTCAGTTCCTGTTTTTCGGATCGGGATGGATCATGTATCAGGCTTTTGTTCCGGCTTCGCTGAATGAGATGTTTTTCGAGGATCTCCGGCGTTATTTTGCGTCCTTTTTCGAGGACAAGCAGCGAATCGATAAGGTTTCGCAGTTCGCGGATGTTGCCGGGCCATGGATAACGAAGGAGCATGTCGGCGGCTTCTGCGGTGAATCCTTCGAAGGTTATGGCCTGACGTTGTTCTGATTCGCGGACAAAATGTTCGGTCAGTATCAGAATGTCCCGACCTCGTTCACGCAATGGCGGAAGCTGGAGTTCGACGCTTCTGAGTCGGTAGTAGAGATCTTCACGGAATTTGTTTTCTGCTACTTCCTGGTAGAGATTTCTGTTTGTCGCTGCAATAACCCGTGCATCTGAATAGATGGTTTCGGAGGCGCCGACTCTCTGGAATTCTCCGCTTTCCAGAACTCGAAGGAATTTGACCTGCGTTTCGGGAGGCAATTCGCCGATTTCGTCCAGGAAAATGGTGCCGCGGTCAGCGCTTTCAAAGTATCCTTTCCGTGCCTGTACGGCGCCGGTAAACGATCCTTTTTCATGGCCGAACAGTTCTGATTCAAGCAGTCCCGAGGGAATAGCTCCGCAATTGACGGGGATGAAGTTTTTTCCTGACCGTTTGCTGTTTTCGTGGATGAACCTGGCGAGAACCTCTTTTCCGGAACCGGTTTCGCCGGTTATCAGCACGCTGATATCCGTTTCGGCTACCTGCAGGGCAAGTTCCCGGAGATGGATCATAAGGCTGGACTGACCGAGAAGCTGGTTGTGTTCTTTTGCGGGTTTCATGAAAAACAGGTTCCGTAATCGTTACTGCAGGAGGGGTACTGCGATGGATTCGAATGGTATCGATCGGGCGGCTTCGAGCGCCTGGTTTTCGGATTGCCAGGTCTGCAGCAGCCTGACTTTGTGCATGCTTCCGTCCTGAATTATCGCTATCTGACCGTAAGAAGAGAGCTGTGCGGCGAGTTTGACGGCATTATCCCGGTTGCCGAAGCTGCCGAACTGGAGGGCGAAGAGTGCATGCGCTGAATCGTCTAGCGCAGTTGGTGCCATTGTGGGTTTGACGGTCTTTATTTCGGATCGGTCTGGCTGGATTGCTTCGGGAAGTTTCTCTGATGGCTTCGATACTGCGGTCGGAGGCGCGGCCATGGGCGGAACAGTCGTCGCAAACGCGAGCGGCTGGTTCAGAGCGAACCGGAACGAAGAGATTCTTGACCTGCTGAGGTTGTCCAGAGAGGGATCGGGGTATTCTTCAAGTTGTTTCCTGTAAAGGTATGCCGCCTGGGGACCGTCTTCGGTGAGCAGCGCGTCGACAACCAGTTTTTCTGAAGGTATGGAGAGGTTCTTCCGGATATTTTCTAACAAATAAAGCTTATCTTCCTGCACATATTGCAGTATCTGGGGTGCGTAGGAGGTCTGCGTTGCCTGAAGCTCATGTCGCGGGCAGATGAATGTATCAGTCAGCGCGAGGGTCAGGATAGTTAAGTATCGAAGAAAAGATGCAGACATCGTTGTGACACGGTAGAGTTGGTTGAAATGATGCGCTTGCCATCCTGTTTCAATATGCCAAATATTTTTTTTTCTTTAACCATACTATCCGCATGTATCCGCTTTCAGTGAAATCTTTTGCGAAAATCAATCTCGGGCTTTTGATAACCTCGAAACGCCCAGACGGCTATCATACGCTCGAAACGGTTTTTGCTCCTGTCGACTGGTTCGATACGCTCGAGTTTCGTGATGCCGATACCTTATCGATGCGTTGTACCGATCCCCGCCTTCCGGTGGATGAAAACAATCTTTGTCTGAAGGCAGCCAGAATTCTTCGGGAAACGGCTGGTATAGGAGAGGGTGTTTCCATAATTCTCGATAAAAGAATTCCTTTTGGCGCAGGTCTTGGGGGAGGCAGCAGCGATGCCGCTACGGTACTTCGTACACTCAATGATCGCTGGAATACCGGTGCGTCAACTGAGGATCTGCACAGGCTTGCCGTTTCTCTGGGGGCCGATGTTCCCTATTTTCTCGAGATGAAGGGGCTTGCCTTTGCAAGGGGGATTGGCGATGATCTGGAAGATCTTTCGCTTACCTTACCGTTTTACGTTGTTACGGTTTTTCCGGAAGAGCATATTTCAACCGTCTGGGCTTACAGGAATTTTTATCCCCGGTTCGCTCGGATCGTTCCGGATCTGAAGTTGTTGACCCGACGCCTCTGTATCGAGGGCGATCGTTCGGCGCTCGACTGTTTCGAAAACGATTTTGAACCGGCGGTGTTCGATCACTATCCACTGGTGAAAACGGTGAAGCAGGAGCTGCTCGATGCAGGGAGTTTTTTTGCTTCGCTTTCAGGAAGCGGTTCCGCTGTTTTCGGGCTTTTCGACAGCCGCGAGACAGCTGAAGAGGCAGCCGCGGCGATGCGGTTGCGGCAATTCAGGTGCAGCCTTACGGCACCGGGTTTTTCCATGGAGCCTTAATTGCTTATCGGTTTTTCAGGAGGATGGTCGGGTTGCGTTTATGATGTGGCGGAGTTCGGAAGCGAAAAGCCTGATGTCTTCATCGAGAAAATGCGATGACCGCAGGCGCGTTCGCTTGACTTCGCAGAAGTCTGCAGTGACATCGAGCATTTGTTCTCTGAAAAGCGGTGCGGCGGCGATCAACCTGCCGTCCGGTCCGGTGAGGGAGGAGTTGCCCCAGTAGGTGAAGCTGTCTTCATTACCTGTTCTGTTCACGCAGGCTACATAAGCGCTGAACAGGAATGCGTAGGTGCCGGCGATGGTTTGCCATTGCGTGACGATTTCCGGTGTGCCGCTGCCGGGCGTCATACGCAACGGGCTTGACATGAGCGCAAAGAGCATTTTAGCTCCCTGATGGGCGAGCAGGTATGGTACCGAGACATGCCAGAAATCTTCGCAGATTGCTACGCCGATACGTCCCAGTCGCCTTGAATTTACGGCGCGGACTTGCTGTCCGGCCGAGAAATACCGAAGTTCTTCGAACATCCCGTAGGTCGGCAGATAGAGTTTCCTGTGGATGCTTTTTCCTTTTCCGTCTTCGAACATGAATGCCGAGTTGTAGACTCCGTAATCGTCGCTCAGCTCGATGCCGCCGCAGATAATGCAGATTTTTTCGCTCAGGGCGCGAAGCGGATCGAGTTTTTTGTCTTCAATGTGCATGGCAATATCCTGTGCTGCGTCCTGGACATTGTAACCGGAGAGCGACAGCTCGGGAAATGCTACCGCATCTGCTCCTGCGCGTATCGCGTCTTCTGTGATGGTGCAGTGGTGATCGATATTGTCGTCGAAATTGGCAAGAACGCTTCCTGTCTGCGCTATTCTGATTGTTTTCTGCGGCATGATGTCTCCGTTTTCAGTGGTAGGGATAGAACAGATAGAAGGTCAGCGAGAGCAGGGCGAGAATCCACATACCCGGATGTATTTCCCGAATTCTGCCTGTAAGTGCGCCCAGCAGGGTGTAGCCAATGAAACCTGCGGTGATGCCTACTCCTATATTGTAGGTGAAAATGATCAGGATTATTGTAAGGAATGCCGGGAATAGTTCGCCGTAGTTGTTGAAGTCGATTTTTTTGACTGATTCCATCATGAACATGCCGACCACTACCAGGGCGGGACCGTAGGCATGGGGCGGGACAATGGTCAGGAGCGGCGAGAAAAAGAGGGCAAGTATGAAGAGCCCTGCAACCACAAGGGCCGTGAACCCTGTTTTTCCCCCCTGCTCTATTCCTGCCGCGGATTCGATGTATATGCCGGCGGTCGTTGTCCCGAAAATGGATGCAGCGATTGTCGAGAGTGAGTCAACAAGCATGGGTTTTTCGATTTCGGGCAGGTTGCCTTCGGCATCGAGTAGTCCGGCACGCGATGAGAGACCGAAGAGTGTACCCATCGTATCGACGAAATCCATGACAAGCGTTGTAACGATTACTCCGGCGAATCCCCATGTCAGCGCTCCGGCCAGGTCGATGTTCATGAAAATCGGAGCTATAGACGGCGGAGCGCTCATTATCGATTCCGGCAGTGGAGTTTTTCCGAAACCAAGAAGCATGAGCGTGGTGAGTACAATGCCGATCAGAATAGCTCCGGCTACCCGCCGTGCGAGCAGAATGGTCATGCAGAGCAATCCTGCCAGACTGATGAGTACTGCTGGCTGGGCAATGTTGCCGAGCCTTACCGGGGCGCCCTGAACGCCGAGCGAGATAACCCCCATGTCGTTCAAACCGATAAAAGCAAGGAAGAGTCCGATGCCGACCGAAAAGCTGTGCTTCAGAGAGGACGGGATGGCTCCAGCAAGCCATTGACGAAGTCCTGCAAGCGTCATGAGGGTGAAAAGTACGCCGCTGATAAAGATTGCAGCCATTGCGGTTTGCCATGAATAGCCCATTGTATTGACGACGGTATAGGCGATAAATGCGTTTTCGCCCATATATGGAGCGACGGCAAACGGCTTTTTTGCGTAGAGGGCCATAAGCAGGGTTCCGAACGCTGCAGTGAGGATGGTTGCCGTCATGGATGCTTCTTTGGGTATGCCCGCAGCAGCAAGAATGGCAGGGTTGACGATGATGATATAGGAGAGGGTGACGAATGTCGTCATTCCGGCCACTATTTCCTGCCGATATCCCGTACGATGGGCCTGAAATTCGAAAAACTTTTGCATGTGTTTGTGCTGCTGAGGTAACGGGCTGTCTCGAAACAAGATACGAATAACAAATAACAGGATGTATCGAAGTGTTTTTTTATTTTTTCGAAAATGTTATATTGGATAAAAATAGTCCTCTATTCCTGTTTTTTTGTTTTTCGGGAATTCGTCAGGTGTGAGGTAATCGGTATTGTACTATAACCTAAAAGAAAGGAGATCGTTATGAGCGTTTTGGTAGGCCGGAAAGCTCCGGAATTCGATGTGGAGGCGGTAACCGGGGGATCGAGGTTTGTAGATTCCTGTAAGCTTGCGGATTACAAGGGCAAGTATGTCGTATTGTTTTTTTATCCGCTTGATTTTACCTTCGTCTGCCCGACGGAGCTCCATGCGTTTCAGGAGAAGATCGATGAGTTTGCAAAACGAAATGTCGAGGTGATAGGCTGTTCGGTTGATTCGAAGTTCTCGCATCATGCCTGGCTGCGTACTCCGAAAAATCTTGGAGGTATCGAAGGGGTGACTTATACGCTTCTTTCGGATATCAATAAGAGCGTATCAAGGGATTATGACGTGCTTGCCGAAGATGCCGGCGTCTCGCTCAGAGGTCTTTTTCTTATCGACAGGGAGGGAATTGTGCGCCATCAGGTTGTTAACGATCTTGGTCTTGGCAGGAATGTCGATGAGGTGCTCAGGATGGTTGATGCCCTGCAGTTTACAGAAGAGTTCGGAGAGGTATGTCCTGCAAACTGGAATAAGGGGGATAAATCCATGAAACCCGATGATTCGGGTCTTAAAGAGTTTTTCAAGGATGCATAAGCGTCGATGATGCGGATTTTTTTGCTGTTTTTCTGCGTTGTTCGCTTATACTGAATTATTTGCCTGATTCCTTAAAGATGGATTTTCTGTCATAATACGAGACGAAAATCGTTGGTTTGTATCAGCGCTGTAGAGGGGTTCGGGGCATAACTCTGAGGGGTTGGTTTATGTGTCAGGGCGAGGTGGCCGGATGACTGAGGATCGTGGAGTGGGTTAATGGTTAAGTGTTATAAGGGAAGCTGTTTGTTGACGGAAGATCTTGCCCGTTGTCTTCTGATCTTACCATCTTTGCCGGCATGACACGGAGCTATGACGAAATTTAAGTTGATGAGTAATTCCGGATATGGGGGGAATTGATCTGTTCCGGCAAGATTTTGCACGCGGACTTTGCCGGAACAGGTTATTTTTCAGGATGTCGATTCAGTAGGCTTTTGCGAAGATGACTTTCTGTGCCGACGGTTTTCCTGAGTAGATGCAGATTCCCGGTTCGTTCATGTTGTAGCGGCTGATGTAATCGTCTTCAGATGGAAGTACGCGGATCGTCGCTTTCGTTTCTTCCTTGATTTTTGTTTCGGTTTCTGCCGTGCCGTCCCAGTGAGCAATTACAAAGCCTTTTTCTACGGCTGTTTTGAATGCTTCAAAGGTTGTTGCTTCTCTGGTGTTTTCGGTGCGGAACCGGAGCGCTTTGTCGAAGAGGCTCTGCTGTATCTGTCTGAGGATTTCGCTTACCTGGAGCGGAAGGGTATTGTCAAGTGCCAGATCTGTTTTTTCCAGCGTATCCCTTCTTGCGGCGATGCATTTTTTTTCAGCGATGTCTCTCGGTCCGAGCTCAATTCTTATCGGAATTCCCTGGAGTTCGTATTCTGCGAATTTCCAGCCTGGCGAGTTCTGCTCGCTTGCATCGACAAATGCCGGAATGCCGTATTTGTTCAGTGCAAGGGCAATGGAGTCGGCTTCGGCGATCACTGCGGTTTTGTCACCCCGGAGGATCGGGATGATCACTACCTGTCGCGTCGCGAGTTTCGGGGGGAGTACAAGACCTCGGTCGTCGGAGTGTGCCATGATGAGTGCGCCGATGAGTCTGGTTGATACGCCCCAGCTTGTTGCCCATACGTAGTCGAGCTTTCCTTCACTGGTCTGGAACTGGCAGTCGAAGGCTTTGGCGAAATTCTGCCCGAGATGGTGCGAGGTGCCGGCTTGCAGGGCTTTGCCGTCCTGCATCATGGCTTCGATACAGTATGTTTCGTCGGCTCCGGCGAATTTTTCGCTGTCTGTTTTTTTTCCCATGATGACCGGCATTGCCATATACTCTTCGGCGAACTGCTTGTATATGCCGATCATGCGAAGTACCTCTTCGGATGCCTCTTGCCTGGTTGCGTGGGCGGTATGTCCTTCCTGCCAGAGAAATTCTGCCGTGCGCAGGAAGAGTCTCGTTCTCATTTCCCAGCGAACGACATTGGCCCACTGGTTTATGAGGATAGGCAGGTCACGATAGGATTGTATCCATTTTTTGTAGGATGCCCAGATAATGGTTTCGGAGGTCGGGCGCACATAGAGTTTTTCGGCGAGTTCCTCGCCTCCGCCATGTGTTACGACCGCGCATTCCGGGGCGAACCCTTCGATATGTTCGGCTTCCCTGGCTATGTAGCTTTCGGGGATGAAAAGCGGGAAATATGCGTTGACATGGCCGGTTTCCTTGAACATCCGGTCGAGCGCTGCCTGCATTTTTTCCCATATTGCATAACCGTTCGGTCTTATGACCATACAGCCTCGGACATCCGAGTAGTCTGCGAGTTTTGCCGACCGGACAAGGTCGATATACCACTGGGAATAATCCTGACTTCTTGAGGTGATTTTATCTGCCACGGGACTGTTTTGTGATTGGTTTGTGATTGGTCTGAAATATACAGCCTACTCTTCGAATTTTTTCATTTTTTCCATGAGGTTTCGCAGGTGTTCCTTCTGTTTGGCGCTGATCGGTTTTGTTGCGGCTTGTGTTTTCGTGTATCCTGCTGGTACGGTGAATACAGTTGCGGCAAGTTCTTTTGGTTTGACCGCTATCAGTTCCATAGTATAGAGGCCGTTTTCGTTTTTCTGGACGATTTTTGCCGGAAACCCTTCAACGCCGGCGTCTTTGAGCGTACGCGATAGCGAGGTGTTCGAAAGTCTTGGATTCTGGGATTGCAGAATTCTGAAGGTTGAAAAATCACCAAGGCCTGAAGTGACCCAGAGTTCAAGCTTTTCCGTGGAGCTCGTCAGGCTGATGTGTTCGCACTGGTAGCCTTTGATTGAAGCTTTGCCGAGACGTTTGAGCTTGTAGTTGCTGTCAAAGTCCAGCAACGTCGCGTTTTCGGCGGCTGTTCTCAGGTTTACGATACTGTAGTTTCTGGTTTCATGGTTGATGAAAAGGGCTTCGTCAGGGCTGCCGGCTTTGGTTATGACCGTGGTTTTCAGTGGTTCGGGTATGCGGTTCATGCGCATAACCATGTCCATGCGTTGCGATCCGGTCCCGAAGTAATAGGTGATGTCGGCATTCCCTCCGGGTGTGTTCAGTTTCATATCCATAAGGCCGGTGAACTTGCCGGAGGCAATAGCGTTGAGTGAAAACAGCATGCCGCAGCAGAGGAACGTCATAAGAAGCAGGGTTTTTTTCATCGTAAAAACAGCTAATGATTGATTTATTGGTATCTTTACCGGCGGCAGCCGGTTGAGTTGTCATAAACCCTGAAGCTAATGAATAAATTGTAAAGCTGTCTGCCGGAACTTTTTTTTCTCTGGTATCGCGGCTGCAGAACTTTCGGCTGCAGCCAGCGATTTAACCTATAGCCTCTTATAGTATTTCATATGAATCCGGAACAGGAAAAGCAGTGGAGTATCGTTGATCTCCTGAAGAAAACGACCGGATTTTTTATCGAGAAGCAGGTGGACGAGCCTCGCTTGAGCGCGGAGATGCTGCTGTCGCATCTTCTGGGTCAAAATCGGTTGTGGCTTTATCTTAATCACAGTCGTATGCTTTCCGCAGGCGAGCTTGCCGCTTTTCGGGCGCTTTGCCGTCAGCGGCTCGAGGGCCGACCCGTGCAGTATATTACCGGAGAGCAATATTTTTACGGTAAACCGTTTTTTGTCGATGAGCGGGTTCTGATTCCCAGACCCGAAACAGAACTGCTTGTCGAGCATGCTTCGGCTCTTCTTGATGCAAGGAAGGGTCTTCATGGCGATGATGCTTGCAGGGTGCTTGATATAGGTACGGGAAGCGGCTGTATTGCCGTTACCCTGGCGGCGTTGAACGGATTTTCGCTTTTTACGGCGATGGACCGTTCGGCCCCTGCGCTTGAGGTTGCTCGTGCAAATGCAGAAACGTTCGATGTCTTGCCGAGAATAACTTTTCTCGAAGCAGATATGTTCGATGTCGAACTTGCATCGCGATTCGATTTTCCTTTTGATATGATCGTTTCCAATCCTCCTTATATTCCCGAGGAAGAGTGGCCGGGACTGCAGAAAGAGGTGAAAGGTTTCGAGCCCAGAGAGGCGCTTGTCACGCCGGGGGGGACGGCATCGTATCTTGCGATCTGCCGGATAGCTATTGTGGCGCTGAAGCCGTGCGGCGTGCTTTGCATGGAAATACATGCCGAAGGAGCTGTGAAGGTGAGAGCGATCATGGAATCGGCCGGATTTACCGGGATTATGGTGATAAAGGACTATTCGGGAAACGACAGGATCATATCCGGCAGGGTTGCGATCTGAAATTTATTGCCGTAGGGAAACGTTAGGATTCAATGTTGTTACTATGAATCTGTCGCTCAGCAGAAAATGATGTTTGGAAGCAGATCTCTGTTGATGGTTTTCTGCTTCGTTTGTATACTATAAATTGCATGTTTTGCGCATGCTGTTTTTTTTATTGTAAATTCATTTTTCATGACAGCAGGAGAGAACAATATTGGTGGATTGTAATGGGTGTTCGTGAACTTACCATGCGGGAACGGCAGGTGCTGGGTATCATAATCCAGTCCTATATCGTTTTTGCCACTCCGGTAGGCTCAAGATATATTGCGAGGAATTATAACCTCGGTTTGTCGGATGCATCCATACGCAATGTTATGGCGGATCTTGAGGAGGAGGGGTTTATCAGCCAGCCGCACACTTCTGCCGGAAGAGTGCCGACAGACAAGGGGTATCGCTACTATGTCGATCTGATCATGGATGTACAGCGCATCAATGATGATGAAAAACGACGTATCGATGCCGATTTCGGTGATCGGAGGGGAACATCTTCGGAAGTGCTGCTTTCAGCGGCAAGGGTGCTGGGCAGTATATCCAGACAGCTGAGCGTAGTGCTCTCTCCCGCGTTTTCGAATGCGGTTTTCGAGAAGCTCGATATGGTGCTTCTCAGTGCATCGAGGATGATGGTTATTCTGTCGATCCGTTCGCTTTTTCTGAAAACCATCGTCATGGAACTCGATATCGAGGTTTCGCGTCATGAAGTCGATCAGGTTACGGTTTTGCTCAATGAGCGGCTTGCCGGTCTCACTCTTGCCGAAATCAGACGCAGCATTGCCGCAAGACTCAGCGACAGTTCTTGCGATACGGCACTCCTGGAACGGGTGATACGTTCCTCGGGCGAGTTATTCGATGAAACGCCGATTATCGAACGGTTGTATATTTCCGGCGCCGAGTACATTATCGATCAGCCTGAATTCAAGCAACCCGAAAAGGTTCGCGACCTTATTTCCATGATCGAGGATAAAACCAGGGTTGCGCAACTTGTCGGCATGACTTCTGCAGGCGCCAATGCCTTAAGGCCGGAGGGGATGGAGGTGTCGATCAGTATCGGAAAGGAGAATACCGAAGGGAATGCCGGGGAACTGACTATCGTTTCGACCCCCTATTTTGTCGGTGAAATGGTCGGGAAGCTTGGGATACTTGGTCCGACGAGAATGGATTATCAGCATGTCGTTCGGATTCTGAACTATATGGCGGATCGTCTTTCCGCAACATTGTCGGATGTTACATGAATTTTTTTTAACAGTTTTTGATGTTTATGAGAAAAAAAGTATCAGCGGATAAGGAGCTTCATTCTGAAGAACAGTCTGTATCGGATGTTCAGCAATCCGGCACAACGGATGCTGCTTTGTCAGCAGATGCGTTGGATAATGCCGAGCAGTTGGCAGGAATTACGGGGCTTGAGGCCGAAATCGCCGAACAGCAGAAGCAGATAGAACGGTTCAGGGATGAGTTGCTTCGAAAAGCTGCGGAGTTCGAGAATTTCAGGAAAATAAAAGAGCGCGAGTCTGTCGCAGCGGGAGCAAGGGTGCTTGAATCCACGATCAGGGAATTGTTGCCGCTGGTTGACGATATTAAACGCGTGCTTCAGAATGCCCCTCGTATTCTTGAAATTTCGGCTGAAACGAAGCCTTATGTTGATGGAGTGGAGCTACTCAAGCGTAATTTCGATAACTGGCTTGCCGGTAAGGGTGTCAAGGAGATAGAGGCGGTAGGCAGGGTGCTCGATGTGAATTTTCATGAAGCTATATCGATGATCGAAGTTCCTGATGTCGATCCTGAGACCATTGTCGAGGAGTATCAGACTGGCTATCTTCTTGGCGATAAGGTTATCCGGCATGCAAGGGTTATCGT
>JAFGMZ010000158.1 GCA_016927285.1 Chlorobiaceae bacterium
GGTCTGTGCATGGGCAACGCATGGCCAACCAGCGAAAGTCTGGAGAGCTGCGTATTCAATACCGGCTGGCTCGGAAAGCATGAAGAGAAGCTGTTCGGCAGGACGAGAAACATGCTGGATGCGGACGAACTTCGTTTCGGCATCTCCCTGAACCGGTTCAACGCGGTCATGAAGCAACCTCTCGATGGCGCACAGTGGAGCGGCATCATCACAGCCATTTCAACCAAAGCTCTGCAGACGGGGCTTGTTGACGGAGTCGTCACGCTGCAGGGCACAACCTTCCAGCCGAAAGCCGTCATCGCCACCACCGTCGATGAGGTCAGGGAAGCGAGGGGCAACAAACCGGTGCTCTCGCCAGTGCTGCAGGCGCTGCATACGGCATGGAAAAAAAAGCTGAAGAAACTGCTCGTTGTAGGGGCACCATGTCATGTGCATGTCCTGAGGGATTTCGCGACCACACACCACTATCTTGAAGGCGTCGAACTGCATGTCGTCGGAATTCCCTGCACGGACAACCTTGAACCGGCTCACCTCAAATGGGTGTTCCGCCATATCAGCCGTTCCCCTGAAACCGTCCTGAACTTTGAGTTCATGCAGGATTACCGGGTTCATATCGTGCACTCGACGGGCAGGGTGGAAAAAATCCCGTTCTTCAGCCTGCCGGCAGCCGTGCTCAAGGTAGGAGTATTCTCCAACAGCTGCATGAGCTGCTTCGACTATATCAACAGCCTTGCCGACATCACAGTAGGGTATTTCGGCGCGCCCTACAGTGCCGGAAGCAAGCAGCAATGGGTGCTGGTTAGAACGAAAAAAGGGCAGATTTTGCTCGACCTGATAAAAAACGAGCTGACAATCTCTCCCGAAACTGGCAGCGGCGAAAGCTTCGCCGCGGTGAAAGCCTCCGTACAGCCGACCATCGGGCCGATTCTGCAGCCCCACTTGCTCGGCGACAGGCGCTCCATGCCGCTCTTTTTCGGCAGGCTCCTCAGTGCACTCAAGGCGCGCAAAGGACCGAGAGGCATCGAGTTCGCACGGTATTCCATTGACATTCATGCGCTGAGAAACTATTTTTTCGTCCGCCACTACACCCCTGAACGCCTTGACATACTCGTACCGGAACACATCCGACATCTCGTTAAACAATACGGCGTTACCGACTTCGACAACCTGCCACCGCACAGCGAATAATAAATTTGTAATCTTCGGTACTAACCATTATTATATAACTATATAGTAGAGCTTATGCGGCTCGATACAAAAAAAAGAAGGGACAAAATTTGTTCTTCTGGTTGTATTTTCTTAACATAAAGCTTTACAAAAACCACACTTGTTCTTTCTTGCCACGATTAATTGCCCGATAACAAGGGTGAAAAAAGTTGATTGTTCGATCAGACAAAAACCACACACACAAAACCTAACGGAGAAAACGACTATGAAAAAAATGCTGTCGCTTGCGGCTATGTTCGCGGTGCTCTCTTACGCATCGCCCGCATCTGCAGAAGTTAAATTCGGCGGAGACGCATCACTTCGAGTGAGAGGCCAGTTTGATAGTTATGAAAACAACTTGGGCGCTGATAATGATTCAGATAACCTTACCTATTCTTATCGCGTTCGTCTGAAGGCCGCTGCCGATCTTGGCGATGGCTATTTCTTCAAAGCTTTGCTCACCAGCGATAACACCGCAGGTGGCTGGACAACTCTTAACAACAATCTTGAAAACGCTGATCTGGACATCTCGAATTTCTATTTCGGCCGTATGATGGAGAGCAGCCACTACATGATGGGTCGCCTTCCGCTTAACAGCGTCAATAATCCGATATTCGACCTTGCTCTTTTTCCTTACGCTCCGGTAGATATCCCTACGGCGACCGTATTCATGGACCGCGTTCTCGGTATCAATTATGGTGCAAAAGTTGGTTCCGGCGAACTGAACGCCACTCTGGTCATGCTTAATGAAGATTCACCGGCTTCAGACAACGGTATGCTGAATGACGGATACGCTGCGCACCTGATCTACAAGGCTAACATCGGAGATATCACCGTTGAACCACAGGCGCTGCTTGTTCTGACTGATGGCGATGGTTTTTACAACGACATCACACCTCACACCTTCGGCATGAACGTCACCATCCCGACAGGTGATGCTAAAATCGGCCTCAGCGGCTTCTACACCGTTTGTAAGGATGACGATGTCAATGGCGATGATGTCGACTATAATGGATATCTCCTTCGCCTGAAAGGACAGTCTGGTCCCTTCACCGCTTGGGTTGATTACAACCATACCAACGACAAAACAAATGGCTGGGATGAAGATTATGACAATCTCTTTGTCTGGGCACAGTACAACGTGAAGGTCTACGAGTCAGCCATGGGAAGCTTCAGCCTTACCCCAACCGTAAGATACTGGGCTATTGGTGATTACAAAGACAATGTTTCTGGTTTTGAAAGCGAATCAAGCAGGCTCCGTACCGAACTCATCGCTACGGTCAGCTTCTAAACCGTAGTTTGCCTGAATCAGAAAAGCCGCAGGCAACTGCGGCTTTTTTTTCCCCCCGATTTTATGTCCATTGCATTTCTCCCTCAACGGAAAATGCCCTGATGAGAAAACGAGTGATTCCGGAACCTTGGATATGAATATATATGTAACAATTATTAATTGTATTCATCCACGGTTAATTTCCGTAACTTTCACTATGAGTATTCTCGAACCGCATTTTTTTCTTCTTTAACAAATAAACATTTCAAGCCATGGAAAAAGGGAAACTCCAGGAGTACTGGAAAATCAACCTTGGCTACCTGATCGGGCTGCTCATCGCCTGGTTCGTGGTATCCTACGGGTTCGGCATCCTGCTGGTCGAACCGCTTAACGCGATCAAGCTCGGAGGATTCAAGCTCGGGTTCTGGTTCGCGCAGCAGGGATCGATCTATATTTTCGTCGTGCTGATCTTCGTTTACGTCTCGCTGATGAACACCCTCGACAAGAAGTTCGACGTACATGAAGACTGAACCGGACAAGCTGACCTTTTTCAATAATTTCTTTCAAAAACAATCAAGCGTATTACCACTATGGATGTACAAACGTGGACGTATATCATCGTAGGCATCACGTTTTTGATCTATATCGCGATTGCGATCTGGGCAAAAGCCGGCTCTACGAAGGAATTCTACGTTGCCGGCGCAGGCGTTCCGCCTCTTATGAACGGCATGGCAACCGCTGCTGACTGGATGTCTGCGGCATCATTCATCTCTATGGCCGGCCTCATCTCCTTCATGGGGTACGACGGTTCGGTCTACCTGATGGGCTGGACCGGCGGCTACGTACTGCTCGCGCTGCTGCTTGCCCCGTACCTTAGGAAGTTCGGCAAATTCACCGTTCCCGATTTCGTCGGCGACCGTTACTACTCCAACGTTGCCCGTACGGTAGCCGTTATCTGCGCAATCTTCGTCTCCTTCACCTACGTTGCCGGCCAGATGCGCGGCGTCGGCGTTGTGTTTTCCCGCTTCCTCGAAGTCGATATCAACACCGGTATCGTTATCGGTATGTGCATCGTCTTCTTCTATGCGGTACTCGGCGGCATGAAAGGCATCACCTACACCCAGGTTGCCCAATACTGCGTCCTGATCTTTGCCTACATGGTTCCCGCCATCTTTCTTTCCATGATCATTGCAGGCACTCCGATCCCGCAGCTCGGCATGGGCGGCTCAGGTTCCGACGGCGTCTACCTGCTCGACAAGCTCGACAACCTGCATGTCGAACTCGGGTTCGCGGCTTATACGAACGGGAGCAAGCCGATGATCGACGTCTTCGCCATCACGCTCGCCCTGATGGTCGGTACTGCCGGTCTTCCTCACGTTATCGTGCGATTCTTCACCGTCCCGAAAGTTCGCGACGCGCGAATCTCCGCCGGATGGGCGCTGATCTTCATCGCGCTGCTCTACACCACGGCGCCGGCCATAGCGACCTTCGCCCGCCTGAACCTCATCGATACGGTCAGCAATCAGAGCTATGCCGAATTGCCCTCGTGGTTCAAGAAGTGGGAAAAAACCGGCCTCCTTGCCTGGATGGACAAGAACGAGGACGGCAAGATCCAGTACCTCGGCAAAGCAAAGAATGGCGGCGATGCGTTCGAAGGAAAACCGGCCTTCACCAAGGAAACGGGCGAACACGGCCAGCAGCTCTTGTCGAACAAAGCGACCGACAACGCCAACGAGCTCTTTATCGACAATGACATCATGGTGCTCGCTAACCCCGAAATCGGTCAGTTGCCGAACTGGGTGATCGCGCTCGTTGCGGCCGGCGGTCTTGCCGCGGCGCTTTCGACTGCGGCGGGTCTTCTGCTGGTCATTTCGACCTCTGTCGCGCACGATCTTATCAAAAAGCAGATCAATCCCAATATCAGCGAAAAAAGCGAACTGCTCTATGCCCGTATCGCTGTAGCTATCGCCATCGTGATTGCTGGCTATTTCGGCATTAACCCTCCGGGATTCGTGGCACAGGTCGTGGCATTCGCGTTCGGCCTTGCGGCGGCATCCTTCTTCCCGGTCATCATCCTCGGTATTTTCTCGAAGCGGATGAACAAGGAGGGCGCCATCAGCGGCATGCTTGCCGGACTGATCTTCACTGCTGCCTACATCGTCTACTTCAAGTTCATCAGCCCCGACATGAACAAACCGGAGTTCTGGTGGTTCGGCATTTCCCCTGAAGGCATCGGCACAGTCGGCATGCTGCTCAACGTTGCCGTCAGCATGGCAGTATCCCGCATCACCCCTGAGCCTCCCCGGGAGATTCAGGAACTGGTCGACAGCCTCCGCTATCCGAAAGGAGCCGGCGAGGCTTCGGCTCACTGATCTTAATCGTTCTTTCACTGAAAAGGCGCGGAACCATCCGCGCCTTTTTTTTTGTTACCTTTTCAGTCCATAGTCACATGCAGCAGCAACCAGCAATACCAGATGACAGGCAACGACATCACCGAAACCGGCGGTTTGTGCGAAAAATTCTCGACCCTGCCGACTGCCCCGGGCATTTACCAGTTCAGGAACCGGACCGGAAAGGTGATCTACGTCGGCAAGGCTAAAAACCTTCGAAACCGCGTGCGCTCCTATTTCCGCGATCCCCGGCAGCTCTATGGAAAAACGCTGGTGCTGGCAGGTCACATTGCGGACGTTGAGGTTATCATCACCTCGTCGGAAGTGGAAGCGCTGATCCTCGAAAACAACCTCATCAAGGAGCTGAAGCCGCGCTACAATGTGAACCTCAAGGATGACAAGACCTATCCCTATCTTGTCATCACCAGCGAACCGTTCCCCCGCATCATTATTACCAGATATCTGAAGCGGGACGGTTCGATATATTTCGGACCCTATACCGAAGCCGGCCAACTCCGTACGATACTCGACCTCATCGGATCTATTTTTCCGTTGCGAAGCTGCAAGCTCCGACTGACAGAAGAAAATATCCGTTCCGGAAAATTCAAGATCTGCCTCGATTACCATATCCATAAGTGCAAGGGGCCGTGTGCAGGACTCCAGCAGGAAGCAGAGTATCTGGAGATGATCGATGAAATAGTAAGGCTGCTCAAAGGGAAGACGTCGGGTCTGGTACGTACGCTTACGGAAAAGATGCATGCTCACGCCGCGGCACTGCGGTTCGAAGCAGCTGCGGAAATCCGCATACAGCTTGAAAGCCTGAAACGATATGCCGAAAGACAGAAAGTCGTCAGCCTCGACAATGCAGATCGGGACGTGCTTGCCGTTGCTGCTCGTGAAGACGATGCCTGCGCAGTCATCTTCACGATACGTGAAGGAAAGCTGCTCGGGTCGCGGCGCATCTATATGAATAACACGGGGGGAGAAACGAATGGCGCCCTGCTCTCGAAAGCCGCGGAAAACTACTATCTCGAAACCATCGACAGCATACCCGATGAAATCCTGCTCCAGCACAGGATATCCGGAGACGAAGAGGCTACCCTGAAAGCGCTGGTTGACGAAAAAAAACACAAAGAACCGGGCAGGAAAACGACGGTTCGAATCGTGGTGCCGCAGATCGGAGAAAAAGCGCATCTGCTCGAAATGTGCAGCAGCAATGCCCGGCACCACCTCGAAGAGTACCTGATTCAGAAACAGAAGCGCGGCGAAGCGGCGAGAGAAACTCCGGCCTTATGCGATCTCAGGGAGCTGCTCCACTTAAACAAGCTCCCGGAACGCATAGAGTGTTTCGACAACTCGCACTTCCAGGGAAGCGACTATGTCAGCTCCATGGTCTGTTTCGTGCATGGCAAACCAAAAAAATCGGATTACCGGAAGTTCCGGCTGAAAAGTTTCGAAGGCTCCGATGATTATGCTGCCATGGAGGAGGTTATCTCCCGCCGTTACAGCGGCTCGCTTGCCGGCGAACTGCCGATGCCGGATCTCGTGGTTGTTGACGGCGGTAAAGGACAGGTCAACTCGGCATACGCCGTACTTTCGACTCTCGGACTCTCCATACCGGTCATCGGACTTGCCAAGCGGCTCGAGGAGATATTCCTGCCCCACACAGGCGACCCGTACAACCTGCCGAAAACATCTCCTGCCCTCAGACTCCTGCAGCAGCTGCGCGATGAAGCGCATCGATTCGCCATAACCTATCACAGGAAAGTGCGCTCGGAGAGAACCCTGCAGACCGAACTTACCTCGATACCGGGCATCGGCGAAAAAACCGCAATGAAACTGCTCGGCATGTTCGGTTCCGTCGAACGCGTTGCTGAGGCAGGTTTCGATGAGCTCGCGACCGCCGCAGGCGTAGCTGCGGCAAAAAAAATCCATGCTTTTTATCACGAGTAACGGAGCTGTTGCCGCCGCCGCGACTCCCCGCCGAATGTTGTTGTTAATAAAATTCTGTTATATTTGTGAGATGCTATGCCTGATGAATACAGAAACTCTTTCTGACTGCCAATGAATCTGCCCGATTTTTTCGACGATAACCGTCACGATGCATCAGGGATGTCACGCAAGGAGCCTCCCGATCTTGGCGATCTCGACAACAGATATGATGCCGATGAACTTATGGAGCTGATCGGCCAGCTCAATGAGGATGGTTTTATAACGGAAGCGCTTGCCGTAGCCCGTCGGGTTGAAATCATCGCTCCCTATAATGCCGAAACATGGTTCCATCTTGGCAACAGTCTTACCCTCAACGGCGAATTCGATGCTGCGCTCGACGCATTCGAAGAAGCAGTGCTGCTCAGTCCGGCAGATGGTGAAATGCAATTGAATCTTGCCCTTGCCCGATTCAATACCGGACACTTCGACGAGGCTCTCGAAATCTTCGACGACGTGTTCGTAGACTCTTCCATAGAGCGAGAATTCCATTACTACAGAGGCATCATCCTGCAGCGCAAGGAACTCTTCGCCGAAGCGGAATCGGATTTCGAAAAAAGCCTCGATATCGATCCTTCTTTTGCAGAAAGCTGGTACGAGCTGGCCTATTGCAGGGATGTGCTCGGAAAACTTGATGAAAGCATACTCTGTTACGACAAAACGCTTGACATCGACCCGTATAACATCAATGCCTGGTACAATCGCGGGCTTGTACTCAGCAAGCTGAAACGCTACGACGAAGCGCTCGATTCCTACGACATGGCTATTGCAATCGCCGACGATTTCAGTTCGGCATGGTATAACCGCGCCAACGTGCTCGCCATTAACGGCAGAATCGAGGAAGCGGCGGAGAGCTATCTGAAAACCCTCGAATACGAACCTGACGACCTGAA
>JAFGMZ010000159.1 GCA_016927285.1 Chlorobiaceae bacterium
AGATCCTCCATTGCCGCCTTTTCGAGGTCTTCCTCCAAAGGAATATAGTTGAGAGACAGGTCCACCGCCATTGGCCGAGGCTCGACGACATTGAGAAGAAATATCGAAGCGCCCATGCTGACGGCGAATTCATGCGCATAACGCACAGCTTTTTTCGAAGCATCGGAGAAATCTACCGGGCAGAGAATGGTTCTGATCTTGAACATGACTTTACGGGTTTAGGATTCCTTTGTGTACGATTAACCTCTGTTTTCTAAAAAGGGTCTGATCAGATCGATAGGAAGCGGGAAAATGGTTGTCGAGTTATTCTCTCCCGCGATATCCTGCAGCGTCTGCAGATAACGAAGCTGCAGCGCGCCTGGTGTTGCGGAAATAATCGCCGCAGCTTCGGCAAGACGCTGCGAAGCCTGGAACTCGCCCTCGGCATTGATGATTTTCGAACGGCGCTCGCGCTCGGCTTCGGCCTGCTTGGCCATTGCGCGACGCATCTCTTCGGGAAGGTCAATCTCCTTCACTTCGACCTTGCCCACCTTGACGCCCCATGGAGAGGTATCTTTGTCAAGAATCGTCTGAATACGTTCATTGATCTCATCGCGTTCCGAAAGCAGGTTATCCATTTCACCCTGACCGCAGACGCTGCGCAACGTCGTCTGAGCAAGCTGCGAAGTTGCAAAATGAAAATCCTCGACGTCCACTATCGCCTTGACTGGCTCAAGAACCCTGAAATACACGACCGCGCTTACCTTTACCGAAACATTATCCCTTGTAATTATATCCTGAGGAGGCACATCGAGGGTCACGGTACGCAAATCGACGCGCACCATCTTGTCAAGACCCGGAATAAGGATAATGATTCCGGGGCCCTTCGCGCCAAGAAGCCTTCCGAGACGAAACACAACTGCCCGCTCGTACTCACGAATAATTTTTACCGACGACACCGCAAATGCCGCCAGCAACATTAAAATGGTAAGAAAATTGAATGTCAGCATAGTTGTTCAATCCTGTTTAATAGTTACATGCACCTGAAGTCCATCCACCTCTTTTACTAAAACATCCGTTCCCGAAGGAATGGGCGTGTCCGCAACGGCATCCCACAATTCACCATGAAAAAACACTTTTCCGGTAAAAGGTGGCGTAATATCCCTGAAAACCGTTCCAGTCTCCCCGATCATCCCCTCAATTCCGGAAACCTGACGACGCGCTGCCGATCTGGCGACAACCCATATAATACCGGCAACAGCAGAAACAAATACGAGAAAAACCGGCAAAAAAACAAGAAGAGAGAGCTCTATGCCCGTACCGGGAGTACTGAAAAGCATAAGCGATCCCGCAAAGAGCGCTATGAAACCCGCTATGGCAAATATGCCTCCGCTGGTTACGAACAGCTCAAGACCGATAAAAATCGCCGCCAGAACAAGCAAAATGATTCCTGTTATGTTGACCGGGAGCATCTGCATGGCATAAAGACCGAGTATCAACGAAATAGCCCCGGCAACGCCGGGAAAAATGGCGCCCGGATTGGAAAGTTCGAAATAAATACCTGCAAGTCCTGCAAGAAAAAAAATATAGGCGAGATTGGGGTCGGCAAGCATCATGAGCGCCTTTTCCTGAAACGCAGGTTCGATCTTCTCAATAATGGCACGAGATGTCTGAAGCCTCACTTCCCCTCCGGCAGTTTTCACGAGCTTTCCATCGATCGCCCTGAAAAGCGCCTTGGTATCGTCCGCAACCACTTCGATAACTCCCGCAGCAAGCGCCTCCTGAGCGCTCGATGCCCTGCTTTCCCGAACCGCATCTTCCGCCCAGCGGGCATTCCTGCCGCGCTCCTCGGCAAGACTTCTGGCAAAAGCCGCCAGATCGCTTGCCGCCTTCTTGCTCATCACGTCACCCTCTTTATCGCCTCCCATACCGACCGGATGGGCTGCACCGATTTCCGTCCCGGGAGACATGGCGGCAACATGAGCCGAGAGCATAAGAAGAGCTCCAGCGGATGCCGCCTGGGAACCTGAAGGTGAGACATAGACAATAACCGGAATTTCCGAAGCCATGACATCCTGAACCATCTCGCGGAGCGAACGCACCAGTCCTCCAGGAGTATCGAGTTCAACAAGAAAAGCATGCGATCCATCCGTCCGGGCTTTATCGAGCGCACGGGAAAAATATTGCGCACTTGCAGGATTCACCGATCCTTTCAACGCAATGCTCGACACCCTCTTCCCTGCAGCATCTGCAGTCGCAACCGAAAAAAAGAAAAACTGAAACAGCAACGCAGAACAGAACAATCGGCGATAGAACGTATCTGAAACATGCATAATCATGGGCAAAATATTTCCTGACAAGTGTATCTTCTATTAATAGAATAAGCTAAACCAGCTTCAACGTTCCCATGGGCCCATCTTACTTCAAAAAAAGACTCCTGAAAAAAAATTTCATGCGTAATCAACGCACACGGAGGATGGCGTCCTGACAGAGTCGGGATATGGATGTCGAACCCGTCTCGCATGGATAACCCGGCAATGTAGTCGCGCAGTGATTTTTTAACAAATACTTTCGATGGATCGTCTCGCATACCAATACCGCAATACGCCCTACAAAGACCTGATAATGTTGCGGTTAACGAAACTAATGCCTATGTTTATTTGTTTTTTCTGTCGATAACGATGAATACATATTGCTGAATAACTGATAAAACAACTACTTATGTATATCGATCCCTTATATTTTCTCTTTGCCCTTCCGCCCATGCTGCTTGGCCTTTGGGCACAGTTCAGAGTTAAATCCGCATTTAAAAAATATTCGCAGGTACGCACCCGGTCAGGCATCAACGGCGCGCAGGCGGCACGCAAACTGCTTGAAAGGGGCGGCCTGGCAAACGTAACGGTCGAAGCGACCCGCGGCATGCTTTCAGATCACTACGATCCCCGCCACAAGGCACTTCGCCTCAGCGAGCAGGTCTACAACCTCCCAAGCATCGCCTCTGTAGGCGTAGCCGCACACGAAGCCGGTCACGCCCTTCAGGATAAAACAGGTTACCTGCCGCTGCAGATCCGTTCCATTATGGTGCCTGCTGTTTCCATCGGCAGCAATCTCGGCCCGATCATCTTCATGGCAGGCATGTTCATGGCCGGCACCCTCGGCACCACGCTTGCCTGGGCAGGCATAACCCTCTTTGCGGCAACCGCGCTCTTCGCACTCGTCACCCTGCCGGTAGAGTTCGACGCCAGCCGCAGAGCCAAGGAGCTGCTCGTTTCGCAGGGTATAGTATCACGCGCTGAAATGGAAGGAGTAAACGCCGTACTCAACGCAGCCGCGCTTACTTACGTAGCCGCTGCGGCACAGGCCATCATGCAGCTCGTCTATTTTCTCACGGTCATGAACCGTAGAAGCTGATAATAAGCATCCACCTATCGTAAATTGGTAAAAAACCTGTGATCTTACAAAGCAGAAAGCCGGGAAGATTACCCGGCTTTCTGCTTTGTAAGAATTAAAAGACCCTGATACTATTCCATTCCATTTCAACAGCATGGCAGACAGCTTTTTTTCCATACCCGACCTTCGCGGCTTCTCATACGGCGCCACGATTGCCGCGGGAGTGCTGCTCTGGATCCTCGAGGGAATCATCCCTTTTTTCTCCGGGCAGAAGCGCCGTACCCGGCATGCGAAACTCAACCTTTCGATAGCTTTGCTCAACCTGCTGATCCTGCTCCCTTCGGGCATACTCATGGCTTTCATGCTCGACTGGTCGGGAAATGTCTGGCCGGGAATCGGAATGCTTGGTCTTCACCCCGCAGCCGAAGCAATCGCAATCATTCTCCTCATCGACCTGTGGATGTACGTCTGGCATCGTCTCAATCATGAAACGGCATTTCTCTGGAGATTCCACTCCATTCACCACAGCGACGCCGCACTCGATGTCACCACCAGCTGGAGGTTCCATTACATGGAAATCCTGTTCTCGGAACTGTTGCGACTCGCCCTCTTCATGCTGATGGGAGCAGGTATCGAACACGTGTTGCTCTACTCGCTCATCATGACGCCGGTCATTGCATTCCACCACAGCAACATCTCCATTCCGCCTGCTATGGACCGGCTGGCCCGGTTCGTCATCCCGACCCCCATGATGCACCGCCTCCACCACTCGAGGCGGAGAAGCGAACACGACTCGAACTACGGCAGCATGCTCTCCCTGTGGGACCGTTTTTTCGGCAGCTTCCTTATGAAAGAGAGTCTCGATGGCCTCCGTATCGGTCTCGACAATGAAAGCGATCCCGGCCGACAGCAGCTTCTGCCGCTCCTGAAGCGACCGTTCAGAGCATAGTGCGCTATCGGCGCCATTCGACCATCACGGACCAGAGCGGGTCGTACCCGTCTATATCGTCCGTCGAACCCGAGCCATCGAAAACCGGCCTGCCCTCGTTGTACCAGCGGAAAATCCCGCCGCGCAGATTGCGGCAACTCCTGGCCCCAACATTCCGGCATACACTCTCCACCCGTTCAAGCAGTTCCGAGCTGCGCTGTCCGACCGAACAGTAAAAAACGGTATCTCGCCCTTTGAGAAAAGAGCCGTAACGGGCCGAGAAATCATCCGCATCGATATTCGGCTCAAGACGCACGGCCGTTGCGATCCGGCTCTTCTCGAACTCCGCTGCAGTGCGAACGTCGAAAAGCAGCGGAGGTTCCCCTTCGTCAAGCATCGCTGCCAGTTCATCGGTTGCCAGGTTGTCCACCCTGTGGGTACGCTCGATCATCATAATTGCGCCGTCGAGCAGCCAGTCAGAACCGAACATCACCTGAATCCGAAGTTTTTCGATGCCGCCTGGGCATGCAGGTCTTTGAGAATAACCGATCCGAGGCTCTGGCTTCCCGCAGTTTCCTGCTCCTTCTGTTTTACCCAGGCATCGCGTTTACGGCCGAGTTCCAAAAGCTGCTGTTTCAATGTATCCCGGCCCAGCTTTTTCTTTTTCACATAGCTTTCGATCTCCTTGGGCGACTTGCCCTTGAGCTCGTCGGGCAGGCTCTCCTTATCGAGTTTTTCGATCGTCACGGCTCTCTTGTCGAGTGCATCCACAAGATCCCACCGGGAAACCTCGTATAGTATCGAACCTTTCGATGCGGCCCGTTCTGCGGCAACGGGCGCCGAAAGCGCCGCAGCATTCATATCCTGCCTGTTCGCCCTTTCCTGACGCGCTTTACCCTCTCTTCCGTAAGGCACATAGGTTTTGTTGATCCGGCTGTTGAGCATCATGAGATCCTGGTCATAGGGAGTGGCGATCCCCTGCGTGGTCATATCGCTGTCGATCGAGAAATAGCTGCCGCCACCGATCTCGGCCCCTCTTTTCCAGAAGATCCCGACACCGGACCGGTAATCGCCGCAATAGATGGTATTGATCGAAATATCTCGCTCCGCTGCCCAACGGCAGGAAGCCTCGTAGCTCACAGCTCCCTGGTTGAACGGTTCGTTGCCAGCTATGTAAATAAGTTTCAGCCCTTCACGGGAGCTGTTCCAGCGCAGCCGGTTCAAACTGCTGCCAATGACATGCCCGCAGTACTCCGAACCTCCGTTGGTATCAAGCGAAAACAACGCTTCGGAGAGCAGATCGAGGTCCTCGGTAAAGGGCGTAACCTGTCGGATATACCCGGTCATTGGAGAAAGCGAGTTGTTGCCGTACTCATACAGCGCCACCTGCAGCCGGATATGCTCGCCCCTCTTGTGCATGCGCGACATCTCGTTAACGATCCGCCAAAGCTGACTTTTCGCCTGATTGATCAACCCGTCCATGCTGTTACTCGTATCGAGCAGGAGCGCAAGCTGCACCAGCTTGTAGTCAGACGGACACCGGCCTTTGACCGGCCTCATGTTTTCATACTGAAGCGCATACTTCTCCATTGCCTTTCTCGACGAGAAATCCCGTATCGCTCCCGAATCGCTACCCGCAACATCCACGGCGGCTCTGGCATCGAGAACTGTGCCTCCCGGCAGGATGCACGCGGCCACAAGTAACGTCAAAAAACGGCTCTTCATGATCTTAATTATGAAACCAGGTTTACAATATTCCAATGACTGTATGACGCCATCGACACTGCGCTCTTGTGCTCAAAAATAAACGAAAACTGTTGCCGCTATAACGTATACCTGACTCCAAATCACAACATGACGTAAGCGACATATCTGCGGAACCGCACATCTGAACCAGTACTTCCTGGTCACGAAGCAACAATATATGGGTAGCGTGAAATTAAACGTCCGAAAAAGGCCTTTGACATTGCTCAGCCAGAGCAGAAAGATACCTGTGGGCATAGAGTTTATCGATTTTCGACAGCTCGCTCAGCTGTTTGAAGGTAATAACCGGTATCCCGTAATGCCTGCGAATCCGATCGATCATCGACATCCATAAATACGCCGTCATCTCTGCATCCACCAGCGCACGATGAAAAGGACCTGCCTCTGGAATACCCGCATGCAACACCAGCGTCTGCAGCTTATGGTTCGGAGCATCCTGATAAATTCTTCTTGAAACGAGCAAAGAGCAGCAGCATGCGCCCTCATATGCACATTTTGCACGTTTCAGCTCATAATCAAGAAAACGGCGGTCGAACGACGCATTGTGGGCAACGATATTTCTGCCGGCAATAAACTCCGAAAATTCGGCCATCACCTCTTCGCAACAAGGCTGTCTGTTCAGCATCTTGTTGGTAATACCGGTATAACTCTCGATAAACGGACTGATCCGGAAACCGGGATTCATCAGTTTCTGAAAGCGATCCACAATCGCTCCATGTTCGAGCAACACCGCACCGATCTCGATAGCCCTGTCGCCATACTGGGGAGACAATCCTGTCGTCTCGAAATCCAGTACCACTACGCTATCCGCCAATGTAGGCGGCATACCATCATAACCAGTTATCATTTCACCAGCTCCGGCTGATATGAAAAATGAATATTCTTGATCTTGTCAAAGCAATAGAAGCAAACAATCTCTTCTGACTATGAGCGCATCGCTTCGCTCAATTGTTATCAGTTATTTCAGTAACGAACGGCTCCCCCTGTTTTTTTCCGAAATCAGTTCTGAACCAGTCCCATTCGCTGCGATCCATCTCCCATTCGCAATAGATAGCCACCCCGGAATAGTTCTCCGGCAGCACAGGGTACGTTTTTAAGCCTGCATGAATCCCGGCAATCGCATTTCGCAAGTTCTCTGTTTGAGCGAGATGGTCCTTCTCGCAGGAATCGTCGTAGGCCGGAACGCCAAACAGCACCGGCGTCCTGCCGGACCAGTCAAGCGCCTGTACGCTCCAGACACGCATCAAATGACGGTACGACCCGGCTGTTGGTTCCGCCGTATCGTACATCATTGGAACAATCTGGTCCGAGCGTTGGGCAACCTGACCATAATAAGGCTTTGCCCAATAAGCTTTGGAATACGACCGAGAAATTAACGGTGGCGGAAAGGCTGCCACTGAAATGATTTTCCCGGTCGGCATCGCCTGACGAAGCTCGTCAAGCAGCACGAGGAAAGCTTCGCTGCCGTCAGGCAGTGGTTCTATATTGAGATGAATGCCTGCAAGCCGCGGATGGGAAACGAGTAACGCCACTACGGACGAAACAAAGGTCCCCCGCCAGGCTGAGGATTCCGGAAAACAGTGCTCGCCAAGAACCCCGCCGATCCAGGGGAGTACCCTGAAACCTGAAAACCCGTCAAGGAACCGCTCCGTCTGAATAGCATCGGCCAAAGCAATCCGGCCGTCAGAAGTACAGGGGCAGAGATGAGGAAAAACATCCCGTATTCCATGCCCGGCAAAAAGATCAGCCAGTTCACGAACCCTTGCGTCATCGCGAAACAGCGTCATCTCCCTCTTGTTCCGGTCGAACCACGAATCGTCCCCGAGCCAGCCGTGCTGAATCCAGATGCCGTTGGCACGAAAATCGTACCTTCCATCGGTAACGGGCCTGCCCGATGACCACGCATACCAGACAGAACCTGCTATTGCCGCAATTCCCAGCAACAGCAGGAACGGTCGCTGGCGTCTTCGCATGATGTGCTCCGGAAAATGTAATTACTTCAGTCGCCTGATTTTGCAGAATGAAACCTCGTTCCGGTCTTTAACCGGAATAGTAGTCTGAAAAAATCATACCGCGCTCTTGTAAAAGCGTGATGGCCCGCGCAGTATCTCCCAATTGCTTTCCTGAAAAATCGAGCGGCAACTGTTCGCGCTTTCGCCTCTTCCCTCCTCCGTCTTCACCTGAACGTCGCGAGGGTTTGCTCCAACTTCGGCCCAGAAGAGATTCGCGCCGGCAATAGCGCCCAACGTACAAGGCTCATGGGTGCAATTGCCTGAAACGCTCCTCGGCATACCCAGTCTGGTAATGGCCACGATCTGCGCCATCCGCAGCTCGCTGATCATCCCGAGCGCTGCCAATTTAGTGCCCGGTATGGGAATCCTGCGCGCCGCGCCGCTGTATGCCGGATTGAACGATGCGGTGAATGCGATCATATCGGCAAGCTCCTCATTGGTATGCTCAGGACCTACAGGCTCAACGCAAGTCCCAACTTCAAGACCGGCCTCCCTGAAATTAAAAATACTCCTCTTCCTCTTACCGACATCAAGGGCGGTATCGATTCCTTCGCGAAGACGAACCGCATGATACACGCCAGCGAATCCCGCATCTTTCAGCTTGAGGGCACTCTTAACCGACTGATCGCCTACATTGGCAATCAATGTCGTTTCCGGCTTCAGGCTTTTGCGTACCTCCCTTGATATTTCCAGAAAACGCTCAAAAGGATAATGAGCCGTTGACATCAAAAAAAGAGCGTTCACTCCGTCTTTTTCAAACTGGCGCGCATAAGCGACAGCCTGATCGGCGCTCAAGGCCGTTGACGCGGTAAAAACCCCATTGACTTCTGCAAACGAACAAAAAAGACAATCGCAGCTGCACGGCGCAAGATTAACGGCAAACTGCGCATGCACTTCGGCTTTGCCGTCCGATACCTCCTTTGAAATCCGGTTTGCCTCAGCCATAACCATATAGACATCCAACGAATCAGGAGGAAGATCAAGCAGAAAAACAAGCTCGTCGCGCGAAAGCAATTCGCCATACCCTGTCTTGCTCAGTAAATCATTAGTTTTCATTAACTTATAACTGTCTGGATTATCAGCCTGCGCAACGGCGTCATCAAATGACAATGCATATTTCCTCATTAAAGAAATGGGAGTCGACGCATAGATGTTTCAATAAAACAGTCAAAAACACCCATAGAAATATAGCCATAAAACAGCGCGCACCAAGCCGCCAGTTCCTCCCCCGTAACGCTTAATGCGATCCTCTGCGTTACACGATGTTTTTTCAAGCCCGTCAAGGCCTCTATCGCGACATTGTGTATATTATATGGACAAATCAAATATCAACAACCCAATTCCCCGGAAAAAACACCATGCAGACCATTTATGCCGATGGTATCGCAAACATGACCCTTATCGACGGCGTCATACGCATTGACCTTGTCAACGTCACTTCAGTTGAAAAGGACAAGGATCCCAACATTCAGCTGACCGGACGTGTTGCCCTTTCGCTGCCAGCCCTGATTCGTACGCACGACCAGCTCACCAAGATGATCGACAAAATGGTTGCGGACGGCATTCTCACCAGAAACACCCCTCCTGCCAACTGAAGCTTCAGGATAAATGCGGCAGCATCCATTCCTCGCCACCCGAAAGGGACTCTTCGCTTGCAGCTCAGAAAGGCATTTGGAGACATTCGGCCGCCTCCCGACATGGTGGTACATGCGCCTTGTTTTTGAAATCCATTATGAATCACAAAGCGATCCTCAACGATCATGGATACCAGAAAGTCACTGTGCAAAAACACTGTCATTAGCGCAGATAGGGAAACCTGGACCGAGGAACATCTTAAGGATGCCGAAACGATCGAGGTTGAAATAGGCTTCGGCAGCGGAGAGTATCTCATCAGGAGAGCATCGGAACACCCCGACAGACTCTTTATCGGCATTGAAAAGAAACCGGGGATGGTAACAGAGGTATCAAAACGGGTTGCAAGCCGCAATCTCGATAATATCCGGCTTATCGAGTCGTGCGCCAAAACGGCCTTTGCCGACCTGTTCCCTGCCTGTTCGGTTTCGCGGATCTATTCCCTCTTTCCCGATCCCTGGCCAAAAAGAAAGCATAGCAAATACAGACTCTTTTCAACGGAATACCTATGCCTGGTCAACAACCGGCTTAAGGTCGGCGGCGAAACGCTCATCGTAACCGACAGCGCGGATTACTATCACTGGATCCTCAGGCAAACCCCGGATGCCGGCTTCGAAATCGAACACGGCCCCATAACACCCCAATTCAATACCAGATTCGAGCGGATATGGCTGGAACAGGACTTCAACACATTCTTCAGAATTCTGCTAAAAAAAACACAGCAAATCAAAACCTGAACACTGCAGGCCAATCCCTGAGCCATCTCGCCTCAGTCGCCTTCCGTTTTCCGAATGCGAAACATCCTTTTTTTTGAGAAACCCCTCCCAAGGAGTTACGCTCCACGCTACCAACATATCTCACTTACGAACGTCAGCCGCCCATCCAGCCAACAGCTTACGGGCTACGCTCTTGAACCCATTACACCATAACCCCCTGCAATCCCCCATAAAATCTTCATAGCTCCAGACAATTCACGACATGCGGGAATACATCGATGATAAAGGTGGGATTGATACGGCGTAGCTGATCCAACGAATGGTTACCGTAGGTAACGGCACAGGTATCGGCAAATGCCCGTTGCCCCATTTCGATATCGTAAACGGTATCGCCCACAACCAGGCACTCATGTGCCGAAATATTCAGCCGCGCCAATGCAAGAAGCACCATATCCGGAGCCGGCTTTGGCTGTTGCACATCCTGAGCTCCGGCAACAAAAGAGAAGTACTCGGAAATACCGAGATGCTGCATCATCGACAACAATCCCCGGGAGCTTTTACCTGAAGCGACGGCGAGCAGGCAAGCTGGCCGCAATCGCTCAAGCGTCTCGTTCACTCCCGGAAAGAGATGAGTTGAATCAAAAGCAACCTCGTGATAATACTTTCTGTAGAGATCAACCGCCTCGGGAGCTTCTTCCGGACAGAGACCAAGCCCAATTTCAATCGTGCGCCTCAACGGCAAACCGATACTCTGCCGAGCTGCGGCTTGATCAACCCACGAAAGTCCAAGATGCCAGGCAACAAGCTGCAGCGACTCCATAATGCTCGCCTCGCTATCAGCCAACGTCCCGTCAAAATCAAAAACAACAAGCTTGTATTTCACTTTTCTTATTCAGTCCTTTCATTTCGTGACTCACCTCAAATATACCAGCCATACATCAGAAATCTCGAGAAATCCGGAG
>JAFGMZ010000160.1 GCA_016927285.1 Chlorobiaceae bacterium
GGAGCAACCGCGTTGACGCGGATATTGCGCGACGCAAACTCTTTGGCAACGGATTTGGTAAAGGAGATAACGCCTCCTTTCGATGCGGCGTAATTCGCCTGTCCGGCATTGCCCATGAGACCGATTACCGAAGCGATATTGATAATCGCGCCTGAGCGCTGTTTCATCATGGTCCGGGTTACAGCTTTCGTACAGGCAAAGGTTCCCTTGAGATTTACCGTCAGAACGGCATCCCAGTCCTCTTCGCTCATTCTCATCAGGAGGCCGTCACGAGTGATGCCTGCATTGTTGACGAGAATATCGATTTTTCCGGTAGACCCCGCTATTTCGCCAAAGACCGCCTGGACCGCTTCCGTATTGGTTACATCGAGTTCGCGACACCAGACTTCACGACCAAGTTTGCGGACGCCTTCTGCTGTCTCGGCAATCCATTCTTCCTTGATATCGCATACGACCACTCCTGCGCCTTTTGCTGCGAGATCGAAAGCAATGGCCTGTCCTATTCCTCTTGCTGCGCCGGTTACAACGGCAATTTTCCCTTCAAGCATGGTTGTTATCTCTTCAGTTTAAGGGTTGCGTTCTGTTTTTCAAGCTGCGATATACTGGCTGACATCGGAGGCAGTATCGACCCCTGCAACGGTAACCGACTTGTCGATTCTTTTGATAAGGCCCTGCAGAACTTTCTGTGGTCCGACCTCTATGAAGTGCGTGATTTCGGTTTTTACCATCGCTTCAATCGACTGTGTCCAGAGCACAGGGCTCGTAAGCTGCCTGATCAGATTCTTCCTGATCTCCACAGCTGAGGTGATCGGGGCGGCAACGGCATTCATGCATATTGGTATTCTTGCGTCCCTTATATCGACAAGATCGAGTGCCTCAGCCAGCTCCTGTTCCGCAGGCTTCATAAGCGGAGAGTGGAACGCTCCCGATACAACCAGCTCCTTGGCCATTCTTGCACCATGTGCAGATGCCAGCTGAATGGCCATTCTTACTGCGGGAATGTCGCCGGATATGACGACCTGACCTGGGGAGTTGAAGTTCGCCGCCTGTACTGTTCCCGCCGAAGCGGCTTCCGCGAGCAATGCGGCAACAGCGTTGTCCTGCATGCCGATAAGCGCAGCCATGGAGCCGGGATTCTGCTGTCCCGCATTCTGCATCAGTTCGCCCCGTTTGGCTACGATGCGTAAGGCATCCTCAAACGACAGCGCGCCGGCAAAACAGAGTGCACTGTACTCTCCGAGGCTGTGTCCGGCTGCCATTGCGACATCTGCGTTGCCGAGTATCGATGTAATCGCAGTACTGTGCAGAAAAATTGCCGGTTGCGTGAACTTTGTTTGTCGGAGTTCGTTCTCGCTTCCATTGAACATGATATCGGTCATTGAAAATCCGAGGATATCGTCTGCGCTTTTCATCAGCTTTTCAACCGCAGGAAATGTTTCAAAAATATCCCTGCCCATGCCGCAATACTGGGATCCCTGTCCCGGAAACACAAATGCTTTCATGAATGGCTGTTTCTGTTAAATAAGGATAGTGATGTTACTGCCATTTGACATACATGCCACCCCAGGTATAGCCGGCTCCGAAACTCACCATTACAAGATTCGAGTCCCGGTGCAGTTTGCCCTGTTCTTCAAGTTCTGCGAGACAGATAGGTATGGTTCCTGCTGTCGTATTGCCGTAATTGGCTATGTTCGATATGACTTTTTCGTCGCTGAGCCCCATTCGTTCGGCTGTAGCGTGAATGATTCTCTGGTTTGCCTGATGGGGCACAAGCCAGGAAATGTTTTCGGCGTTCAGGCCGTTTCGCTGCATGATTTCGGCGGCGGTGTCGGCCATTGCGGTTACTGCTGCTTTAAAGACCTGTTTACCGTCCTGGTGGATGAAATGCATGCGCTTTTCGACAGTTTCGGCTGTTGCCGGATGAAGGCTTCCGCCGCCGGTCATGAGCAGGTGGTCTTTTCCGTTAGCTCCGTCAGCATACAGCTTTGCATCGAGAATGCCGTAGCCTTCATCTGCCGGTTCAAGAATTACGCCAGCAGCGCCATCGCCGAAGAGGATCGCTGTCGAGCGGTCGGCATAATCGACGATCGACGACATTTTATCGCCGCCAATTACCATGACCTTTTTGTGCGCTCCTGACTCGATGAATTGCGCGGCGGTATTGAGTGCGAAAATAAATCCCGAACATGCAGCGTTAAGGTCGAATGCCCAGGCATTATCGGCACCGATGATGCCTTGTACAAGGCATGCTGTTGCAGGGAACAGCATGTCGGGCGTCATAGTGGCAACAATGATAAGTTCGATGTCGGTTGCGGGAATACCCCGTTTATCGAGAAGCTGTTTTGCTACCTCTCCGCAAAGAAATGATGTCGCCCTGGACGGATCTTTCTCAATGCGCCGTTCGCTGATCCCGGTTCTTGAGCGAATCCATTCGTCATTGGTTTCAAGAAGCCGTTCAAGATCGAAATTGGTGATGACTCCATCAGGCAGGTATTTGGCAGTTGCCGTTATTGCAGCTTTCATGTGCGCTATGAGGTTATTTCAATACAGGGTTGTTCGTATTCTGCCGAATGGCCTCCATCAATTTGGTCATCTCAAGTGATTGCCGGCAACAACAATCATGCTATTTTTCAGCGAGCATCTCTGCAATATGGTCATTGACCTTTTTTTCGATCATGTGCTCTGCCATAAAAATCATGTTTTTAATGGCACGTGACGACGATCGGCCATGACCGACAATCGAGATGCCGTCAACTCCGAGGAAGGGAACGCCTCCGAACTTTTCGACATCGAAAGGCTCGAACATGCTTTTAAATACAGAAGATGTCAGCGAGGCAGCTTTCGCGTCAAGCTCACCCGATGCAACCAGTTTCTGCAGGGCAGGCTTCAGCAGTGCGCCGAGAAATTCAGGAATGCTTTCGCCGAACTTCAGGATGGTGTTTCCCACAAGGCCGTCACAGACAACGATGCTGACATTGCCTTTCAGAATGTCATGCCCCTCGATATTTCCGGCAAAACATATTTTGCCTTTAGCGTCAGCCTCTTTCAGCAGTTTATAGGCCTGCTTCAGTATCTCTGATCCTTTTCCTTCTTCTTCGCCTATATTGAGCAGTCCGGTTACCGGATTTTCGATACCTGCGCCGTAACGCTGGTATATGGTGAGCATTTCGGCGAACTGTACGAGATTTTCGGGCTTGCAGTCCATGTTTGCCCCGACATCGACAATATTTGTCAGGCCTTCTTGTATTCTCGGGAAGTAAGCGTAGATCGTAGGCCGCAGAACCCCCGGCAGTCTGCCGAGCACAAACAGGGAGGCTGCCATCTGCGCACCGGTATTTCCAGCGCTGACATAAGCGTCAGCCTTTTTCGTTTTGCACATTTTAAGGCCTATGACCAGCGATGATTCCTGTTTGGTTTTAACGGCGATAGCAGGGACATCATCCATGGTAATCACTTCAGGCGCATGCACAAACCGGAGATTCAATCCTTCTGTATCCTGTGCGGCAAGCAGGGGCTCGACTTTTTCTGCCTGACCGATCAGCAGGACGGAAAACCGGTTGCCACACTCACGAAGAGCCTGAATGGTTCCTTCAATTACACAGGCAGGAGCGTTATCTCCACCCATTGCATCAACGGCGATGGTCAGCATGACGGGGTAATCCTGTAGTTGTTGATCAGCTGTTTGCGGCTTTGGTAACGACGGCTCTGCCTCGGTAGTGGCCGCAATGACGGCAGGCGCGGTGAGGAAGAGTCGGTTCGCCACAGTTTGCACAAACGACGGTCGTTGCCGCTTTTGTGCGGGCATTGAACTGTGCTCGCCTTTTATCCCTTCTGGATTTTGACATTTTGGCTTTCGGATTTGCCATGATTGTCCTCTGATTTTATAGTCGGTTAACGATACTTGTTTTTCAGCTTCTCAAGAGATTCCTGCCAGGAGCTTTTTTCTTCATCAGGGGTATCTCCGGATTCTTTTCCGCCGTGGTAGAGTCTGCAGTCAGGATTATTTGTGCAGGTAACCTTCATCGGTAATGAAAGCAGAAGAGTTTCCCGCGCATCTTCCGTCAGGTCAATCGTAACCGCGTTTTTGTCGATCGTGCGGTAATCCTCGTCGTTTTCTTCCGGATTCTCAAGCGCACTGTCGAAAAGATAATAGATGCGATATTCGCCCCTGAGCTCCTTTTCAAGAGGCGCAAGGCAGATATCGCAGGTAAAGTCGGCTGTCGTTACGGTTCTTATAATGACTGCTATTTCGTTCTCGGCTTTTTCTGCGGTTACTGTTACCAGTATATCCCGCGTAAAGACCGTTCCGGCAAGTTCATTATTCCTGAAATCCTCGGCTCTGCAGGTAAATTCAAACGTATGGGTTCCCTGCATAAGACCCGCGATCCGGATCTCTATCAGTGCTTTCTCTTTATGCATATACCCTCTTTTCAGTAAAAGAACACCAATGTACAAAAATAATTATCTAAAAAGAAAGCGTCAGAATGCGCTATCAGGAAGAAAAAGTAAAAAAAAATATGTGTGCTGTTTGGAAAAAAAGAAATGGGTCGTATATTTACAGCCCATTAAGGGGGAAATATTCCGCGATAGCTCAATGGTAGAGCATTCGGCTGTTAACCGAAGGGTTGTAGGTTCGAATCCTACTCGCGGAGCGGAAAAAAGCAGGAGTGACATTCGTAACTCCTGCTTTTTTTGTTTCCTCTACAGGTTAATCAAGCGGAATCCGTATGATGGATTTATGATATCAATTGTCTCGGAAATCCGCGGTCGTTCCATTCCGCGCTCCGTACAGGGCTATCGTTACTCTACGGCCATATCGACAGATTCCGAGCGGTGGCCTGCATTAGCTGTCAGTACAACAGAGATGTGCTTTATGTCGAGCTATCGGCCTTGGACGCCTTAAGGTACATGTTCGCGTTCATCGGCACGGGATACTGAAAAAGCGGTCAGGAGCAGGAACCGTCGAAATCTGATCGAACCTATGATTGCCGGTAAACTCCAGTAGAGCATTCGGTTTTTATCGGGATTCAGGTTTATCGAGACCGAGAGGGGTCAAATGATTTTATATTCTTATCGTCTGCTTTGGCTGGTTTTCAGAAAAATGACAATACTGTTTTATTATATTAATGCTTAAAGCTGTTTTGTGCAGCCGAAGCATGTTTTGTCGTGAGCTGAAGCTAGCTGCAGATATAAACTAACCGATAATCCTCCGATACCGTGCTTAGCGATATTCTTCTCATCAGCGACAAGCATAAAAAAGCAGCCGAAGCGATTTCAGAAAGGGTCCTCATTGAAAAGGCTGCTAAAGAAGAGGAGTTCCCTGGATATCGTTTTATCGTAGCTATATCGGGCGAGTCCGGAGCCGGTAAGTCCGAACTGGCCCATTCGCTGGCTCTTGTTTTGAAAAAAGAAGGAATAAGGGTCAAGATTCTGCATACTGACAATTATTACAAGGTGGAACCTCAACTCAGAAGGGCTGAACGTGAACGGAATAATTTTGAGTCGGTTGGACCGGATGAGTATGATCATGCGTGGCTGAATCGCAATATCGAGGATTTTCGTCATGGTCGCAAAGCAAGCATGCCCTGTGTCGATATTATCACCGAAAAGGTTGATCTGCTTGTCACTGATTTTTCTTCGATCGATCTGCTTATCATTGACGGACTTTACGCAATTGCGACGGATGGCATTGATCTTGGCGTCTATATCGAACTGACGTATCAGGAGACTAAAAAAAATCAATTGCTTCGGGGAAAGGAGTCTACCGATGAACATCGCTGGCTGGTGCTGGAAAAAGAGCATCAGAGCGCTTTGAGGCTGAGGCGTCTTGCCAACACCTTTGTCAGCAGGGAATACAAGGTACTTTTCTGCGATTAATCCTTACGGCGTTTTCTTTTCGGTATTTCGCAGGTTTTTTATGTATCCCGGGCAGATGTCGCAGGCAAATACCTCCTTGCTGCGCAAGTTTTCAAATGCTGCCTTATGTCACACGCCACTGATTTTATAACGGTTTTGATTGCCGATGACAGTGCGCTGACGCGGCAGGCAACATCGGCAATTCTGACAGGCCTGGGCTATCATCCGGTTACGGCTTCCAGCGGTGATGAAACGCTCTCTCTCCTGCAGTCTTCATCTTTCGATGCGTTGCTTCTTGATGTCAATATGCCGGGTAAAAGCGGTATTGATGTATTGCGTTTTCTTATGGAGAAGAACGATATGCTGCCGGTTATCATGATATCCGGTTCCGGAGAGATCGATCAGGTTGTACAATGCGTTAAAATGGGAGCCTATGATTATCTCACAAAACCGGTCGATCTGAACCGGCTGGCAGTTGTCCTGAAAAACGCATTGTCGGAATCCGCTCTTCGTCAGAAAGTGCGTTTGCTCTCGGCGGCTGTTGATCAGAGCCCTGTAGCCGTTGTCATTGCCGATATCGAGGGTCATATCGAATATGCAAATCCGTCCTTTTCTACTGTCAGCGGAGCCTTTATCGGCGGTTCAGTTGCGAAAGATAATATTTTCAATATCAGCGACGATCCTGCAGGCATCTCTTTAAACAGCAGAAAAACCATTGTATCCGGACAGGTATGGCAGGGTGATTTCTGCAACAGAAAGGCAACAGGGGAACTCTGCTGGGAGCGAGCCATCATCAGTCCTGTCAGCAGTCAGGGGAAAGCGCCCTCTCATATTCTTGCATTGATACAGGATATAACCGATATCAGAAAGGGCAAGGAGGCCCTTCGGCGGAGCATCCGGCGATTCAGGGAGCTGGCTGATCTATTGCCGCAACCTGTATTTGAAACAGACAGGAAAGGTATCATCACCTATTCCAACAGGGCGGGTTTCATTACCTTCGGCTATAGCAGGGATGAGATGAAAAAAGGGTTGCATGCCCTGCAGTTTTTTTCATCTGGTGACAGGAGCCGGGTGCTTCGAGGTATACAGGGGAGGAAAATTTCCGGCAGGTTTAGCAGCCACGAATTCACCATCTTAAAAAAGGACGGCACGGGCTTTCCTGCGCTTGTCTATGCGGCGCCGATATCAGGTCGTAATTCCCCCTCCGGTTTTCGGGGTATTGTTGTTGATATTACCGAGCTCAAAGAAACCGAACGGAAGCTGATCGAGAACAAGAAAAAATATCTCAATCTTTTTCAGGCGATTCCTGATGCCATTATTGTAGCGGATGCCGAAAGCGGTGTTCTTGTGAAATGGAACCGACAGGCGCAGCTGTTGTTCGATTATTCTCCGGAAGAGCTTTCCTGTCTGCATATGGGAGATCTTTATCCTGAAGAATTGCGTGATGAAGCGGTCGTATCCTTCAGAAGCGCCAGCGGCAGATCACCCCAAACGCTTGAAACCCAGATTGTGACCGGCCATGGGTTGCGCATCAATGTGCACTTGAGTGCCGGAATGTTCATGACAAGCGGTAATAAGCGATTTGTCGGAATTTTCAGGGATATTTCCGAACAGAAACGTTCTGAGCGCCTTATCAGGGAAAACGTCAGATTGAAAAACGATTTTATTTCCACGGTATCCCATGAATTAAGAACACCTTTGTTCTCAATTCTCGGGTTTACCGGAACACTGCTTCGGGAGATGGACGAACTCGATCGGGCAACGATTCTGGAATTTCTTTCGATCATTCATGATGAAAGTAAAAGACTTTCCTCGCTGATAGAGGATGTTCTGATGATTTCTCGCATAGATTCCGGGAGGGTTTCCTATAAAAAAAGCGAAATCGATCCGGCTGTTACCATCTCGGAAGTCTGTAGAAGTCTGAAAATAAGAGCTGATGAAAAAAACATCGAGCTGCATCTGAAAGTCAGTGTCCCTGCAGTGCGCGTCTTTGCCGATCCGGACTCCCTGAAGCAGGTCGCCATTAATATCATCGGCAATGCGCTGAAGTTCACCCCTGTAGGAGGACGGGTGGACGTGCTGCTTTCCTACGATACGGACTCGATGTTTTTGAGCGTGAAGGATAATGGTCCGGGTATTCCGGAGGAGTATATCGAAAAGGTTTTTGAAAAGTTTTACAGAGTTGAATGTGCGGGAGATGCGGTCGATGGCACTGGTCTTGGTCTTTCTATTGCCAGGGAGATCGTCGAGGCCCATGAGGGAACCATAACGGTGCAAAGCAACCTGCACGAAGGGACGGAGTTTCTTGTACGTCTTCCTCTGCTGAAGATGAATTACCTTCAATAACAGGAGCTTTCATGAAACAGCATACGATACTGATTGTAGACGATTCTGCAAACATCCGCAGGCTGCTGGCCCACAGTCTCGGGCGCAAGTTTATTGTGCTGACTGCAGAAGATGCGGTTTCCGCACTCACATTACTCGAGAAGGGTGACCGACCTGATCTTATTGTTGTTGATATAGCTATGCCGGGAATGGACGGCTTTTCATTGACGGCTCTGATCAAAAGTAATCCGGACTATTCCAGGATTCCTGTTGTGATGCTTACCGCAAAAGACAGCAGCGAAGACAGGCAACAGGGTCTGATGCTCGGAGCTGCGGATTACATGACCAAACCATTCAACCTGGATGACCTGGCCGAAAGGATAGAGCATCTGCTTTGTTAACCTGCCGGGAGACGGGTGTTTTCTCTTTAAGGGATTATCGCGGAAAGTAACCTGATACAGCGCAAGAAAAGACGCTGTACCAGGTTAAAACGATATTACCTTCCCCGCCCCTCTTCGTAGGGTTCAAACAACGACTTGTCTACACCGCATACAGGGCAGATCCAGTCATCGGGAAGATCTTCAAACGATGTTCCTGGTTCAATGCCGCTGTCGATGTCGCCGACTTCAGGATCGTAGACGTAACCGCAAGGGACGCATACCCATTTCTGCATATTTATTCTCCGTTTAGATTGCTGATTGTTGTTCCTGTACACAAACTCCGCAGCATTAAAACTGCCGGTATTGGTGAATAACGAACGGCAATCATAACGCCGGGAGACGGCCAAAAAGTTCAGAAGGATGTAAGCTGAAAATAATTTCCATTACCTGTTTTTGCAGTCCGCAAAAGGGAGCTGACCTCTTCCTGTCCGGTTTCGGCTTTGCCTATACCCAGCCACGAAGTTTCATTGCCTCAACAACCCGTTCAATGGCGACGATGCAAGCGGCCAGGCGATTATGGACGTGATATACTTCTGCGGTTTCATGAACTTTCAGGAATGCAGCTGTCATTTTTTTATCGAGCAGTTTGTGAATCTCCTCCTCATCCCAGTAGAATCCATAGGTGTTCTGTACCATTTCGAAGTATGAGACGGTAACGCCCCCTGCATTGCAAAGAAAATCGGGAATGACGTATACCCCGTTATGGTAAAGGATGTTATCGGCTTCGGGAGTCGTCGGGCCGTTTGCAAGTTCTGCCACAATACGGGCCTTGATGTTTGCAGCGTTTGTGCTCGTAATCACCGATTCGAGCGCTGCAGGAAAAAGAATGTCGATATCAAGTTCAAGCAGGTCTTTGTTCGATATAGCAGTACTTCCGGGAAAATTCTTTACCGAACCGGATGCCTGTTTATGGGCGATGACCGCCAGGTAATCAAGGCCGTCCGGATTATGGATGCCGCCTTTTGAGTCTGAAACGGCAACGACTTTCATGCCGAGCAGTTCCACGGCCAGTTTATGCGCATAATAGCCAGCGTTGCCGTATCCCTGGATCGCCGCTTTTTTCCCGGCAAGGTTCATGCCGATAACTTTCGCAGCATCGCGAACGCAATAAATTCCTCCACGGGCAGTAGCGTCAGTTCTTCCTGCAGAACCGCCAAGCGCGATCGGCTTGCCGGTAAAAACGCCGAATTCGTTGTTTCCCTGCATAAAAGAATACTCGTCCGCCATCCAGGCCATAATCTGGGGGGTTGTGTAGACGTCAGGAGCCGGGACGTCTTTATCAATGCCGAGTATCCGGCCTATCTGTCGTATATATGCACGCGAGAGCCGTTCGAGTTCACCGCTCGACATTGATTTTGGGTCGCAGATTACACCTCCTTTTCCGCCGCCGAGAGGAAGGTCCAGTACGGCGGTTTTCCAGGTCATCCATGCAGCAAGAGCTCTTACGGTATCGATAGTTTCATCCGGATGAAAGCGGATTCCGCCTTTGTTCGGCCCACGGGCATCGTTGTACTGAACGCGGAAGCCATGAAAGATTCTGGTGGTCCCGTCATCCATTTTTACCGGCATTGATACGTGCAGTTCCCGGAGCGGCCAGCGGAGGATTTCATGCGATGCAGGAGCAAGGTTCATGACTGCTGCGGCCTCATCAAGCTGTTTTCGTGCAATCCGGAACGGATTGTTATCTGAAAAGCCGTCTGTTTCGATAATCATATCAGGACAGGTGCATTGCAACGATTCGTTTCTTTCATTCATTGTCGGTGTTTTTTATAATGAAATGAAAATATGAAGACGGCATAAGCTCATGAGAACAGAGGGGGGCGAATGCTGCTCAGGATAAGCCGTCAGGAATATATGGAAACGAAGAAAAATTTTATCGGGTGCATATTACAGTTACAGCCTGTAGACGGAGTCTTTAGCCTGTTAGCCGGATGGCGAAAAAATAAAGAATTCTTCCGGATTCGGTATTTGATGGCGTTAGTGAACCAGGAAAGAGAGTTTTGCAGAATGTGCATGCGCAGGGAGCGAGTCGATTTCAATGTGAACGAAATGCCGGCATTTTTGGGCGGGCAGAGTCCGGACAGCGTTTTCGAGAGCCTATGGCTCAGAATCCGGTTCAAGCAGTTTCAGTGTGCCCCGGTAGATGATTTTTGCAGGGCCTGTCAGCGTTACCGATTTAAGATTTTCGTCGAATGATACCACAAGGGTATCACCGCTCCTGACTTTGACGCTGACAGTCGGGCTCGATATTCTGCCGAGCCGGTAGCTCATGACGGCAGATGCCACCGCACCGGTTCCGCAAGCCAGGGTTTCGTCCTCGACCCCTCGTTCAAATGTTCTGATGCTGATGCTGTCCGGAGCGATGATTTCAAGAAAGTTGACATTGGTGCCACCAGGAAAAATATCCTTTCTGTGTCTTACGGCACGGCCTTCGTCATAGACGTTGAGCCGGTCGAGCTCGCCTTCGGGAGAAAAGATAACGGTATGCGGAGAACCGGTGTCTACAAAGTGGCAGCTGAATCCTTCAACGGCAATGCTGTCCCGGAAGTCATGCGGGTCAAGCATATGCAGCGTTACCATTTCGAGGTCCGTTACCGATGCATCGTAGCGGTTGTCGTTCGCCTCAAAAACATAGACGCCATTATCTGTCGAAGGAACCCCGATCGAGTGTGCGAAATAGACGGCGCACCGTCCCCCGTTGCCGCACATCGAGCCTGGCAGGCCGTCGGCATTGTAGTATTGCATGCGGAAATCAAACTGATCGGATTTTTCAATAAGGATAAGTCCGTCCGCCCCGATTCCCGTTCTTCTTGCGCAAAGCGTCCGGATCTGTTCGGCAGAGAGTTGCAGCGATAAGTTCCTGTTGTCGATCACGATAAAATCGTTTCCTGCTCCCGAGAGTTTTGTGAAATCGATCTGCATTGCGTAACAGTTCTGTTTTCTTGTGGCGTAATAAATAAGCACCCCTCATGAGCATATGAGGGAATACCATGGTTTTCAATGACTTAGACGTGCTAAAATACGGCAATAGAGCCTGAAAGACGAGGCAAAAAAATTTATTATTAAATAATTTTTCTTATTTTATTTGCTACTATGTCAAGTGATTTATCAGGCATCA
>JAFGMZ010000161.1 GCA_016927285.1 Chlorobiaceae bacterium
AAGACCGGGTTGCCATCGTTCAAGCCATCGATGGTCAGGCAGGCCACCGACTCGGTATCGAGGCCGAACTGATCCTTTGGAATCTCTTCATACACATTGAAGCCTTCATCATCCTGACCGGTCAACTGATACGCGGTATCGTTCCGGTCGAGCATGCCGATGCCGGTGGCATTACGGAAGCCCCCTTCACCATCCGGAACCTTCAGGGTAATGCTTTCGAGCTGAACCACCTCGCCATTGGCTTTGCCGAGCTTGTAGATGGTGATCGGGTAGTCGGGATCATCGAAAATTTTGCCGCCAGTATCCGGATCGGCAGGATTGTCACCATCGCGATCACCGATACCGACAGCCTGCGGGCCGCGGTCGGTGATGGCGTAGTAAATCTCGTATTCGTCACCGCCAATGGTTTCGATGCCGTTGTACCAGAGACCCGACAAACCTCCGGCAACAACCTCGCCATCATCGGTAACGGCGTCACCGTCGAAGTCGGGCCGCTCGCCGGGATAGTCGATTGAAAACTCGTAGCTGGTCGCCTCCGGAGTGCCGAGTTCCCAGTCCTTCAGACCAGCGGAGAAAATATCGGTAATCTCTTTGGTTGCCAGATCGACCACCGCAATAGCATTGTTCTCCTGCAACGTAACGTACGCCTTGCCGCCGGATATGGTCACGTACTCCGGCTCGATGGCCTGTTCGGCAAGGTTCCCCGCGATGCCGTCGGCATCATCGTCACCGGAGATTCTGACGCCATTATTGCGCAGCAGTTCGATCTTGTCGTTCCACGCTTCGAAGCCAAGGGTGGTCACGACCGATGCGTCAGGATCGGCAGCATTGACCTCGATCACCGAAATGGTGCCGGAGGGATCCATCTCGTCTTCAGTGCCATAGAACTGATTCGGCTCGCCCTCGTTGGCCGTAACAAGCACCTTGCCGTCCTCGTTGAACGCGAGAGAATCGGGCAGCGAACCGACCGTCACCTGACCAGCCGCCTGAACAGTGGTACCGTTCCAGGTGAAGAACTGCACCAGTCCACTGGCATGATACGTGGCCGTGCCGCCGGTGATGGTTCCCTCCTGATCGATGGCAACCGCAACAAGACCGTCAGCATTAACCGCGACACTCTGGGCATTACCCTCCAGCGTTTTCGTATCCACGAATACCGGATTCGAGGGATCGGCGAGACTGACCACATACATTTCATTACCACCGCCAATAACAAACGCAGTTTTGGTCGCTGCATGATAAGCGGTGATTTCAGATCCGTCCAGTCCCAGCGAACCGATGAGGTCGTGATCGAGGTTAATGTCCATGGCTTCTCCGTAAAGTTCGTAATGTTGTTGAGGTGTTAAGCTGTACTGGTCGGCAAGTATCTGCTTCAGATCATCCGTATTCAGGCTTGACCAGAAATCGGTAAAAGAGATAGTTGCTGTATTGTCGGTTGGCACCGAATCCGTCCAGAGCGACTGCAACGCACCGGCAAGCTGCACCTGCATCGGGTCGCCGGAAGCACTCATCGCCTGTATGGTGGCAAGTGTAGTGGCATCGGGAGCTTCATCACCCATGTAATGGGCCGACATGGCATCGGCAAAGAGCGGCGCCACCGATGCGGCGACAGCTTCCGTGACACCAAAAGTGCTCATGAGGTAGTACGTCGCGAGCTGCACAAGGCCGGTATTCAGAAAATCGGTGGCATAAGCCTCGAACGTGTCGAATTCGCCGAGGTCGTAGTCGATCTCCGTGACGGAGGTCGAATTCACCCCGACGCTACCGTCGTCGTTGATTGTCACGGTGCGAACCGGGCTGGGCCAAGTGACCAACGAACCGGTCTCGATTTCGTACAGGCCGCTGTCGGAAACCTCGATAATGTCGTTAGCATGGTAATGACCCGTAAAGATCATGCCAAGACCGGCGTCAGCCAACTCCTGCGCGAGGTTCTCACTATCTTCGATCACGTAGTCCTGAAAAAGCTCGGCTTGCAGTGAATAATGCTCGACGAGGTTATGGTGCATCATGCCGATGACCGTGATACCCTTGATTTTTGCTTCTGCGAGTTTTTCGAGAATCCACGACTTTGTATTTTCGCCCAGACTGCCGGAAGTTTCTGGGCTGGTTATATTCTCGTCGTATTCACAGCTGTCTATACCGAGAATCCAGAGTTTTTCAGAGGGGGCCGCGATATAAGTAAGCGAATTCGGATCCCTGTAGATCGCCTCTCCATAACCAAAATCCTGGTAGATCTCCTGAAACTCCTCAGGGCTGACCGACTCCACCGAAGCTGCCGTTGCGCCATTGTAGCTCATGGCGTGTGGATTATTCACATCATGATTGCCCGGAATAACGTATACCTTGATACCAGTGCTTTCGAGTTCCGAGAGGTAATCGGCAAATGCCTGGTGACTTATTTTTTCACCGTCCTTGGTCAGGTCGCCGGGGATGAGAAGAATATCCGGGTTCTCCGACTTGACAATATCGAGGGCTGATTGAAGAATGGCGTCGCTTTCGGCAATCATTTTACGATCGAGCGCCAGATAGGCCTCAAACGCATCTCCTGTTGTGCCTAACGATGGGGCAAAATAGTGCGGGTCTGAAATAACTGAAATCTTTAATTCACCCAATCCCGACGACTGCAGCTGTGAGAGCAACACCTGCAGGTAGTTTTCCTCATTGAATGCACGTAAAACCATAAAGTTCACCTTTGCGTTGCTTTCGTTGAATAGATAGAGAGAGACATTTTTCGTGTCTGAATAATACTTTTGCTCGCAGACTTTTTTATTACGGCTCCGCTACAACTCTGTGGAGGTTTTGCAAACTATCAACGATGGAGGAGAAAGCTGATAAATAACAATGCGGATTCAACCGTACGATACTGGTAGTACCGTACGGAGACGATGGATGTGAAGAGAGGAAAAATCTTATTGCTGCCGATCAGAGAAACTCTTCGAAATAATCGAGGTCTTTATGAAAAGTCTCCTCGAGCGCGAAAAGCGATACAAATGCCGCTGCAACGCAGATGCCGCCGACAAGAAGCGCCCCATAGCGCAAACCGAAAAAGCCCCGACTGAACTGAAAGATCATGGTTATGGGCACCACCATGCCACGAACGAAATTGGGAACCGTAGTAGCGACCGTCGCCCTGAGGTTTGTACCGAACTGCTCGGCTGCAACGGTAATGAATATGGCCCAGTAACCACCGGCAAAACCAAGGAATGCACAAACGCCGTAAAAGAATGAGGCCGAGCTGCTGCCTTGCAGGAAATAGAGCGCTACTGCGGCGACGGTCATCACCAGAAAAAGCAGAACGGCCTTTTTCCTGCTCTGCATAAGCTGGCTCAACAGACCGCTCGACAGATCGCCGAATACGAGACCAAGGTAACAGAACATAACAGCATTACCAGCGGAAACCGGCTCACCTATACCGAGATCAAGCGCGAATTCGGGCGAGAACGTGATCAATACTCCAACGACGAACCAGATCGGCACACCGATCATGATCGAGTTCAGATAACGGAAAAACCGGCTTCTATCGGTAAACAGTGCAAGCATGTTCCCCCGGCTTATGGCAGTTTTCTGCTCCATGGTGCGGAACATACCGGATTCGGCGACCTTGAACCGGGCAAGCAGCAGCAGCAAACCAAGTGCTCCACCGATAAAAAATGCCGTTCTCCAGTCGTAGCTGTTGGCAACGAAATTTGCAAGAATCGCGCCAGAGACGCCTATCGAAGCAACCAGCATGGTGCCATAACCGCGAATACGAGTGTGCAGGATTTCGGATACCAGCGTTATGCCGGCTCCAAGTTCCCCGGCAAGCCCGACTCCTGCGATGAAGCGAAGCACTCCGTAAGCGGGCAGCGTGGTCACGAAACCGTTGGCGATATTGGCAACCGAATACATGAGGATCGAGGCAAACATAATCTTCAGCCTTCCCTTTTTATCGCCGAGCCATCCCCAGAGTATACCACCGACCAGCATACCGATCATCTGCATGTTCAGAAGAAAAACACCGTCGTCGATGAGCGCTTTGCCTTCAATGCCAAGCGCTTTGAGACTGGGAACCCTGACGATGCTGAACAGCACGAGGTCATAAATATCGACGAAATAACCAAGCGCGGCAACGATAACCGGCATACTGAACACATCGCGGATCGATGCATGTTCGGAATGTGACACAAAATCCTCCTGACAGCGGTTTGCCGGAAAAAACCGGAAAACCCGTTTATGAATACAACTGAAAACAAATGATTCTGAATATGCAAAATATGACGATTTTAACCCGAGGGGAAAACTCCCTTGCAAGCAGTAGCATAAAGGCGCTGACGATATTCATCAAGCACCGGAAGGTCTGCTTCCGGAAAGTCGTACCCGCCAATCATTTCAAGTGTTATCCAGGCGATCGCACGGTGTTCGTGAAGAACCGGTTCCCCGGCAGAGATGGTGCAAAGAAACGGAAGCAGACGAAGAGAAAAATCCGGATACATGTGAAAAACCGGCGTCAGCGCACCCGATACCATAACGGCAATACCGAGCTCCTCGCGAAGTTCGCGGTGCAGGGCGTCGAGAGCCGACTCTCCACATTCTACTTTTCCGCCGGGAAACTCCCATTTGCAGGCAAGCGATTTGCCTTTCGGACGCTGTGCAATGAGAAACGATCCCTGCCGTTCGATAATAGCACAGACAACGTCACCGATATGAACGGGAGAATGCATGGATACTTCTATGCGGTCATTATTAGTGTTATCTTACCGAAGATACCGGAAAGCGCTGTTTTTACGAAACGTTTCGATAAATCCAATGATCGAGGAACCTTCATCCCATGAAGCAATCGCCTGTTCGCTCAGGCTGCTCTCGATAAGAAACCACAGTCGAAAGGAGCTTGCCGGCAAGCTGCTGAAGAAAGGATTTCGACAAGACGCCGTCGAGGCCGCTATAAGCTACCTTGATAAAAAAAAACTTCTGGATGACGAAGCGTTCGGCAAAGAGTTTATCAGCAGCCGTTCAAAACGCAGGCCTATCGGCGAAAGATCCATGCGTTTAGAACTGACCCGCAAGGGTATTCCTGACGACCTTGCAGGCGATCTGCTCAGTGAGTACGACAGCTCCGAACTCTGCCGGGTTGCCGCAGAAAAAAAGCTCATCTCGCTGAAACGCTACGATCCGTCTCAACAGAAAAAAAAGCTTGAATCGTTCCTCAGAAACAGGGGGTTTGAGTGGCTGGTCATCAAAGAGACCATCGAGCATCTTTTTAAGAACCAGCCATCGTAAGACTACAGTTAAACACCGTCGGGATGCACCAGCGAACCGACCTCTTCGCCCCGTAGCAAGCGGGTAAAATTTCCTTTTTCGTTCATATTCATGACTACGATAGGCAGAACATTCTCCCTGCAAAGCGTGATGGCCGTCATATCCATCACCCTGAGGTTCTTCCTGATGACGTCGAGATAGGATATTTTCGGAAAAAACTCTGCTGTCGGATTCTTTTCCGGATCGGAATCGTATATGCCCTTGACCCGGGTACCCTTGACGATCACATCCGCCTCGATTTCAATCGCCCTGAGTGATGCCGCTGTATCGGTGGTAAAGTAGGGATTACCGGTACCAGCACCGAAAATGACGACACGGCCTTTTTCAAGATGGCGGATCGCTCGCCGCCGGATGAAGGGCTCTGCCATCTGCTCCATCTTGATAGCTGTCTGCAGGCGGGTATGAATACCCTTGCGTTCCAGCGCATCCTGAAACGCGATCGCATTTATAACCGTAGCAAGCATACCCATGTAGTCTGCCTGAACCCTGTCCATGTTAGCCGCTGCTTCTGAAAGACCCCTGAAAATATTACCTCCGCCGATGACAAGAGCGATTTCAGCGCCCATATCCCGCGCTTCGAGTATCTCTTCAGCATAGCGATCGAGCATTGCCGAATTGATACCGTACCCGTCATCCCCGGCAAGCGATTCACCGCTCAGCTTAAGCAAGATGCGCCCGTATTTCAGCATGTCACCTCCATGGCAATGGTGTTGATTAAACCGACTCCGTTTAAATATGATCAAAAAAAAAGCCTCGAACAACGAGGCTTTTTTCTTTTTTACTCTCCTAACTGATAGCGAATAAATCCTTTAACTTCGACTGTCGCTTGATGCTTTTTCCTGAAGTCCGCAAGGACATCGGATACTTTCACCGTGCTGTCCTTTATGAAAGACTGCTCTGTGAGCACCACCTCCTGATAGTATTTCTCAAGGCGTCCGACAACGATCTTTTCAACGAATTGCTCCGGCTTTCCCTGTCCGAGCGCCTGCTGCCGATAGATTTCCATCTCCTTATCGATATAATCGGCAGGAACTGCTGAACGATCGACTACAATCGGAGATGCTGCGGCAACCTGCATAGCAAGATCTTTTGCAAGCTCCCTGGCTTCTTCCGGTTTGTCGGTAACAAGCTGAACAAGCGTGCCGAGCTGTGAGCCTGGATGAACGTACGACTCAATAACGCCATCCGGCGCCTGGAAGAGTACAAGACGTTTCAGTTCGAGCTTTTCGCCAAGCTTGCCGGTCATGGTTTTTATGGCGTCATCAACCTTTTCGCCGCCGAAATCATCACCCAGCGTCAGGGCAAGGAGCGCTTCGGATGACGGAGCTCCGCTCTGAATGGCCAGCGACGCAAGCGCATTGGCAAAACCGGTGAACACGTCACCGCGGGCAACAAAATCAGTTTCGCAGTTGAGTTCAAGAATAACGCCGCTCTTGCAATCATCGGTAAGCTTTATAGCAACCATACCTTCACGGGCATCTTTTTCCGCTCTTTTAGCGGCAAGCGCAGCACCTTTTTTGCGAAGATACTCGATAGCTTTCTGCATATCGCCTCCGGTCTCTTCGAGGGCTTTCTTACAGTCCATCATGCCTACGCCTGTAGTATCTCTCAGATCTTTGACGTCTTTAGCTGATATCTGGCTCATTTGTTTACAATCACTCTTTATAATTTGATAATAAGATAACGCAGCAAGGCACCTCTATATGCCAGAAATGCCCTGATAAGAAGTTATTCTGCACTTTCGCCGGTTTCAGGTTCCGCTTCCTGTTCATCCATTCCGGCAATCACTTCCTGCTCGACCTTCAGCTCGCGTGCATTGATAACAGTGTCAGCAGCCGCCTTGACCATCAGCTGAATAGAGCGGATCGCGTCGTCATTTGCAGGAATGACATAATCGACGGTTTCAGGATCGCAGTTGGTATCGACCATCGCGAAAATCGGAATACCGAGCGAACGAGCTTCCTTGATGGCGATATGCTCCTTTTTGATATCGACGACAAAAAGCGCAGCCGGAAGCCTGGTCATAGTTGCAATACCGCCGAGGATCCTCATGAGCTTTTCCCTTTCGCGGGCAAGCATGAGGCGCTCTTTTTTGGTAATCATATCGAAAGTGCCGTCGGTCTCCATGCGATCGATCGAATTCATGCGACGAATGCTCTGACGGATGGTGGAGAAATTGGTCAGCATACCGCCGAGCCAGCGCTCACAGACATAAGGCATGCCTGCCCGCTCGGCCTCTTCGGAAATAATGAGTTTTGCCTGCTTCTTCGTGCCGACGAACATAATTTCCCTTCCGGTCGATGCGATGGCTTCGAGGGCTCTGAGCGCCTCATCTGCCAGAACAACGGTCTTCTGGAGATCGATGATGTGAACGCCGTTCTTTTCCATAAAAATGTACGGCTTCATTTTCGGACACCAGCGACGTGCAAGATGGCCGAAATGCACTCCTGCGCGAAGCATATCTTCAAGCTGGAACTGTTGTGACATAACTTGTCTTCCTGTTGTATTTAGTTGGAACCTCTACCATGCCTTCGCGTCCCGGTATCCGGCACTCAAGAGCGCCGGACACTTCCGTAAAGCTTTTTCCGGAGGTGATCCGGAATGACATGGTATGCGGGATATTTACTGAAAAAGAAAAAAACGGAACCAGACTATTAACGTTTGGAGAACTGGAAACGTTTGCGAGCTTTCTTGCGTCCGAATTTCTTGCGCTCGACCATACGCGGGTCTCTGGTCAGAAGCTTCTCGGTCTTCAGCACCGGACGTACGGTTTCGTCGAACTCGGTGAGCGCCCGCGCTATGGCAAGGCTCACGGCTCCGGTCTGACCGCTGAGTCCGCCCCCCTGGACGTTGACCTTGATGTCGAACTCTTCCGTTCTTTCGGTCAGCGCAAGAGGTCTGAGCGCCCTGGTACGCTTGACCACATCCTTGAAATATTCTTCCACCGGGAGCTTGTTGATGATGACCCGGCCTTTGCCCGGGGTCATGAACACTCTTGCCACCGAGGTTTTACGGCGTCCTACTGTATCGATAACCTCTTTCATTCCGTCTTCTTTAATGGTGTTTAGTTAACTTTCAGTTCAGCTGGGCACTGTGCCGCATGCGGATGATCCGTACCGGCATAGACCTTGAGTTTTTTGAACAGCTGACGACCGAGGTTGTTGTGAGGAAGCATTCCCCAAACTGCGTGCTCGATAACTTTTTCGGGTTTTTTCTTCAGCAGGTCCTTGATATGATCGATCTTGACGCCGCCGGGATAGTGCGAGTGGTGAAAATAGCTCTTGTATTCGACTTTCTTGCCACTGAGACCAACCTTAGCCGCGTTGGTCACAACGATGAAATCACCGGTATCAATGTGAGGAGTGAACTGTGGCTTGTGTTTTCCCCTGAGTACCCTGGCGATTTCAGTTGCCATTCTTCCTAAAACCTGACCTTCGGCATC
>JAFGMZ010000028.1 GCA_016927285.1 Chlorobiaceae bacterium
AGTCCGTACTCCGCATCATGAAGGATCCCAATGTAGGTTCCTTTGGGGTTCTTGCGCTTTTTTTTCTGATGCTGCTCAAGTGGATGGTTGTCACGAAGCTTGCCGCCGTTCAGGATTATGGTTCGCTTGTCATTGGTATTCTTCTCGCCCGCTGGGTTCAGGTTCAGCTTGCTTCACTCATGCCGTATGCGCGTCGTGAGGGCGGAACCGCCCAATCCTTCGTGGTTGGGGCAGGAAGTTTTCATATGGTCGTAACGACGCTCTGTACCGTGCTGCTCATATTTCCGTTAGCTCATAATGATATGACTCATGTTGCGGTTGCTCTCATATCGGCAGCAGGAGCAGCTGCTGCCGTAGCGGTTATCGCTTACCGGAAAATCGGCGGCGTTACGGGCGATGTGCTTGGCGCTTCGAGCGAACTTACAGAGTGCGTCGTCTGGTTTGCATGTTTGCTGTCAAGCGCTATGCTGGTCTGAGGTTCCGAGGACATCAGCCGCAGGAATAGGCAGGTTCGTCCATTTTTTTGTCGTGTTTTCGTACTTCGAAGCGGTAACGGTTTATTTCGAACGATAAGCGAAGGTTGTCGTCAAAGGTGACTTTTCCCTGATCGAATCTGATTTTTAACGGAACACTTACCTTTTTCTCGTCTCCGCATACATTGTTCTTGACGCCCGGCCTGAACAGTTCGCACCGTTGATCAGGAAGAGACACCTGTACGGCATGATCGACGGTACAGAGCGCTTCCACGCTTCCGTCGGGAGCGAGCTGTACGGAATTGATGTCGCCATGGATGCCGTTCGGCTCGTTATCGTATGCGAGCATTTTCCCGATGGGCGTCGATAATTCTGTTTTTTTGAGAGGTTCGAATGACCGGATCTCTCCGGATTCATAAAAAGCGATACCTTTTCTTACCGATATACTACCTACGGGAGTCAAAACGGTAATGACCTGTCCCGGCCAGAGGGTGATGCTTTTCAGCGCGCCGCTTTCATAGAACTGGATGTTGATGAATTTGGCAGAAATACTGCCGACAGGCGAGTCGATTGTTGTCGTTTCCGCCAGGGCGAACTCGTTCTGCCATGACCAGAAGCCGCTGAGCCTCCCATCGAGCGGGAATACTCTCCGAATAGTACCGCTTTTATGAAAGGTAACGAGCTCTGCAGGCAACAGACCGACAGGGGTCGCAATCGGCGTTTGCGTCTGCAGGGCAATGGATTTTAACGATCCGTCTTTGTAGAAGTATACCGGCTTTGTCGTTCGTCTTCCCATATCTTCCGCCTCGTATTGCGGAACGAGATTGCCGTAAGGGGTTTCAAGCACATTATGCCTGCTTACGAGGCAGCCATCCGTTTTTCCGTTGGAAAAGAGGGTTTTGAATTCTATACCTGAAAGTTTACCGTATCGGGTTGTTATGCTGTTCATTGACCTGCCTCATATAATAGATGGGAATTGTTGTTGCGATTATCATCCATCAATTATCATGCCGGGATTCTTTTCTGTTGTGCAAGTCTATATTAATAAACAAGATAAATGCCTCGTTAATGGGCTTGCAATGTGGCAAAATGCCACATAATTGTAGGAATTGTTGAGAAAACTACGCTTTAGTCGGATTTTTTGTCAACCATTTGCTGACTGCCCTGCGTACGGTTTCATGGGTATATGGCTTTGTAATGTGATCAACGATTCCGTACTGGCTGAACTGATCGCTGATATCTTTGAGAGAATCAGCTGTCATCGCGATGATCGGGCACATGGTCGTACCGTCGTATTCGCGTATGGCTGCGGCAGCCTCGATGCCGTTCATTTCAGGCATATGAATGTCCATGAATACGATATCCGGACGGTGACGGAGGTAGAGCGCTACGGCTTCGCGACCGTTGACGGCTTCAAAAATCTCTGCATCCGGGAGAAGCTTCGAAAGAACGGTTTTTGCCAGCAGCATGTTTGTTCGGTTGTCTTCTGCAATGAGAATCCTGTATCTGCCATTAATAATAGCGCAGTTGTTTTCTGTTTTTTCTCCGGTATCGATGCGATTTCCGGAAAGGAGGCCGAGCAGTTGACGTCGTTTGACCGGTTTGATTATCGATATAGTCGCCCCTGCTTTTTTCGATAGTGTGAGGATCGAGGGGTCGTCGGTAGCAAGAACCGTCAGGATGACAAGCGCGTCAGGTTTCAGGGTTCGAATGCTTTTAACAAGCTCGATAGCGTTGGTGTCCGTCACATGGAAATCGATGAGAAACGCTTCGAACGAGTCCGCTTTTTCTAACGCATCTTTATGGTTGGATGCATATGCACAGCTAACCCCCGAAGAGGCAAGGCTGCCGGCAATTACTGTTCGGCAGAGCGGGTTGCTTTCGATAATGAGCACCTTATTGATTGTCGGGATGTCATGTGTTTCCGGCTTTTTCGTATCGGAACGTCGCAACGAAAGAACGAATGAAAACGTGCTTCCTCTGCCGGTTGAGCTGTCGAGCTGCAGCGATGAGTTCATCAGCTGCAGCAGTTTGTTGGAGATGGTCAGACCGAGTCCGGTTCCTCCGTATTTTCTTGTTGTTGAGCTGTCTTCCTGAGAGAACGCTTCGAATATCGTTTTTTGATTTTCCTGTGATATGCCAATTCCTGTATCACGTACGGAAAACGTGATAGTGCATGTGTTTTCTCGCTGAAGCGATGGGGATGATGTGATTTTCAGCAGGATTTCTCCCTGATGAGTGAATTTGACCGAGTTTCCTAACAGATTGAGAAGTATCTGCTTCAGACAGACAGGATCAGCCCGGACCGGTTCAGGAAGTTCGGTCGGGATATCGAGCAGTATCTCGATGTTTTTGCTGTGCGCCGAAAACGAAACCATATCGATGACCTGGCCGGCAAGCTCTTCAAGGGAAACGTCTTCTTCAAGAATATCCAGTTTTCCGGCCTCTATTTTCGAGAGATCGAGAATATCGTTGATCAAACCGAGAAGCTGATTTGCAGAATTGCTCATGATTTTCAAGTAATTGAGCTGTGCTTCTTCGAGCGGTGTTTTCATCAGCAATGAAGAGAAACCGATCAGTCCGTTAAGTGGCGTTCTGATTTCATGGCTCATATTCGCAAGAAAGTTGCTTTTTGCCCTGTTTGCCGCTTCGGCTCTCTCCCTCATGATTACAAGATCTTCTTCGACTTTTTTTCTTTGCGTGATGTTGCGCAATACAATGATTCGTCCCGTCAGATCATTCTGATTATGCGGCAAGGTCAGAATATCGACATCGAACCAGGTTTCTTTATCGAGCGTTTTTTTCATAAGGTCCCGGTGTTCTATTTCCTGCGATCCCAGAACGAGCTTTTTCAGTTCCTGCCAGAAACCCAGAAGGTCAGCGGCCGGTTTTCCGATATCGTCACCGGAAAGACCGAGAATGTTACGGGCAGCATGGTTGCAGTCGATGATCCTGTTTTCATGGTCGATAACGAATACGCCATCCGGAATATTATCGTAAACGAAGTCCCTGACAACTGGAGAAAGATCGAAAAATCGATAATGTATCAGGCCGATATAGATGAGTATTCCGCTGAAAGTGAATGTAAAGGGAGTCGTATCAATACCTGATGGAGTAAAGCCGGCTTTGTAAAAAAAATCGCTTGCCCACGGAATGAGCGTTGCTACAAGAATGATAGCGACCTGTTGGCGATAGATGGATGCGGATCGTTTCCAGAACCTGTAGAATACTATGTTGCTGAAAAGAATACAGGCCATGTTGTAGAACTGGATAACCCTGTACCAGATGCCCTGACGGAAGGAGACGACAGGGAAGAGGTCGCCCTGTACAAAGGCAACTGTTTCATAGAGCAACTGGTGGCGGTCGAGGGTGAGCGCCAGAATTACCGTTATGACCGGAACCACCATAAGACCGTACAGCAGGAACGGGGCGGCTTTTCTGATGTTTCCCGTGTAAGCAAGAGCGAACAATACGAAACTTGGAGGCAGAAATGCGATGCCGAGGTATTCGATACGAATAAGAAAAAGTGCGGTGGCAAGGTTGGAAGACGAAAGCTCCAGTCCGTAAAAGAATGAATAAACGATGCTGCAAATGGTAACAATCAGGAAATATCCTGCTCCACTCGTATTTAGGTGTTTCCATGTTCGATGGGCAATGAGGCCCAGGAGCAGCGTATTGATCCACAGCGGAACCGCATATACGTTGAAGTAGAAACTGCTTGTTACAAGATGATCGGGCAGCATAATGATCTCGTCAAGTTATCAGGGGTCCCCTGCAGGCTTATTTGCCTGATTCAAGAGCCTTCTCCGATATGATCTGTTCGACGTTCGAGGGTATCGTGAGGCTTCGCATAAGGTCAAGCAGATTCTGTTCGACGTTGAGGTTCAGTTCCACAGGTCGTCCGCTCTGAAAATCGGGATTGTTGCCTTTGAGACGGATCGTGATGAGCGATTTTCCATCCGGAGCCATGGAGATGGATGAGAGCAGTTCCGCATAGAGAAAGTTCGAAAGCGTCTCATAGGTGGTTCTCAGTCCCGGGTTTGCTGCTGCTCGCTCCTCAGGAGAGGTCGCATAGATGATCTGTCCGTTCGATTCGGCGTTCATGGACCCATCGTCGATCTCGATGATCTGATCCGTCATGGTTATCGGTATCGAGCCCTGTATGGTTCCGGTAGCATATATTTTTTTCGTTCCCTGCAGATCGAGGAGTTTCTGAAGAGGGATGCTGTTGAGCTTCAGGGTGGTTGATGCGATTTTTTTTTCCATATCGTAATCAACCCGCTCGATTTCCACCGTGCCATCGAAAATGCCTGCGCTGAAGTTTGTAAGGATGACGACATCTGGTCGTTTTCTGTCGCTCCAAAGAGCGAGCGAACCTCCAGGTGCCTGTAGATTGAGTTCTCCTCCCGCTGTTTTTCGCTGCAGCTCTTTCAGGCTGAAATCGATATCCGTCGATCCGTTCATATGTCTTGAAAAACGGAGGTCGGGAGCACTGAACGCGTAGTCGGCATCCTGTGCCGGCGCTCCGAAAATTCTTTCTGTTGCCGTTCTTTCAGGCGCCGCCGGCTTGACGCTTATCGTTCCGCCTCCCGTTGAGCGCAGACGGCCATTTGTGATCGCGAATTCTTTACTGTGAACGGTAACGGGCAGAGTTCCGGACAGGGTACCCTTGAGGGATGCCTTGAAATCGCCATGCAGCCTGAGGCGTTCAAGAACATTGACGTTATCAAGTTTTACGGAAAAAGGAATTCCTCTGTCGAAGCTGCCCGGGGTTAAGGTAAAGGGGGAGACCTGTATGTTGCCGTCGAGTGCCGTTGCAGATAGAGTATTCAGGACGAACTGACGGGGTTTTCCAGCGGCCGGTTTGATGGTGACCGAAGCGTTCAGTTTTTTCAGCAGGGCGCTTTTTGGCGTGCCGAGATCAACGGAGAGCAGTTTCCGGTTCTCTTTGTCGTAAAAAAAAATCGCGGATCCTTTAGCTGCTGCAACTGTTCCATTTTTTATCAGCAGGGTCGCATCAGCATACTCGACCGGAAGCGTGCCGTTTATCGTGCCGTCGGCAAAAGGTTTTTTCTGTGCGTCACTGCCCGGTACGGGAATGCTTCTGAGCGGAATGCCACTGAAAGATGCGGTTGAGGAAATGCGCATATTGCCTGGAACGAGACCATTTTTTCCATATGCGAGAGGCAATGTTCCTGAAATCGCTCCCTTGAATGCGCCTTCAGGTGCGTCGTGATAGTGCAGGTGATCAAGCAGGCGAACGCCGTTCATATCGATGGAGAGGGAAAGTTCGTTTTTTACCGGATCGAACCGGAACGGCGATACAGCAATGTTTCCGTCGAACAGGATCGTCGAAAGATGTTCCACACCGATGCCGGCCTGATTGTTTTTTCGGCTGTTGAGAACGATGGTCGCATTCAGGTTATTGAGAATCTCCTTTGGGTCTTCTTTTTTTCCCAGATCGAGCGAAAATAGCGGTTTTTTGCTTTTGTCCAGATAAATGAGCCGGGCTTCGCGTTCGCCCGTGATGATGGCATTGCGCACCAGTACGGTCGAGTCGCGGAACTCTATGGGAATAGAGCCGCCCAGCTTTCCGGCAGCACGCAGAGGCTGTTCGGGAGAACGGAGCCAGGGTAGCTCATCGAGCGGAATTTCTGCAAGTCGGAGCGTGAAGCGGGTTGACTGATCTTTCAGATCGTACTCTATAGCATCGGAGTTCGCCTGTATCGCAAAAAAATCGACCGAGCAGTTACTCAGCAGGAGCGTGCAGGGCTTGAGCGGATCGCGTTTTGAGCCGAACAGCGCCCTGAAATTACCGACAGGGGATGGGTTGCCGTCGCTGTACAGGCGTGCTATCCGGAGCGTATCGACAGGTTGCTGCCAGTTACTTCCTGCTGAGAGCGAAATATCATAGGATATTGCCGCAAGCCGGAGTTTATCTTTGGTAACCGATGCGCTGTCGATACCGTACGATACGCTGATCGGGCGAAATTCTGGTACAGCACTGTTGTTGCGCACCAGATCGATCTGCACTCCAATTTGCGGTTTCCGGTCTTCAAAAAGGAATGCCGCAGGTGAAGGATGCAGTCGGAGGGAATCGGCATCAAACCTGATATCGATATGCAGATGTCGGGGAAACAATGTCTCTGTGCCATTTCTGATACTCCAGGACAAATGCCCCCTCAAGAGGGATAACCGGTAGGTCGTTGACGTTTTGGTGCACTCGTCAGGCTGGGTTGTAAAGGAGAGATCAAGCTGACGGAATCCCAAACCTGAAAGGCCAGGGATTCCGGCTCCGGAAATCCGGACGTGAAAAGGCTTTCCTTCGAGAGCCCGGTCGATGATCGCCTGCGCATACCAGGGAAACGAAATCCAGGCTGAGAGCGGCACAAGCAGAACAAGGGAGATCAGTACCGCGAGAATGCGTTTTGTCCCTTTCACATTCCAATTATCTGCCAGGCATTTATCAGCCTTTTTTCTTCCATTCTCCCTTGACCTGTACCCAGGTGCCCACAGGGAGGCGAACGTAGATTTTTTCGAACATCATCGAACCAACCACATCGAGAGAAAGATTGTTTTGAGCTGCAATTTTAGCGTATTCTGCGCGGCGCTGGTTATTTATGGTAGTGATGAGTCCTTGCGCATCCGCAGCGGCGCCGGGCGGAATGCCGAGCAGTCCGTTATCCACTTCGCCGGCCAGGCCCTGAGCTCGTGCGCTTTCAAGTTCAAGCGCTGATGCCGGTAAGGCTGCCGCGACAAGCAGCATCAGCAAGGCTATCGTTTTCATTGCCGTCGATCTGACGAATGAACCATTCATGTTGTCTTCCTCCTGTTTAGAATAACCCTTTTTTCGTGTCGAGCAGTGTATCAAGTTCGCGGTCAACCTTGACCCGGATTTCATGATCGATCTTGATGTTCATATTGATGACAATAGGCTTGTCGGGAGCCTCTACCTTAACTGTCGGGCTGCATCCTGCAATAGATGCCGCTGTAGACAGAAGAAGAACGCTGAGCGCGGTTTGTTTGTTCATATATAGTGTTTCTGGTTACAGGATGTATCCGTCTTACAGGTAGATCATATTGACAGTCAGTTCAGTCCTTTGCCGATCGAGAGTAAAAATAGCTTCACTGAAGCTTGGCGGTCCACGTTTGATTTTCGGGTTATTGGAAACGCCGAAACCCTCTTTCGGGATAAAAATGGCTTTTTTATCCATTTTGCCGTTGCCGTTTTCATCGTGCAGCACGCTGACGGCGTAGGCACCGTAAGGAATGTTATCGAAGCGGACGTCCTGTGACGTGCCGCTGATTTTTTTAACCTGTGTTGCAATCGCGCGATTCGTTTTGTCGGGAAAACCCTGTTTTGACGAATAGAGCGCAACGCCGAGCATGCCCTCAGGTTTATTGATATTGCGGATGTTAACGACAATGCAGCCGGATTTTGCTGGATCGATGGGGATTGCTGAGGTATCGGCATGCGCTGCGGATAAATGAGCAAGAGCCATGCAGAATACGGCAATACCGGCAAGGAGTTTTTTCATGGATCAGAAGAGTCCGGTTTGATTATCATGTATCCCAGTCAACAATATCGGCATTGCTACTGCATCATGCAAACTTCGGCAGGGTTTCATCTTGCGGAAATGTTCGTTATCGTTTGCGGGAGCAAGACTTGGATGCATTGTAATGCACGGGGAATTTATCATCTTCCGGTATGCACGTCTGTTTTCGCCAACCGAATTTATCGAGTCCTGCCATATGCACTGGATATACCTCATGACAGCAATCATTTCCGAGGTTGTTGCAACGACAGCCCTGAAATCCACAGAAGGCTTTACCCGATTATGGCCGTCACTTCTTGTCGGAGCAGGATATACATCGGCGTTTTACTTTCTTTCACTGACGCTGCGCTACTTTCCTGTAGGAGTCGTGTACGCTATCTGGTCGGGGGTTGGGGTTGCTCTGGTAACGCTTGCCGGCTGGTTTTTCTACCACCAGCGGCTCGATGCCGGAGCTATTGCCGGCATTGTTCTGATCGTCACCGGCGTGCTTGTGCTTAATCTGTTTTCCAGGTCGGTTGTTCACTAAAGCGGTTGCTTATGAAATTGTTTTTGCATGTTTACCGTAATGTCGCTTGTGCCGGTTGCCGGAGGGCACCTCTTATAACGTGTGATGAGCGATCAAAGAAGCAAGCTCCATAAAGGAGCGCGAGTATAAAGGCTTGGACGGAAGCGGAGAAACCGGAGCGTACAGGTACGGCATACAGATTTCAATTACCGATCAATGCGTACTTAGAACGTGCAATGGCTTGATAGATGCGCTCCAGAGTAACCGCATGAGAGTACGTATTCTGCAGGCTGATGTAGTCGTTTTTTCTGCTCCGACTAAATAACGTAAACACAGGGAATGACTTGTGAAAAAAATGCTTGTATTGTTTCTGATGTTTGGCGTTCTGGCAGGGTGCAGGGTATATCGTCCATATGATGACCATCACAGACCCCACAAGCAGCACAAACCAAATCACGATAAACCGGACAAACCGCATAAACCGGCCATGCCGGACTTCGGAGGTTCGGGGGGGAGTTGGAATAACAGCTTCGGCGGTTCCGGCAACTCTTCCGGTCTCGATCAAGTAAATCAATGAACGTCAAGTCCTCAGCAATGCTGATTTGACGTTTGCAGTTGAGCATGGCGAGGAGAGTATCTCAGGATAACTTTTCTCGATATGATTATTTTTTTTCAGTGAAGGGGGTTTGCTTTTACGCGAAAGGTAAAGCAGCAGCGTCCCGCTTCATGGCTTCATCTGATGTCGGTTTCGATATCCGATACAGCTGAAAAATTTACGGAGAGTCTTTATGTGACATTGCCGGCAGGTTCACAGAAGCAGCGATACCCTGTTTCAGGGTCTTTAAGCCTCAATTGCGGCCGCTGTTTCTCCGGAATCTCCCCAGGGCTTCAGGCTGATTTTCCTGTCGTTCATGGTAAAGATTGATTCCCTGTTCGCTGTTGCCGAAGTCGGCAACCCGTTTCCGGTCAAGCATGATTTTTCTTTGTTCCGATGGAGGTCCGGCCGGATGGCGTACAGAGAAGTTCGCGGCTGATTGTTAAAGAGAGACTGAGACAGACCGGAAATAATATAATCAGTGCGGAAACGGAGCCTCTGATTCTTGAGTCGTTCAATATCGCGGATGGTGCGCCGTATGCGGGATAGGGCAGTGCGTGTTCGATAAACATGAACAGCAGGGTTTCCGAAATTGAATGCGGAGACATTAATGATCGTGAACAGCAGCAGGTAGAAAAACACTTTCCTTGCTGACAGATACGGTTTTGGCTTGGGTACTGGTAGCTGAACGTCGATTTCGGTATATGCTCCAAGCGCTTTCTTCACCTGATCCCTCAGCCATCCTGCGCGTTGGAGAGCCGTTTTTATGCCGATGCGGGAAATGCCTCGCTCCAGAGATCGTTTTATATGATTCCGTCAGTTCGCAGGTTCCTTTATTCATCGTAGATTCTCCTGAAAATAATTTCCCGTCATGAACGGACAGATCGATGAGATGCGCTTGTTCCTCTCGATTTAATGCCGTACAATAAATGGACCTTCCTCGGTTTCTGCCAGTGTTTTGCATTCGGGCTGCAGGAGTACCTGGTGGAAACCGGATTTAATTATACGTTTACTGTCACCATTAAAATAGCTAACAGGCAGGTTATGACCTTAGATATATTCGATTTTCAATCCGACGTACTGGAACTCAGCCATCATGTTCCCGTACTGGTGGATTTCTGGGCACCCTGGTGCGCCCCCTGCAGGATGCTTGCCCCAGTGCTCGAGAGTCTTGCTGAAAAGCACGCAGGTCTATGGAAACTGGTGAAAATCAACACGGAGGAATACCCCGATATTGCAGGCAGATATGATATAAAGGGCATTCCTTGTGTAAAACTGTTTATCGATGGCGAGGTTGCAGACGAGTTTTCAGGGTCGCTTCCTGAATACCAGATTGAGCAGTGGCTGAACAAAGCCATTCCAAGCCCGTATGCAAAGGAGGTATCCATGGCGGAGGAGTTGTGCCGGCAGGGGAAAAAGATCATGGCGCTGTCTCTGATCGAGGGTGTATTGCATAAAGATCCGGAGAACCTGAAAGCGTTAGCGCTCTTTATCCGTCTTCGGCTTTTTTCGCATTCCGCCGAAGCCCTGCAACTTTCCGAAAAACTTGAAGGTGAGGCGGAGTACGGCGGGCTTATCGAATCCGTTGCGGTTATAAGCCGTTTGCTGACCCTTTCGGAGCAGATTCTGCCAGAAGACCCGGTTCGCGAGCGCTATGTCGAAGCTGTAGAGCATCTTGCCGCAGAACGTTTCGATGACGCATTGAGCGCTTTTATTACGGTTATCCGGGAGAATCGGTATTATGACGACGACAGTTCACGAAAAGCATGTATTGCGATTTTCAGGTATCTTGGTGAAGAGCACGAAATAACCATGAAACACCGTAAGGTATTCGACAGAGCACTTTACTGAACCATCAGGGTGCGGGGGAAAATGACTGAAAAACCGAAAATTGTGGTTGGTGTCGATCTTGACGGAGTATGTGCTGATTTTTACGGGCGCATGCGCGAGATCGCTGCCGAGTGGTTCGAAAAACCTTTAGAGGATCTTCCGGCTGATGTTTCCTATGGACTTCGAGAATGGGGAGTACAGGACAGGAACCAGTATGAAAGCCTCCACCGTTTTGCCGTGACGCAGCGGGGGCTTTTCAGCAGCATGCCCATGATTCCCGGGGCAAGAAAGTTCCTGCGCAAACTTTCGGATGAAGGTTATCGTATTCGCATTATCACGCACCGCCTTTTTATCCATTATTTTCACGCATCGTCGGTGCAGCAGACCGTCGAATGGCTCGACAGTCATGGTATACCTTACTGGGATCTTTGTTTCATGAAGGAGAAAGAGCAGGTGGGAGCGGATATTTATATCGAGGATACCCCGGATAATATCGCGCAATTACGGGAGCGGGGACTGCATACAATCTGTTTTGCGAACAGTACCAATACGCACATCCAAATGCCCAGGGCATCATCGTGGGAGGAGGTTTACTTTTTGGTTAATAACAGAAAGGGCTACCTCATCGGATAGCCCTTTTGTTTGCATAACTGCCTTGTGATACAGCGTTTTTCGCTGCTGATTTCAAGATCGGTTTTTCAGACTGATTTACCTGTTTCCTCCGAATCCGCCCCTGTCATCTCTATCCATGTTGTTCCTGTTCCCTTTTTCATTGCGCCCATCATTGTTGTTCCGGCTTCCTTTGAAATCATGTCGATCTTTGTCTTTTCGATCGAACTTTCTGTCATTTCGATCATTAAAACGGCTTCTGTCGTCTTTCCAATCGCGCCGATCCCTCCTGTCCCTGTGATCCCAATCTCTATGATCCCTGAAGCGTTGCGGATGCAGTTTTCTATAGTGAACGTCCCTGTATCTCCTTATGTCATTCCAATGATGCCTTCTGATTTTATAGGGGAGTCTGTGATGATCGACGATTACCCATCTTCCATGGCGATAATGGTGTGACCGATACCATCTTCCGTTGTTAAACAGGTAGTAGTATCCGCCATAGCTGATGATATCGTATGGTCCTCCATACGATATGGAGTAACCAAGATTGGGCACGTAAAAGAAATCCGGATTGTAGCCGACGACAAAACCGGGCGCACCTATGTTGATGTTTACATCAACCTCCGCACGCGCTTGGCCGGAGGGTTGGAAGATCAGTAATCCAGCTGCCAGCGTTGCAACTAAAACGTATTTTCTCATAATCGTTTTCCGAATGAGTCGTTTTGAAAAGTACAGGCAAAAGATCAATAGATCCCGTCGGTAAGGATAAGATTGGCTGGTTGCTGTTAATAGTTCTTCTTATCGAGGATACGATTTATGACCGTCTGTAAAAAAAAGACTTTTCATTGTGTTTTAGTTCCGGGAAGGCGTATTTCTTGTTTTTTTTCAGCAATTATCCGTTACATAGAAACAGGCAAATTTCAGATAACCGGTTTCCGGCATTGACAGCAGGACGGGATGGTCCGGTGGCTGAGAGTTTTTATGGATCATCCTGAGTTGTCTGCCGGCTGAAAGTGCCGCCTGGTGAATGGTTTCAAGGAAATCTTCTTCGGATACATGATGCGAACAGGAGGCAGTTGCAAGAAAACCGCCTGGTTTTACCAGCTGCAGACCGAGCTTGTTGAGTTTTTTGTATGCTTTCAGCGCTGCAGGGAGATTTTTGCGGCTTTTGGTGAAACTCGGGGGGTCGAGTATGACGACATCGAACCGCTCTTTTGCCTCAGTCATGGTACTGAGCAGAGAGAATGCGTCGCCGGTGATAAGGCTGAAATTCTCGAATCCGTTAAGCAGCGCATTTTTTTCTGCGCGTTTGAGCGTTTCTTCTGAAATATCTACCATAATTGCCGAACGAGCTCCGCCATGGAGCGCGTTAAGTGCAAACCCTCCATCGTTTGTGAAGACATCGAGGACATCAGCTCCTTTTGAGAAGGATCTGATGAACCGGCGGTTTTCTCGCTGGTCAAGAAAAAAACCGGTTTTCTGACCCTCGTGGAGATCAACTTCATAGCTGATTCCTGCGTCATGGATTGTTTGGCAGGTACTGCTCCGTTCGCCTTTAACAATATCCTTGTAGAGAGGCAGGCCTTCGAGTTCGCGCAGCTGCGATTCATTACGGATGACTATCGCTTCAGGCTTGAGCAGTTCGTCGATTACTTCGCTGATAAGCGGAAGGTGGCGATCCATCCCCGCTGAAAATGCCTGGAGAACAATGACGCGGTTGAACCGATCGATTATCAGTCCGGGAAGTCCGTCCGATTCTCCGTGCACAAGACGCCATGCGTTACTGTCGTCTAAACTGTATATTGCTTCCCGAAGCCTGAGCGCTTCGGCAATTTTTTTTCTGAAAAAAGCTTTGTCCGGCAGTTCACCGCTACGCGAAAGGAGTCGGAAGGCAATGAGTGAATGCGGGTTGTAGAAGCCCGTACCAAGGAGTTTGTTGTCATGGGTGAGAAGCTGAACCGTTTCTCCTGCTGCTATGTCTTTGGGAACGGTCTGGAGTTCATTGCTGAAGACCCAAAGATGGCCTTTAAGCAGTCGCCGTTGTTCTTTGGGTTTGAGGCGGATGTCGTGCATGGAAGGGAAACGGCTTATGGATTTATTAAAAGGGCATGGTACATTTAACACAAAAATTTACGGTATTACAACCGGCATTTCTTTCAGTATCTGCCGTTATTAATGATG
>JAFGMZ010000029.1 GCA_016927285.1 Chlorobiaceae bacterium
ACCCAGCGATCGAGTTCCGAGCGTTCTTCTATTGCGATATCGGGTTCGGCATAAGTAAACCCGTCAACATTCGCATAAAGCACGAAAAAATTGTAGCTGTTGATGAACGCCCTGAAAAAGCGACGCTGCTCTTCTTCGATTTCAGCGGTGTTGAATGATTTCGGCCTCCACGGAGGGCTCGAAATGAGCAGATACCACCGCAGGGCATCGGCACCGTATCGCTGCATCGTATCGAATGGATCGAGCACGTTACCCTTCGATTTCGACATTTTCTGACCGTCCTTATCGAGGATGTGGCCGTTAACGATGAGATTCCTGTATGCCGTCGTATCGAAAATCAGGGTTGCGATGGCATGCAGGGTATAGAACCAGCCTCTGGTCTGATCGACCCCTTCGGCAATAAAATCTGCAGGAAATGTTTTTTCGAACATCTCCCTGTTTTCGAAGGGATAATGCAGCTGAGCGAACGGCATCGATCCGCTGTCGAACCAGACGTCGACCAGCTCGGGCGTGCGATTGAAACGCACGCCGTCGCGGATGAAGTAGATCCGGTCGACGAACGGCTTATGCAGATCGAGTTCGACAATGCCGCGATCGAGAGCCTCGCCGAGCAGGCACCGATCTCCGTCGATGTCGATAAAACCTTCCCGCAGCTCAGCTACGGAGCCAATCGCAAACAACTTGCCTGATTCGGCGGTATCCCCGATGGCGAAATCATCCGCAACCCATACCGGAAGCGGAGAACCCCAGAACCGCTCTCTCGAAAGCGCCCAATCCTTGTTCTCTTCAAGCCAGTTTCCGAACCGTCCGGCACCGATCTCCGGAGGGCACCAGTTGATGGTCCGGTTGAGTTCAACCATTCTGTCAGCGATTGCCGTTGTCCTGATATACCAGGATTCGCGTGCATAGTAGATGACCGGCACATCGTAACGCCAGGAAAACGGATAGGTGTGAGTAATGGTCTCCCTGCGGTAAAGCCGTCCGTCATCCCTGAGCTGCCGGATAATGAGCGGATCTGTATCCTTGAAAAACATCCCCTCATAGTCGGGAACCTCCGCAGTGAAACAGCCATTGCGGGCGACAGGCTGCAGCATGGGCAGATCGTACTGCCGGGACAGTTCATAGTCGTCTGCGCCAAAAGCGGGCGCGATGTGCACGATCCCGGTACCGTCGCCAGTCGAAACGAACGAAGCTGTCGTAACGTACCAGCATCGTTTCTGCGGTTGCATATAATGAAAAAGCGGTTCGTACTCGATGCCTTCAAGCTCCCTGCCCTTCATGGATGTCGTAATTTCCCAGAGCGAAGCTCCATCCTCGTCCTTTTCCTGAAGTACCATAAGACGGGACTGGGCCAGGATGAGCACTTCACCGGTAGCTCTGTTGCGGGCTTTTACGTAATCGATATCGTCGCCGACAGCTAACGCGACGTTTGATATCAGCGTCCACGGCGTCGTTGTCCATACCAGCAGACTCTCTTCCGATCCCAAGACGCGAAATCTCACATAAACGCTCGGATCGCTGACCTCCTTATAACCGAGCGCAAGCTCGTGTGAACTGAGTACGGTCTCCGATTTCGGATCCTGCGGAACAATTTTGTAATCCTTGTAAATCAGCCCTTTATCGAAAATGGTCTTCAATGCCCACCAGACGGATTCTATATACTTATTATCGCAGGTGATATAGGGATCGTCCATATCCACCCAGTAACCCATCTGCTCAGTGAGCTTTCCCCAACCTTCCCGGTTATCTTCGATATGGTGGTAGACCAACGAGCGCGCCTCTTTATTAAAGTCACCTTCGCCGTATTCCACAACCTGCGATTTGTTCTTCAGACCAAGCTTCTTTTCTACGGAAATCTCGACTGGAAGGCCATGCGTGTCCCAGCCGGCCTTGCGAGGCACCTGAAATCCCTGCATGGTTTTGTAACGACAGACGACATCCTTGATGGTTCGGCTGAACACATGATGCACTCCGGGCTTGCCGTTGACCGTCGGCGGACCTTCATAGAAGGAAAAAACATCTGCTGATGAGCGCTCTTCAAGAGTTTTACGAAAAATGCGGCGCTCGTTCCAATAGGACAGCACCTCTTTTTCGACTGCACTGTATGGAATGCCGGTGGAATATTCCGGAAATGTATGAGACATAACAAATTTTTATTCAGGCGGAAAACAAAATATCAACTACAAAAAAAAGTTTCTATACGAGAAAACGGACCATAACAGAACAGGCAGACTTTCCCATCCCGGAACAGCCTGCCTGTAAGTCTATGCGACGGCAAAAAGAAAATAACAATCAGGGAATGTTACTTCTTCATTTCTTGTCACCCAGAGAGGAACTGACTCCTTCGAGAATCTGCTTGGCAACAACCGTCAGAGAATCGAGGGCCTGTGCAACCATCTTGCTCAAAGGAGTCAGAGTACTGTCAAGCAACGTGCCGACCCCGACAAGAATGGTTGAAAAATCACCCTTTACCGCATCGCCGCCGGGGCTCTGCTGACCCTTTGCGGGCGTTTTGATTTCTTCGGCCATGGTACAAGTGGTTTAAATTATCTCGTTATTTCCGGATACTGTCTGCAATGTAATATTTTTCACAAAGCTATCAAAGCAACAGAGCCGCATTAGGAATTTCCTGCCGGTCAATCTGAAGGCGTCCGGCACTCTCCTGTATTGCCGGCATCAGCGATCCTGCCATAACGATCGTCGACACGAACGATATCATCTTCGCCGAGATAGCTGCCGGTCTGTACCTCGATCAGTTCAAGCGGAATTCTGCCGGGATTTTCAAGACGATGGAAAGAACCAAGCGGTATATAGGTGGACTGGTCTTCACCAAGTGTAATCTGTCGGTCTGCGATGGTGATCTGGGCCGTACCTTTAACGACGATCCAGTGCTCGGCACGATGAAAATGCTTCTGCAGAGAAAGCGCCGCGCCAGGCTTGACGATAATTCGTTTTACCAGAAACCGGTCCGCAAGATCGACGGTTTCGTATGATCCCCATGGACGAAAGACCAGACGATGATTTTCGGCTTCAACCCTTTTCGACTGCTGCAGCCTGCGCACAATAGCCTTTACATCCTGAACCTTATCACGGGACGAGATCAGCACGGCGTCCGGCGTTTCAACGATGATCTGGTCATCGACACCCACAACGGCCACAAGACGGCTGGTGGCATGAATATAACTGTTTCGAACATCCTGCACCAACACATCGCCTTTCAGCACGTTCGATGCTTCGTCATGTTCGTTCAGCTCCCAGAGCGCCGACCATGCTCCCACATCGTTCCAGCCTGCATCGAGCGGTGCGACTACCGCATGAGATGTTTTTTCCATAACCGCATAATCGATCGAATCTGCAGGGCAAGCGGTAAACGCGGCGTTATCGAGCCGAAGAAAATCCAGATCGGCAACAGCCTCCTCGTAAGCCTGCCGGGAGAAGGCAAGCATCTCGGGATTGAGCAGCTCGAGTTCACGAAGAAAAACATCCGCGCGAAAAAGAAACATTCCGCTGTTCCAGAAATAATCGCCAGACTCGACATACCGCTCCGCCGTAGCGCGATCGGGCTTCTCTACGAATTCAAGTACAGGATAACACGGCGAATCAGACGAACCCTGCTGCTGAGCCCTGATATAGCCATAGCCGGTCTCAGGGCCGGCAGGAACGATACCGAAGGTCACCAGCGACCCCGATATGGCCTCGGCATAACCGGCGGCAACCGTTCGAGCGAAAGCTTCGCCATCACGAATAACATGATCGGCAGGAAGCAGAAGCAGAACCGGCTGCTCGTGCTTTGAGAGCGCATAAAGAGCTGCGACCGCAGCCGC
>JAFGMZ010000162.1 GCA_016927285.1 Chlorobiaceae bacterium
CAAATTCTTTTTCTTCTTTTTCCCCTTTCTTCACCTTTCTTTCCCTTCTCCTTACCTCTTTATGCGCCTTCACCGGCGGGAACAAACGAGGGTATATCGACCGACCTGTCTGAAGGGCTGTCAACCGGCAGCTCCATCTGCCGCTTTCCCTGGCCGTGCTCCTTTGCTGCAGCCACAAAGCCATGAAAGAGCGGATGCACCCGCTGAACCCTTGATTTCAGTTCAGGGTGGAACTGCACCCCCATGAACCATCTGTGGTCTTTGAGCTCAATAATCTCAACCAGCTCTCCGTTAGGAGAGGTACCCGAGAAATGCATGCCGGCCTCATCAAACGCCTTGCGAAACGTGTTGTTGAACTCGAAGCGGTGGCGATGCCGTTCGTTGATAAGAAACTTCTGATAGACGTCGTGCGCGCGCGAGCCCTCCTTGAGAATGCAGGGATAGCTGCCGAGGCGCATCGTCCCGCCCTTCTCCTTGACCTTTTTCTGGTGCTCCATGAGATCGATAACCGGAAACCTGGTCCGCTTGTTGAACTCGGTCGAGTTTGCCTCGGACATGCCGCAGACGTTCCGGGCAAACTCGATGGTAGCGCACTGCATCCCGAGACAGATGCCAAAAAAGGGAATGTTGTGCTCTCTGGCAAAGCGAATGTAGTGGATTTTGCCCTCTATGCCTCGATCGCCAAAACCGGGCGCCACGAGAATACCGTTGATGCCTTCAAGTTCTTTGGCTAAGTCGAACGATTTTCCTTCGGCATCCTCGGCCCTGAGCAGCCGGATGTTCACCCGGACGTTGTTGCTCGCTCCGGCATGCACGAATGACTCGATAATGGATTTATAGGCATCAGGATACTCGGTATACTTGCCGCAGATACCGATGGTGACTTCTCCATCCTGAGGATGTTTGACCTTGTTACAGAATTCCCGCCAGTAGCTGAGATCCGGCTCCCTGAATTTTTTCAGCCCAAGCTTCTTCATCACCCTGAGATCGAGTTTTTCCTGCAGCAGCATAAGCGGCACCTCGTAGATGGTATCGCAGTCGTTAAGCCCGATGACGTCCAGATCGTTAACGTTGCAGAAGTGGCCGACCTTGTTCTTGATCTCGCGCGACAGCGGTTTTTCGCTTCGGCATACAAGAATATCGGGTTGAATGCCGGTTTCAAGAAGCATCTTCACGCTGTGCTGCGTCGGCTTGGTCTTCAGTTCGCTGGCAGCCTTGATATACGGAACGAAGGTAAGGTGGATGTTGAGCAGGTTGCGATCGCCCATCTCAAGCTTCATCTGCCGCATGGCTTCCAGAAACGGAAGCGACTCGATATCGCCGATCGTTCCGCCGATTTCGGTTATAAGCACATCGAGACTGCCGTTCTTGGCAAGCTCTGCCATTCGATCCTTGATTTCATCGATCACATGAGGCACCACCTGCACTGTGCCGCCAAGGTACTCGCCACGACGTTCTTTGTCGATGACCGACTTATAAACGCGCCCCATGGTGAGATTCGAAGACTGTGATGTCGATTCGTCGAGGAATCGCTCGTAATGCCCGAGATCCAGGTCGGTCTCCGCTCCGTCATCAGTCACGTAAACTTCTCCATGCTGGTAGGGCGACATGGTACCGGGATCGACATTGATGTAGGGGTCGTATTTCTGAATTGCCACACGGAGCCCTCTCGATTTCAGGAGAAGGCCGAGCGAGGCTGACAGTATGCCTTTTCCAAGCGAAGATATAACCCCTCCGGTTACAAAAATATGCTTCACATTTTTCGGTCGCGCCATAAATAGTCTGTCTAAGTCGGTCGTTATTTGGTTATTAATCTCCCTGTTCGGCTCTCTCTTCCGGATCTCTCCGCTGTTTTAAAAAAGATCGATCTGCCCGTCTGCATCTTCGATAATCGGATCCGCATCGCCCAAATCCTCATCGCTCTTTGGTACCCGCGCCAGTGCGGAAATCTTGTCGCCGGCCATAAGACGGATCAACCTGACGCCGGAAGTGTTTCTGCCGGTCATCCTGACATCCGATACATGCTGGCGGTTCACAATGCCGTGAGCGGTGATAATGATAAGATCGTCGTCGTCATTGACATCGATAAGTCCAACCAGCGCTCCGATTTTTTCATGCGCTTTGAGAGTGATCACACCTCGAGCGCCTCGCTTGGTGAGACGGTAATCCTCGACCCGACTGCGCTTGCCAAACCCGTTATCGGTAACGGCAAGCAGCGCCGTATCGGTGCGCTTGGTGGTGACCATGGAAATACATTTCTCATCCTTGTCGAGAGTGATGCCCTTGACGCCCATCGCGGTTCTGCCCATTGAACGGATCTCGTTTTCAGGGAAGCGCACTGCGTAAGCCGAGCTTTTGGCAAGAATGATCTGATGATCGCCGTCGGTCAGACGGGCGTCGAGCAATTCATCGTCCTCTTCGATGGTGATGGCGGCAATGCCTGTACGGCGGGGATTAGAGAAATCGTCAAGCGGGGTTTTCTTTACAATGCCCCTGGTCGTAGCCATAACGATAAAGCCAGGATCGTCGAAATTGCGAATATTGATGTACGCCTTGATTTTTTCGGTGGGCCTCAGCTCCATGATATTGGCCAGAGAGCGCCCGCGCGCAGCCCTGCCTGCCTCAGGAATTTCATAAACCTTGAGCCAGTAGCACCGGCCGGTATTGGTAAAGAAGAGAATGTAATTGTGCGTCGAAGCGATGAACATGTGCTCGACAAAATCATCGTGCTTGGCCTGCGCTCCGGTAACGCCCTTCCCCCCCCTTGCCTGGCGGCGGTATCCGGAAACCGGAAAGCGCTTGATGAACCCGTCGTGCGTGATGGTAATCACCACATCTTCCTGAGCGATCATATCTTCAATGGAAAAATCGCCCTCCTGCGGAACGATCTCCGTCCGGCGCTCGTCGCCATAGACATCTTTCACCCTCAGCAAATCTTCGCGGATGATCTGCAGCTGCTTCTCCGGACTCGCAAGAATAGAAAGCAGCTCTTCGATATGAGCGAGGGTTTCATGATATTCGGTATCGATTTTCTTCCGCTCCATGCCGGTCAGACGCTGCAGCCGCATTTCAAGAATAGCCTTGGACTGTATCTCTGAAAGCCCGAAGCGCTCGATAAGTCGCTCCTGAGCTGTAGAGGTATCCGGCGACTCCCTGATGGTGGTAATCACCTCATCGAGGTTGTCGAGGCAGATTTTCAGTCCCTCGAGAATATGGGCCCGTTTTTCGGCCGCCGTCAGATCATATTTCGTTCGACGCAGCACGATTTCGTTCCGGTGCTTGACATAGTAGTGCATCATCTCTTTGAGATTGAGCACCCTCGGCACACCGTCCACAAGGGCAAGCATAATCACCCCGAAGGTATCCTGCATAGGGGTGTGCTTGTACAGGTTGTTCAGCACCACCTTGGCTACGGCATCGCGCTTGAGCTCAATCACAAGCCGCATGCCGTCACGGTCCGACTCGTCACGAATATCGGCGATACCCTCAAGTTTCTTGTCGTGAACAAGCTCGACGATCTTCTCGATCAACCGTACCTTGTTGACCTGATAGGGAAGTTCGGTAACAATAATGGACTCGCGGCCGTTTTTCTGGGTCACCTCGACAAGGGCTCTCGCACGAATCACCACCTTGCCGCGTCCTGTCAGATAAGCCTGGCGAACACCTTCGTAACCGTAAATAATCCCTCCGGTGGGAAAGTCGGGAGCGATAACATGCTTCATGATATCGGCAATCTCGATCTCGGGATTCTCTATGACCGCGATGATACCGTCAACAACCTCGCGCAGGTTCTGCGGAGGAATGTTGGTCGCCATACCTACGGCAATGCCGGATGAGCCATTCACGAGAAGATTAGGTATCGCTGAAGGAAGCACCGTAGGCTCTTCGAGCGAATCGTCGAAATTCAGAGAAAAATCAACCGTCTCCTTGTCAAGATCCTTAAGCATTTCGCCGGCAATCGGTTTCATGCGTACCTCCGTATAACGCATGGCGGCAGGGGAGTCGCCGTCAATGGAACCGAAGTTGCCCTGACCGTCGATCAGGGGATAGCGCAGAGAAAAATCCTGCACCAGACGCACGAGACTGTCATAAACGGCGCTATCGCCATGGGGATGGAACTTACCGAGCACTTCACCGACGATACGAGCCGATTTCTTGTGCGGCTTTCCTGCCTGAAGACCAAGCTCATGCATACCGAAAAGCACTCTCCGGTGCACCGGCTTCAGACCGTCGCGAACATCCGGAAGCGCGCGGCTGACGATAACCGACATGGAATAATCGAGATAAGAATCCCGCATCTCCTCTTCAATACTGATCGGCAATATCCGTTCGCGCTGCATAGGTTTATTCCGTGTAATAATTAATAGTAATCCGCTTAAGGGCGTAATGTATAAAATCCCGCCAACTTCCTAAAACCGGCATACATGGCCGAAAAACGGACATGCCCTGCGCTTATCAGTTCACCATAGTAACCGGAGCATCCGACCAGAGCGACTCAAGGTCGTAAAAACGCCGTTCATCGGGCATGAAAATGTGAACGACAACATTCACATAGTCCAGCAATATCCAGTGCATGGTGTCCATCCCCTCAATATGCAGAGGACGTTCGTTGTCAGCCTTCAGTTCCTCGTTGAGATGTTCCGCCGCCGCCTTCGCTTTCCGCTCGGAATCAGCAGTAGCGATCACAAAGAAATCCGTAACGGACGTCAGCCCGCGCAGATCGAGAATCTTGACCTGTTCGCACTTTTTCTCCAGCACAAGCTCTGCCGCTCTTTTAGCCAGCAATTCGCCCAGCGACACCTCTTCCGGCTGCACGCCGGTGAGTTTTTCATCTTGTTCGGAAACGCTCATAAACCTCCAGATTGTTTCATCGGTTAAATACAAACAGCCCACGGCTGTTTTTCCTTTTTTTCTTCTATAAAATAAAAATGATTCACTCTTATGCCTGCCCCGGCTCAAACTTTTGCCGGTAATCGGGTTCCGCCTCCGAAGGGGCAACCCCGCCGCCCTCTGCCGCAAGGCGCAAAGCCTCAGGCAGTATCGATGCCGCAGAAAAAAAATCCGCATCGAGAATACATACCGATTCCGCTTCTGAAAGAGATTCAAGCTCCACGGTCCGACGGGCGACAAGAACGACATCCGAACCCAAACCTCGAGCTGCGGCAACGACATCCCCTATCGTCCCTCTTGCGCTTTCATCCTCTGAAACACCCTCTTCGAGAACCTCGCGCCGATAACAGGTAAAGTAATACTCCCCTTTTCGCGATGGAATCACCGGCACTATCACCGCTGCGGATGTAAACGGAAAAGCCGCCTCCGCCATAGCCGAAAGTGTCGGTATGGGAAGAAGGGGAATATCCAACCCGTATGCCACCCCTTTGGCTGCCGACATCCCGATCCTCAGTGCGGTAAACGAACCCGGTCCCGAAGAGACCGCAACGGCATCGAGCTGCTCTTTCGATGTTCCGCTTCGCTCGAGAGCCTGCTGGACAAGCGGCAGAATGGTTTCCGCAGCACGATTCCACTCGCTGCCGAATACGACGCTTACGTTACCGTCACGGCTCACAGCAGCGCTGAGAGATGCGTGGGTGCACTCAATAGCCAATATGTTCATTTTCTATACTATCGGGTTATAACGATTCTTCGGGCTGTATCGCCGGCGTGATCGAGAAAAACCGTAACGGTATACGACGACCGGTACTCCGCAAACCGGTCGCCCCACTCCACAACCGCAATATGCGGCCCGAACAGGTACTCTTCAAACCCGATCGCATCGAGCTCCCCGACCCGTTCGATCCGGTAAAGATCGAAATGATGCAGCTCGACCGGCTCTCCGCGTCGCGAACCGTGATAGATATTGAAAAGAGAAAAGGTAGGGCTTGAAATCTCCCCGGAACAGTTGAAACACTCTGCGATTCCTTTCATGAACTCGGTTTTCCCTGCGCCGAGCTGGCCCTTCAGGCAGACCCGGTCGCCAGACTGGAGCGTGGCGGCGAACCGCCTCGCATATTCGCGGGTCTCTTCGGGAGAACGGGATAAAAACTCTTCGGTCATTTCGGTCTCACTCGAGCGGACTGAACACCAGTCCGGTCATGATTTTCGGATAAAAAAACGTCGATTTCTGCGGCATCACCCCACCGGACTCCGAAACGGCAAGCACCTGCTCGACCGTCGCCGGTTTCACCACAAAACCGATCTGCGCCTTGCCGGAATCAACCGCATCGAAAACCGCAGTATCCTCCTTAACGTACACAAGATTCGTCTGCATCGCCATAGCTTCCCGACTGATGCCGAGCAAACGGGTCAGCACGACGTCATGCAGCACAACAAGCCCCAATTGCTGCAGGGCCGGAGCCATCCCGCTATCGAGCAGTTCTCCCGGCTCGCTCTTCAGCGTAATCCCCAATACGCCCGCAGCGCTCACCACCCCGTAAGCATAACTGGAAGCCGATGCGTCGAGATAGGCCTTCAACGCGGCCCGACCATCGAGCTCCTTTACCGCAAAATACTCTTCGAGCCTCGATCTGAGCTGCCGAGGGTCGAACCCCTCTATACCGTGTACAAGGCGATGGATCGGAAAAACCACCAGGCCTTTATCATAAATATTGTTCAGATAAACAAGAATAAAATTGTACGGTTCGTTCCCTGTGTGCTGCGGATTCGCTTCGGCCCGCTCCTTCCGGTAGTTCAAACCAGTCTCGTAACGGTGATGCCCGTCTGCGATATATACCGTTTTTTCGGCCAGCGCCTGCTGCACGGCAGCAACAAGTTCCGGATCGTCAAGACGCCATAACCGGTTCCTGATTCCCTGAAAATCCGCATCCACAACAGGCTCGTTCGCTTCGGCAAAGCCAGAAAGAAGCCCATCGGCGAAACCTTCGGGATCGGCATAGAGACCGAAAATAGAACTGAGGTTCATGCGGGTTTTCCTGAACAGGTTCAGCCGGTCCGCCTTCGGCCCTGAAAGCGTACGCTCATGCGGCAGCACCTTGCGCTCGCCGAACTCATGCAGACGCATGGCCGCAAAAAAGCCGCTGCGCGTATGCGCTTTACCGTCATGATCGGTAAAGGTCTGGCTGTAAGGATAGAGCGCCGGCGCATCTTCGCGCACGAGCACATCCGTCCACATCCACTCCTCAAGCCGTTCCGCTGCTGCCGCGTAAGGGTCCGCCTCCATCGGCAGCTCCAGTCGGATTGCGTTATACGGCGAACTTCCGTACAGCGCCTCCTGCATCGAAGGCGGAATGACGTCATAGGGCGGGCAGATCAGCCCTGACATATCGCCCGCAGTTTCGGGATTGTAACGTATGGCCCTGAA
>JAFGMZ010000030.1 GCA_016927285.1 Chlorobiaceae bacterium
ACATAAGAGGGCCGTCCAATATTGACCCAGAAACTTTTCTCAGCGGCATATCGCAGAACATCGCCTTTTTTGAACTGGCCTCCGGCATAAACCCGCGCGCTGTCATCGGCAATAACCTTGATCCAGGTCTCATCCTCGATAATCCTTATTTCAAGCAGCCTCTCTTTCTTTGGTCTTTCTTGCTTGACGATCTTTGCGGTATCGCCTGAACGGAAAACCTCCGCTGCCACAAGTTCGGTAAGCCGGCGCGTGTCTGAAACGGCAGCAACGGAATCTGACGACGACAGCGTATCAGCAAGAGGCTCGAAAACCGGCATGAATCCCGTATCGAATACCTTTTCGGCTACCGCTGCTGTATCGGCGCCAATCAGGGCATTACCTCCCAATCCGCCCTCGGGAGTTTCGGAAGGAACCTGTCTGAAGACACGGAGAGCCGCGAAAAGAGCAAGGAACAGAATGATTGTCGTTAAGACTGCAAAAAACTTGCGCGATATAAAAAAATCCTTTATGGATGACCATGACTCGGTATGCAACTTCATCACGGGTTTTTCGGAGGGAAAGCTGGTACCGGGCACAGCAAATATCTGAACGTTCGGGCCGATCAGCAACTCCCGAATCTGCCGGAACGTCTCTTCATTCCCGATATCAAGCAAACCGGCATACTCCTTGATATATGCCAATACGTAGACCCCGGGCAGAAAGGTGAAATCACCGGATTCGATTTTTTCTATATATGCCCGATTGATGCCTACATGCCTGCTGACCTCGTCAAGAGAGAGATTTCGCTGTTCACGGGCATGTTTGAGCGCTGAAGCCAGCTGCTCCAATGAAAAAAGGCCAGAGCCGCTCTCTTCCATTTGCTTTATCCCTGCATTGAACTGAAAACGATTGTAATTATCAGTAGTTAATCTACAAAAAACCCTCTATGATCCCATATGTCAGGATTGCTAAATCAGCCTCTAACACCGCATTTCCCGATAAAAAACAAACGCTTTGCAACAAGTAGTTACGGTAATACAGGAAATAACACATCAGTCCGTTCCATACGCGGAAACGAAACGCAACACCGCGCTGCTGCCGGTCAATCCGTAATCAGACATACCATAACCTCCTTCAGCTGATAACGATGTTTGCTGTGCCGTCGAAGAGAGTTCTTTCCTTACAGCACTCAGCTCTGCTTCGGAAAATGGCTTCCAGAGCAGGTAGACGACATGGCCGGGATTAAACAGCAGATACATTCGAGCGTCCGCAACCTTTTCCGCAGAAAAATACCGTACCGGAGCGTCGGATTTTTTCTGCACGCCGAGCATTCCCGCGTGCGCTATTTCACGAAAAGAAGAGGTCATGGAAATCTTTTTTTCATCTATCGAAGGAGTCGAAACACCGAAAAACTGAAACGGCAATGCTGGTTCTGCTGCAACAATAAGATGCTCATACCTTCCCATAACCGATCTGACGGGTTCGACTGCCGCACCTGAAAACCAGAGGAGATCACCGTTCTTCCGCAGCGTTCCGATGCCGGATTCGGAAATAGAGGCAATGCGTCTGTGCAAACGGTGAAGACCGGAATCGGGATTATAGAGCGAATCGAGCGCCATTGGGGTACCGGCAATACCCAGCTCCCTTGAACTGATGGTCATCACCGCGTAAAAGGAATCGGCGAGAACCGGCTTTATCACGAGCTGATCTCTTTTCAGCAATCGCTGTAGCGTCTGAAGCGTAACGGGAGTCATCCTCAGAACCGATGCTGCAGCGGGATCTATATTCCTGACCTCGTCAAGCAATGCATATAGCCTGCCACGCTTTGCCTGCAGCGCAGATTCGGCGGCATTGTTAAGTTCATAACCCCTTCCCCTGATGAGCATATCGGCTTTACGCTGCAGAAGACCAGCTATATCGCGCTGCAATCCATTAACCTCGCTTTCGAGCGATTCATGTCCGTTCCCGAGTTTCAGATAACCCGGTCGATACAGGAGGTTTCGTTGCATCTCGCGCATCTCGGACTGCTGCAAGGCATCGTACAACTCGAAAACCCTTGCCTGCCTTATAAGCATACCCGACAACATCCTCTCGGCGCGACGTTCAAGCCGCATCATACCGGTTCCGGGATATCGGGGCTGGTAATCCTGATAGAGCTGAAGCCCCCTGCGCAACACGTCGATTCTTTCGGCTGGCGTCAAATCGTTCTCATCCGTGCCAAGCTGCAGCAGAGCCGCAGCCTGGGCAAATTGCAGATTCTTGATACCGAAAAAATCGGCAGTTTCCCTGTATGACGATGGTTTCCTGACAATCACAGCATTGGACTCGTAACGGAGCAATTGCAAAAGAAATGAATTTTTCGACTGCTCGGCGAGAACAAGCGCCCTGAAGAGCAGATAGCTTGCGTTCCGGCGATGTTTCTCAAGCATCTGCAGGCTTCCCGCAGCTTCCCTGAGCACCTGAATCCTTCTTGCGAAATCACCGTCGAGAGAAAGAACCTTCCCGGAGATCGACGCAATCTGTATTGCAAGATCGTCGGCCTCTCGGCTTCCGGAAGGACTACGGGACAGGGTGCATGCGAGCAATCCTGAAAGTCCTCTCATTTTCGCGACCGGATCGAAATCCTGTAAAACCGATGCTCCGTATATGGCTTCGGCCTGAGAAAGATCGCCAAGCCTGAAAGCCGTTTTGGCAAGATCGATACGTTGTTCTTCTCCGGGATTGGGTATGGCTGCAAGAGCTTTGGCCGCTCCGCGTAAATCTCCCAGCTCGGAAAGCCACATAGCCTTATCGACAAGCATACGGACATACAGAGAATCCGGAAGAAGAATCCGCGCATGCTGCTCGAGAAACCGGGTTGTACGTATCGCCTCGCCATATCTGCCGATCACTCCTTCCAGATGCCGCTTGCTGTAGAGAGCCTGCACCGACCGGGCAGAAAGCCCCCCTGATGTATCTGCAGTCAAGGCTGTATTGTAAAGCATCAACGCCTGCTCGTACTCCCCTTTTTCGGCAAAAAAAGAGGCTTTCCGGTAAAGCTCCGGAAAATTGCCGCTGGTTGCATCCTGTTTGGAACAACCCGAAATAAAAAAAACCGCGATGAACACCGGTACTATCGGCAATAATCTTGCCATTCTGTAAAACCCTCCTTAAAATCGGGGTATTCGTTTTAAAATAAACGTGTAAACACTGCCCAGTGATGAACCCCGCGTCGCCATTCTAAGTTTCCATGCCACAATATTTCGATTATACTCAGGGTTTGTGTATCTTCGCTCGTTATTTTTTCGTTCATCACCGTTAATCCACTACATTACCATGGAAAGAACGCTTACCATTCTCAAACCTGATTGTGTGCGCAAACAGCTTATCGGGGCAGTTATCGATAAAATCGAACGCGCCGGCTTCCGAGTGGTCGCCATAAAAAAAACCAGACTTACCCAGGAAACCGCAGGTGAATTCTACGCTGTTCACCGCGAGCGTCCGTTTTACGGAGAACTTGTAGACTTTATGTCTTCGGGCCCCTGCGTTCCAATGATTCTTGAAAAAGAAAATGCCGTGGCAGATTTCCGCACACTGATCGGCGCTACCGATCCTGCACAGGCAGACGAAGGTACCATCCGCCAGCTCTATGCCGACAGCAAAGGTGAAAATATTGTCCATGGCTCCGACTCTGCGGAAAACGCCTCCATAGAAGCCTCATTCTTCTTCTCAGCCGAAGAGACGGTTCGCTCGAACTGAGATCTTCTGCCTTAATCGGGATATCAAAAAAGCGGCAGCAATGCCGCTTTTTCCATTGATAGCAGATAAAAGCCTGTTACGGCTCAAGCTGTTTCTCCTCCTTGATTTCGCGCAGGTAAACGCTGAACGCCTCACCATACAGTTCCCAGACGGTAATGAAAAGTGCAGCGATGATTGGTCCGATAATAAAACCAAACAACCCGAAGAGCCCCAATCCGCCAAGCGTACCGAAAAAGATGAGCAGTTCATGCATCCTCGTATCGCGACCGATGAGAATGGGGCGCAGAATATTATCGAGCTGGCTGACGACGAGACTGCAAAACAGGAAAACCGCGGCGGCTTCGGTGTAATGACCTGAAATAGCAAGGTAAACCGAAGCAGGAAACCAGACAAGAGGCGGACCCAGAACCGGAACAACCGAAAGCACCGACATGATGGTGCCCCAGAAAAGCGCACTTGGAATACCTGCAAGATGCAGGGCTAAACCGGCAAACGAGCCCTGAATAAGCCCCACTACCATGGTGCCTTTCAGGGTCGCTCTCGTCACGGACAGAAACCGTTCGAGCAGGCGATTCTGGTCGGATTCTGCCAGAGGAATGTAGTACATGACCTTATCAAGCAAGGGTTTTCCGTCCTTGAGAAAAAAGAACATGGTGTAAAGAAACACAAACAAAAGAAAAAGGTCGTTTACCGCAGAGACCGTCAAAGCCGATATGCTGTTGAACAGAAAACCTCCGGCTTGCCCGGCAAGCTCCGCAGCTTTTTTGAGAATATCCTCGCGATAAGGCTCTATTTCCTGATAGTAAGGCCAGGAATTCAGCATGGCACTATAGGCTGTCGGCTCCCGGAGTTGCGCCTGGATCCATGGAACGGCTGTACTGCTGATGCTGTATGCCTGAACGGCGACGACGCTGGCGAGTGCCATAAAAGGAAGAAACACCATGATGAAGAGCAGAATCATGGTAAAGGCCGAACTCAGGTTTCCATACCCCCTGAACAGACGATCGATCCGACTGTAAATCGGCATGGAAAGCGCCGAAAAGATAGCCGCAAGAAAAATCGCCATGAAAAAATAGCGGATCATGGCGAAAAACAGCGCCGAGATCGCAAGCACGATCATAATAAGAACCATCCGGCTCGCTGTAAGCGTATTCATATGCGATTCTGTTGTTGATGTTTCGGTAACGGGATCAGGCCCACCCCACTAAAGCCAGTCCTCTTCTTCAGCCTGCTCCAGAAGCCTTGCCCTTACCAGCGAGACAGCAAAGATCGCTGCGGTTTCCGCTCGGAGTATCGATCGGCCGAACGAAATCTCCGAAAACCCGGCAGCTTTTGCCTGAATGACCTCTTCGGCTGTAAACCCACCCTCGCCTCCGACAAGAAAAAGGGTCTTTCCCCCTGTACAGGCAAAAGAGGAGGGCGGCTCTGCGGATAATTCATAGGGAATGAGCCGGCAGTCAAACCCTTCAAGAGCTGCAACGGTTCCGAAAGAAATTGGTTCACCTATCTCGGGAAGATAATATCTGCGAGACTGCCTTGCAGCCGAAAGCATGATATTCCTCCAGCGAACGAGCTTTTTTACAACCCTCTCGCCTGTCGGCTGCGCAACCGTGCGTGCGGTGATCATTGGAATGATTCGGGAAATACCCAGCTCCGTCGCTTTTTCAAGAAAAAAATCGAACCGTTGCGGGGCTTTCAAAAGTGAAAGTGCTACGGTTACCCTTGTATGGGGACGCGCCATCATCCTTTCCGCTACAATATCTCCTTCCAGTTCATGTTTGCCGACTGCGGTAACAAGCACCTCGAGATGCAGTCCGCAACCATCGGTAACCTGAATACGATCGCCTGTTTTTTTCCGCAGTACACGTACGAGATGATGAAATTCGTCACCATCAAGAAGGATTCTCTTTCCTGAACGGTCGATATGTGCGGGCAATGCGTAAAAAAGCTCCATATCAGGTTTATTCTTTTGCTGTGAGTGCAATAGCTGCCGCCGTAATGCTTATGGCTCCTGCCCGTTTCAGGGTTTCTGCTGCGGCAACGACGGTCGCGCCTGTCGTGACGACATCGTCGACCAGAAGAATGCGTTCCGGTATCGACTCCGCTGATGTCCTGAATGCGTCATCAAGATTCTTTCTCCTCGCGGCGACAGGCAGACCGGTCTGTGTAAGTGTATAGCGGCACCGCTCGAGCAAATCGCCGCGCACAGGCTTCATATATATTTCGGCGATTCCTTCGGCAATTTTTTCTGCCTGGTTGAACGAACGTTCGACAAGCTTAAGGCGGTGCAGGGGAACCGGAACAAGACAATCGATACTCTCAGGCGGAATGACGTCTCGGATCCACGTTCCAAGTTCCCTGCCGAACGCAAGGCCAAGCGTGTACATTCCCTCGTATTTCATAGCATGGAGAACTTTCTGCAACGGACGGTGCCGATAGTAACGATACCGGCAAGCGACCTGACTGAACAGACCGTATCCTTTGCTGAAATGCAACTGGATGGAATGCATGAGCGCATGACTGGCTGCTCGGCTGTCGGGAAAAGCTTCAAAATCCTCCTTGCAGCCACTGCAGCAGCCTTGCTCTCCTGGCATCAGTAATTTTCCGCAAACTATACAGACCTCCGGAAAAAGAAAATGAAACAGCTGAGCGCTCATCATCCGGTATATGGTTCATTGAAAACACAATGCGGCTGCACCATGCATGCCGGCCCTGTTGCCCAGTTCGGCTGGAACCAGTTCGATTCCAGCATGCATGGATGGAAGCGTCGAACGCAGCAGCACCTGCCGGGCCTGCTCGAAAAACAGCGTTCCGGCCGCCGATATTCCTCCCCCTATCACAAATTTTCTGATATCCATAAGAGCGGTTACGTTGGCAAAGCCAACGCCGAGCACCAAGCCTACCCTCTCCCACACGGCGAGCGAAAGGGGATCACCCTCGTTGGCCGCCCGCTCGATATGACGGGGCGAGAGCTTCCCGAAATCATGCATGCAAAGACCCGAAAGCATCCTGCCCGATTCAGGATTTTCCTTAATGCGGGCCCGGGCATACTCCACGATATGCTCTTTGCCAAGCATTCCTTCGATGGTACCCCGGATCCCTGCATGCACAGAAGAACCCTGGTAATCAACGATCATAAACCCGATCTCGCCAGCAGTACCATTTGGCCCACGATAAAGCTTCCGGTCAAGCACGATGCCTCCGCCTACTCCCGTGCCGAGCGTCACCATAAGAAAATCGCTGAAATGGCGACCCGCTCCGTATACAGCTTCACCCAGCGCAGCGGCATTGGCGTCATTTTCGATAAAAACCCTTGCGGAACCAGGCAAGGAACCCTCGAGTGCCCTCACAAGCGCATCGCGAAGAGGGAATGTTGTCCAGCCGGGAAGATTCGGAGGATAGCTCAGCTTGCCTGTTGCTATATCGACCGCACCAGGAGCACCAAGCCCGATGCCGTCGAAAGCATCGATATGAAACCCTGACGGAGTTTCCGCAACAATTGAACCGATAACCCCGGCAAGCTGAGCGACAATGCCTTCGGGTCCCGAAGAGGTTTCAGTTGGTACGCTGCGCTCCAGAAGAATCCCTCGCTGGAGGCTCACCAACGCAGCCTTGATGGCGGTACCGCCAAGATCGATGCCGATTGCCCACCGGGACATACACGCAGTAATTAAAGATTAATTTTTGAACGGCTTGATAAACTTCCTGCCATACTTGCCCGAATCGAAAAAATCGAGAATTTCAACTATTTCCGGCTCGGCAGGATACTCTGCCTGCACAACAGCGAGTGCATTCGAAAGAAGCATCCCCGACTGAAAAATGATACGATAGACATCCCTGATTAGAGTTATTTTCTCAGACGAAAAGCCCCTTCTTTTCAATCCTATGGCATTGAGCCCCTCGTAGCGGAAAGAACTATGCCCACCAGCCATAACGAAAGGCGGTACATCGAGCGATGCTCGGGCTATCCCGCCGACCATGCTGAACCGTCCGATCCGGACGAACTGATGCACGCCGGCAAGACCTCCGATAACAGCATAGTCCCCAACCTCGCAATGCCCGCCGAACTGAACGGAATTGGCGATCACCACATGATTGCCGATGACGCAGTCATGTCCTGCATGAACATAGGCCATGATCAGGTTGTCTGAACCAACAACGGTCTTACCGCTCGCTTTCGTACCGCGATTGAGCGTAACGCATTCGCGGATAACGGTACGATCGCCGATAACAAGAGAGGTCTTCTCGCCAGCGAATTTAAGATCCTGCGGCTCCCCGCCAAGTACGGCTCCGGTGTGAATCCTGCAATCGATGCCGATACGTGTGCCCGAAGCGATATGCACCTGCGGGCCTACGGTCGTGCCCTTTCCGATACTTACATCGCCCTCGATAACCGTATAGGGCCCTATCGAAACGTTCTCGCCAAGAACTGCTTCGGGGCTGACAAGAGCTGTGGGATGAATAGTACTGCTCATAGATAGTTGATTATTCCTGTTCCTTCTGTTGTTCAAATACCTCCTTGATGCGCGGCTCCTGCAGCTCTCTGGAAAGCGATTCGATGAGCCTGGATGCATCCTGTTCCCGCCCCGCGTCGCGGTATGCGCCGGCAAGCATGAAAAACAGCCGGGGATCTGTCTGATAGCTGCTTCCTGCCGCAAGCTTTTCAAGATAAGAAATATACTGCCCTGCTTTCTGTTTCGATCCAAGCCTGCTGTACAAAGATACAATCGTTCCAGCCAGTTCGGGGTTTACGGGATATCTCTCGGGAGGCAGGACGCGTGCCGCGGTATCGAGAACTTCGAGCGCAAGTTCCCCTCTCCCTACACTGCGCAAAGACTCATCTCCCTGGCCGATCCTGAGCGATCCGCCAGGCGATCCGGCAAGATTGATCGCAAGCCTGACAAACAGCGGCATATAGTTCGCACACAGCCTCCGGGAGGTCTCTTCAAGCGTGACATCCGAATTATTGAGATTACGGAACCGGTAAACATCCATAAGCGAACCATGCAACCGTACCGGATCGACAAAGCTCATAGGATCGTCGCTCCGGAGAGGGACTACCTTGTAGACAAGACCATCAAGCCGAAGATGATACTGCAGTCCGATCATACTTTCCTGATCGACCGTGAGAGCGAAATAGACCGGACGATCCGGAAAATTGTTGGTTACGATCTCGTAGACCGCTATATCCTGGGGACGGAGGTAACCCTGTCCCTGATAGGAAAAACCTGGTTTGAGTACCCACTTCAGGCTGTCGACAGGTTTTGTCGGAAGGGTAAATCCGCCGCGAGCCGCTTCGCTTGCAAGCCGAAGACCAGCATCCCCTGCGAAAATAGCAACATCTGCCGAATCAAGGGGAAGATAGGTGATATTGGCAAGCTCGCCGTCGGCGGCGCTGAAAATCACCGGTTTTGCTCCTCGCGGGCTGGTGTTCTTCAACTGCAGCAAGTACCAGCCGGTATTGGCAAGGCTGAGGTTGACAACCCGGACATCGGTCCTGATCCGCTCGACCTCCTGCAGATACCAGAGCGGAAAGGTATCGTTATCGCCGTTGGTGAACAGGATGGCATCCTTTTCGCAGCTCTGCAGCATGTTCCATGCCCAGTCCCACGGCACATAGTTACCCGAGCGATCGTGCATATGGTAGTTGGCCTGCAGCATGCGCCCGTTGACAAGCAACAGCGCCGCAGCGATCAGCACGCCCGAAACCACCGCCTCCTGTCTTACTTTTGTCAAGGTAAAACGATCCTTCAGCCATGCAGAGAAACTTTCGATACCGATACCGATCCAGATCGCGAACGCAAAGAAACTGCCGGCATAGCTGTAGTCGCGTTCCCTCGGCTGGGGTTCGGTCTGGTTCAGGTAAACGACAAGCGCGGCCCCGGTCAGAATAAAAAGGGCAGTCACCACCAGCCCCATTTTCCACTCCCGTCTGAAATGCGCTACGGCACCTGCAAAACCGGCAATGAAGGGGAGCCCCCAGAGCACCGACCAGTCTACGCCTGCTCCCTCCATATCGTGTTCGCGGCCAATGAACTGCCATCCGAGATAGCGTAAATACATCCGGTTAAGCTGATAACCTATAAAGTAATCGAGATCGCTCCTGTACTGCTGATAGAAGTACTGGTGTACCGGCTCGGGAGACCACCGCCGTGGCCAGATGGGCATCTCTCCGTACTGTTCGCGGTTCAAATAGGAAAAAAATGCTTCGGGCGTTGACGGATTGTTCTCGTTGATCGGTGGGCCTGCCTGAGCGCGCACATAGATCATCCCGTACGAGGTGTACCCGATGACGATGAGGAAGAGCGAAACAAGAAGGGTATTGGTCATCGCAAACCGCTCCTTCTGGGTATACCATACTCCCCAGGCAAGCGCAGCGACAACCAGCAGGAGACCCCACCACGAAGCGAGCTGAAACAGGATGGGCAACCCTTTGATAATTCCCTGATAAATAAGGAAAAACAGCGCTGAGGAAGCGCCGATAAGCAGCAAAAACGATTTCAGGGTAACTTCGTATCTCCGGAAATAGTAGACAAGAGCAGCCGCGAAAACCGCCAGCAGGCTTAACAGATGCACCCCGATAGAGAGCCCCACCATATACATGACAAGCATCAGCCAGCGCTCATGGCCGGGGTCAGGATACTCGTCGTGCCACCGAAGCATCAGCCAGACAACCATGGCCGTAAAAAACGAAGAGAGCGCATACACTTCGGTTTCAACAGCATTGAACCAGAAACTGTCCGAGAATGCGAGCGCAAGAGCGGCGATCACGGCACTGCCGTATGCGGAAATCCTCTCGCCTGTACTCCAGCCGTCCGGATCGTTTTTTCGGTACATAACAATGAACCGCATGGTTATCAGATAGGTCAGCATAACCGTAGCCGAACTTGCCAGCGTGCTCATGAGGTTCACCCTTGCTCCGATATCGTCGAAAAAAGGCATCATCGAAAAAAGGCGACCGATAAGCAGAAAAAGCGGCGCGCCCGGAGGATGCGGTACGCCAAGCGTATACGCCGTAGCGATGAATTCGCCACAGTCCCAGAACGAAAGCGTGGGGGCCATGGTCCTGAAATAAAGCAGTTCTACTGCAACAAACAGCAGCACTGCAAAAAGGCGGTTATATGCCCGGTGTGTCATTGGTGTCTTTTCGTTCGCTTCATTATTTCGTTATTCGATGGCTAAACGGAAATCAGCTCTTGAGCAATATGGTCGGCAAACAGGAAACCGTATCCGGTAAGGTATATTCGTCCATCTTCAAGCAGAATCCATTCTTTTGCCAGAAACAGGTCCAGCAGACCTGAAAGGGATTGCCCTAATTTATCGTGTTTTCGCAAAAACTCAACATCGAGACCCTGGTTTATGCGCAGCGTCAGGAAAACTTTTTCCACAAACCGCTCTTCTTCGGTCAGCACCTCTTCGGTACTTGCAGCAGCCGGTGGTCCGGCAAGATATCGAAGCAGGCTTCCCGAATTAGCCCGACGCACCTCGAGCTCTCCGGTTCGGATGAAGCTGTGTGCTGAAGGACCGAAACCAAGGTACGGTTCACGCATCCAGCATGCAAGATTGTATCGGGACCGATGACCCGGCTGCGCAAAATTAGATACCTCGTAATGCTCGTATCCCCTGCTGCAAAGCGTCTCGATGGCAAACGAGTACATCGCGGCCTGAACCGCATCTCCGGGCAACGAAACATGACCCCTTGCAATCCGGCGTTCAAGCAGAGTCTTCGGTTCTGCCGAAAGCATATATACCGACAGATGGGGCACAGCAAGCGACAATGCGGCTCGCAGATCGCGCTGCCACTCCTCTGGCGATTCCCCCGGCACGCCGCAAATCAGGTCCACGCTGAGGGTATCGAACGCGCGCAGCGCCTTGCTGGTTATCTCCCGTGCCTCTTCCGCCGTATGTCTCCTGCCGAGCGCGGAAAGCTTCCGCTGTTGAAAGGACTGCGCACCCAGACTGAGCCGGCTGATACCCGCCACACGAAGATCCTGCATCTTCGGCACGTCGAGATCTTCCGGATTGGCTTCGAGCGCTATTTCCATTCCCGGTTCGAACGTACAGAGCGACGAGAGAAGATCGAGCCATCGGGCAAGCAGTCGTACCGGTACAAGCGAGGGGGTCCCCCCGCCGATATGCACCGCCTTCACCCTGCGACCCTTCAGCAGCGGAGCTGCGGCAAGCGTTTCAGCCGAAAGCGCAATAAAAAAAGAATCGAGGTGATCAAGACGGGTAACAAGAAAAAAATCGCAGTAGCTGCACCGTGTATGACAGAACGGGACATGCAGATAGATACTCAGCAGCTCTCCGTTATCATGGCAACAAAAAACTTCAGGCAAGAATATGGCCGGTAACGGCCCGATAGAGGTCGTCTGCGACATGTTCCGGTATGATGCCTCGATTGATACAGAGCTGCTCCTCATTGTGACCTGTCCGTACCAGCACCGGCCTCAGGCCGGCACGCAGTCCGCATTCGACATCAACAATTTTATCGCCGACAAAAAATGAGCTGCTTCTGTCGACAACCTGACCTTCTGCAAGAAAATCGGCAATGGCCCGTTCGACCATACCGGGTTCAGGCTTTCGGCACCCAGCGTCGAGGTCGTAAAGCGGATGGGGATGATCGGGATGCGACGGACAGTAGTAACATCGGTCATACCGGGTATGCCAGGCTTCAAGGAGCTCGTTCAGGTAACGGTTCAGATCCTCGACCTGCTCGATAGTGGTAATACCGCGAGCAATACCGGCTTGATTGGTCACCACAACAACCCGGTATCCTGCCGCCCTGGCAAGAGCTATAGCCTCTCCTGCGCCCTCGATCAGCTGGAACTGCGCTCTCGATGTGATATAGGAACCGGTATCTTCATTGATGGTGCCGTCCCTGTCGAGAAACAGCACCTTGACGGTTTCAGCCATACCTCTTACGATTCAAGCAGTTGACGGTAAAGCTGATCATACTCCTCCGCAGAACTCTTCCATGCGAAATCGCGCCCCATGGCATCGAGCACAAGCCGCTGCCATCGCTCATCGTCATTGTACAAGTCAATGGCTTCGATGATTTTAGCAATGAATGCATCGGCTGTATATGCATGGAACAAAAAGCCCGTCCCGACGCCATCGGCAATATCGTCGATAGTCTCAACAATACCCCCGCCAGCATAGGCTACAGGAATCGTTCCATAGTTCATGGCAAACAGCTGCAGCATACCGCACGACTCGATGCGGCCCGGCATGAGAAGAATATCCAGACCAGCAATCGCAAGATGCAGAAGTGTATCGGCATGATCCGGCATAAAGGCAACCTGTTCAGGATAACCTGCGGCGAATTCACGGAAAAAGGTTTCATAAGCCTTTTCTCCCGAACCGAAAATAAGCAGTTGCATATCAAGCTCGACCATACGTTCGAGACTCTCCTTAAGGAGTTCAGCTCCCTGAAACGCATCGAAACCGCCGATGATACCTGCCAGCGGACGTCCCTCCATGAAAGGCAGTCCGATCTCTTCGAGAAGCGCTTTTTTATTATCGGCCTTGCCTTCCATACGGTCAGCGCCGTATCGCTTCTTGATCATCTTGTCGGTCGAAGGATTCCACTGCCGGGTATCGATACCGTTGAGGATCCCGTGGAAGCGCTCTCTGCGATCCTCCATTACAGGACCGAGACCGTAGGTGTCGGCGCTGTCATGCACAATAGCATCAGCATAGCTCTTCGACGTCGTCGTCAGCAGATCCGCATTCTCGACTCCGGTATAGAGCATGTTTACCTGATCGCCCTGACGATGCAGGCCGTTGCAGACCTCTTCGGGCAGCAGTTTCTGGAAAACCTTGAACGGAAGTACCCCCTGGCGATAGACATTGTGAATGGTCAGCACCGTCCTGATATCGCTGAAAAAACTATTTTCCGCATAAACCGTCTTCAGCAAAAGGGGCAGCATGCCTGCATACCAGTCGTGGCAGTGTATGATGTCAGGCTTCCAGCCCAGCCGTTGCAGGGTTTCCAGGACGCCGACATTGAAAAAAATCACCTTTTCGGTATTGCTCTTCTGGTCTCCGCCGCTCTGTATATCGGTAAACAGGCCGTTTCGCTTGAAATACTTCTCATTATAGAGAAAATAGGTCTGGATCTTGCTCGAAGGCAAGGCCGTAACCTTGACATTCAGCAATTCAGTTTTCTCCCTGAGATTCACCTCTATGTCGGAAAGCCGCAACACATCGTGGAGCCTGAATTTCCGATCATTGATGGTGCCGTATTTCGGCATCATGATTCGCGCCTCAAAACCTTCCTCTTCAAGAGCCTGGGGGAACGATGCCATAAAATCAGCCAACGCGCTGATCCTTACAAACGGGGAGACTTCACCAGAGACATAAAGAACCTTGAAATTTCTTCTGGCCATCTATATATCAATCGATCTATAATTTTTCACCAAATACTTTCATAGAACTCCATTACTTTTTAATTTACGAATTTTTAAAGACAGATACAATCCAGGTTAAAAAGCAACCGCAGGGAGAAACCGCTGAAACATATCCGCAACACCATCCTCCTTCCGGCATTGCTGCTCCTCTGCATGAGCGTCGGATGCGCATCCGACAGGCCACCTTCGGGAGGAGCGGTCGATCTCTCTCCCCTGCAGATACGCTCTTCAGAGCCATCACATGCCGCTACGGGCTTTTCAGGCAATACCATCCGCATCGTCTTCAGCCATCCCATCAGCGGAAGAGAGTTCCTCAAAGCCCTCCTGATCGCCCCTTCGATAAATAATTATGACGTATCCGTCAGAGGGCGCGAAGCGGAAATACACCTGTACGATCACCTTGACCCCGCTACGACCTACCGGGTGATCCTTAACCGGCATATGCGCGACATACGCGGCAACAAACTCGACAAAACGGAAATCATAGCCTTCTCTGCCGGTATGAAAGTCGATACAGGATCTATAGACGGTACGGTCTATACCGGGAACCTTACGCCTGCCTCCGATGCTCTGGTGCTCGCATTCAGGAACGGCGGTACGCCGAACCAGCCTGACTATCTGGTTCAAACCGCCCAGGACGGAACATTCAGACTCGACAATCTCGCCGAAGGCGGGTACCTTATCGCAGCCGTCAGCGACAGCAACGGCAACCTCCGCTTCGATGCGGAATCGGAAGCATCGGCAGTCGCTCATAAAAAACAGATCTCGCCGGGAGCCCCCCCGCTCAACCTGCGGTTCGAGCCAGATGCCGGCACGGCAACCCGACAACCCGCAACACCGGCGGAAAAACACGGAACGCTCACCGGCATGTGCCGGGCAGATGCGAAAGCCCTCACCATCGAAGCTCGCCGAAAGAGCGACAACGCATCATTCCTGACTGCCGCCGTCATGGCCGGAAAAGGAACTTTCCGTTACATCTTCAAGGCCATCCCACCAGGGACCTATACCGTCAGCGCATCCGTTCCATCCCGACCGAAGGAAAACACAACACCGAAGGCATGGGAGCCTGGAAGGCTCGACCCCTTCAGAGCATCGGAACCGTTTGCCATCTACCCTGATACCGTCAAAATACGCCCTGACTGGGTAACAGGAGACATTGATTTCTCCCTCACGCCATGATCGCTTTCAGCACTCGCGTTTCCTGCGTATCTTCCAGCCATCAAGAACAATACTTACACAAAACAAACATCTACAGCAACCAGACATGAACGCTCCTGCGAAAATAGGTCCGAATTCCATCATACAAACCGTTGCCGCACTTGAAGAACATTTCGGAAAAGCCGAAGCCGAAGCGATCCTCAAACGTATCGGCCAGGGTCACTGGATCGGCAACCTGCCGACAGAGATGACGGAAGAATCCAAATTCCACAGCCTGGTTACAGCGCTTGAAAACGAGATCGGCGATAACAAAACAGGATCGATCCTTGAAGAATCGGGGCGCCGTACCGCAGCCTACCTGCTCAGAGTACGCATTCCCGGTTTTTTCCAGAAAATCCTCAAGATGCTTCCTGCCGGACCGGCCTTCAGCCTTTTTCTCTTCGCCATCAGTAAAAACGCCTGGACCTTCGCCGGAAGCGGCGAGTTCAGCTACTCCACCGGTAAAAATCCGGAAATAGTCGTCAGAGTAACCCACCCAAGCAGCCCCGTCGTCGGTAACTTTTATCTCGGAACCTTCGAGGCCCTGCTCGAAGAGCTGGTTAATCCGAAAACCGGCATCACGCCCATAATCGAACAACAAAATAACAGCATCCTCTGCGCCTACCGCTGCGTAATCTGACCTCATATCGAACGGGCACAGACGGCATACCGTGCCCATTCGATATGCCTGCTCGTGGCGCAGCCGGCTATGGTTCCGAGAGACAAAAACCGTACATTCAATTGATTGCCAGCTGAAACGGTTTCACTGCCCCATCGAAACGACAAGAGTCCTGTGTTGAACAAACAAAACAGAAAGGAGTCTCTCATGGCAAAAATTCT
>JAFGMZ010000163.1 GCA_016927285.1 Chlorobiaceae bacterium
AATATGCCACTCATTCCCCTTTATGCATCAATCAAATCATCTATTCCGAAATTTCCATCGGATTTAAAAAGATCGAGGAACTGGAGGCGGCGATTTCGTCAAGCGGACTTAAGATGCTGGAGATCCCAAAGGAAGCCCTTTTTCTTGCAGGAAAAGCTTTTCTCAGCTACCGAAAGCTTAAAGGTGAAAAGAGGTCTCCATTGCCGGACTTTTTTATCGGTGCCCATGCCGCAGTATCGGGTCTTGAATTGATCACACGGGATAAAAATAGATATCAAACGTATTTCCCGACAATCAGAATCATTTCACCGGAATAATCATTCTGCTCCTCCCCGTGGACCCGTTTGGGATGGTTGTTTGGGGCAATTCTTCGGGTAAGTAGGCCGGGTGGGCAGGGACTTCGGGACGTTGAGCCGTACGTCAAATTATTCCTGTAAAACATTTCTCTCTCATACCTTGATGGCAGGGGAATGCAAAGCCGCAGGGTAATTCTCCACCCGCCGGGTGGGGAATTGAGTGGGCATACCTTGGGAGCATAATGTAGTGAAATGATCATCCGGGACGATGGTAAAGCCTTAAAAGCCATTGCTGATAGTGGTTATGAATCATTGAACAATCACGGTGATTATTTTGTTGTCATGACAATGTCTGTACGTTATATTGGAGTTAAATGTCAATTGAATATGAAAAAAATGGCTATGAACGCTCCTCTTAAAACAGAACGGATTGATGTTCGCGCTAATCTGCCGGTAAAACAACTGTTGCAGGAGGCAGCAAGGGCTTGCCATAAAACTGTCAGCGAGTTTTTGCTTGATGCCGGTATAACCGCGGCTAATCAGACGTTAGCCGACCGTCGCCGGTTTGAGCTTGATGATGCCGGGTGGCAGCAGTTTCAGCAACTCCTTGACCGGCCTGTGTCTGCTCCCGGTAACCGGATGAAAGCATTGCTTACCGAACCGGGGGTACTGGATTGAACGCATCCCGTTTCAGTCAGGTTCAGAAACTCTCTTCCTCCCACGACGTTGCGGTATTCGATTGTGGAAATCATGCCCTGAATCAGTTTCTGCAACGTTTTGCCTTGGTCAATCAGAAGGCCAACAGTGCCCAGACCTATGTTTGTTGTGAGCAGGGAACAGAATGCGTTGCAGGCTTTTACAGCCTTGCTGTCGGAAGTATTGAACCGGAAGCGGCAACCGGTCGACTCAGCAAAGGTCTTGCCAGACATCCGGTACCGGTGATGATTCTTGCGAGACTTGCAGTTGATCGCCGGTATCAGTGCGCAGGTCTTGGCCGGGCTCTGCTCAAAGATGCATTGTTGCGAACAGCCCAGGCGGCTGAGCTTGCAGGCATCAGGGCCATTCTGGTTCATGCAAAAGATAATGTTGCCCGTGACTGGTACCTCAACTGGGGATTCGAACCAAGCCCGACCGATCCGTATCATCTTTTTTTACTCCTCAAAGACCTGCTTGTAATTCTTCAGGATGATTACGGATAGGAAGATCCTTGGGAAGAAGGAACACTTTGCGACGTACATCCGTACGTGAAAATTCTCCTGTAAAACATTTCTCCCTCATACCTTGATGGCTGGGGTATGCACAATGCTGCAGGGAATGAGACCCGTAGCCTTAACGTTTACATTCTGATTCCGGAACTGTGCTGGAGGTTGCGGTTGGCTTGTCAGGCTGAAAGGAATTTCTGAAGGAAGGTGTCGGGCGTGAGGACAGGAATGCCGTTCCATTCAGCGAGATCGGGCAGATGGGTGTCGCCGGAGATAATGTCGTCAGCACCGGTTGCAGAGGCGGCTTCGAGGATACGGTTATCGTCGGGGTCGGCGGTAACGACACTGGGGTCTCTTTCAGGACTGACAATCGAAAAAGTGTCCCTGAACAACCGGATGATTCCGTACACCTGTGCTTCACCCAGGCCGAATGGCCGACGCAGAACATCTTCGATCTTTTTCATAAGAGGAGTAGAGGTGACGTTGGTGATTTTTCCGGAAGAGCCGTGACGCAATATTTCCCTGGGTTTTCCCCCGAACAGGATGTCGGAGATAAGCACATTCGAGAGGCCTCGGGATGTTGATCCGTTGCCAAAAAATCTCATCTTGAACAACATAGTGATGTGCTGGCATAAAGTTTTGAGCGTTCTTTATAGCGAAAATGACTTAACTTCCTGAACAGGATATCGAAAAGATCGGAACCGGCATCAGCCGTATCCGCCAGGCGGATGCCGAACACGGCGGCACCGAACCGGAACTGCGCCACAACGATTTCTTTACCGCGACATTCCGATCAAAGATACAAGTTGCCCGGGAAGTTACGGCAGAAGTCAGTGAGCAAGTCAGTGAGCAAGTCGCGAAAATATTGATTACCTGTAAAACTCAACAAAAGTTAAAGGGCGAATTGTTTGTGAGGTACCTGGCCTGGCGAATGTTTACATGAACGAACTCTACCAGGGACTGAAGCAATGGTTCAACGATTATAACACCGTTCGTCGCCATACCTCGCTTGACGGAGAGGTTCCGGCAACGGTTTTCTATGCCAAAAAACCTCAGGCAAACAGTGCTGCCTGAACAAACCTGGTTTTGTCAAACAACTTCCCTGGAAATGGGGAGTGACTCCGGGGAATTACCATGTACAAGTTTATTGCCGACAATGTTGTGGTCTTCGATATCGAGTGGGTTCCTGATCCGATGTCAGGCAGGCGCATTTACAAGTTGCCGGAAACGGCCTCTGATGATGAGGTGCTTGAGGTCATGTGGCGGGAGGGCGGCGCGACGCCGGAGGACCCACGTCCATACCTGAAAACGGTGATGTGCAGGATCGTTTCCATTGCGGCGGTGGTCAGGAAAAGGCAGCACAGTAAAGTCAGTCTTGAGCTCGTTTCTATCCCCGGGCAGCATGAGGGCGTGCAGTCGGAAGGGAAACTCATTCGGCAGTTCCTGGAAGCTGTCGGGAATCTGGGGGCACAGCTTGTGGGGTTCAACTCGTTGAATGCCGACCTGCCTATCCTGTTTCAGAGGGCACTGGTAAACAGGGTGACGGCGCCGACCTTCTGCCATCGTCCGGAAAAACCCTGGGAGGGAGCTGATTATTTCGCTCGATACAGCGATTTCAACATCGATCTGAAGAATGAGATTGGTGGTTTTGGCAAAGGGACCCCATCGCTTCACGAATTGGCTGCGTCACTTGGAATTCCGGGTAAAATGGGAATCAATGGTGCCGATGTAGTCGATTTATGGCGCTCCGGGAACTTCAGAAAAATCGTTGAGTACAACCAGTTCGACGCCCTTTCGACATATCTGGTGTGGCTGAGAACCGCCTACTTTTCGGGGAGACTGACAGAAGATTCGTTTGTGCACGAAGAGCGTCTGCTGGAAAGTCTTCTGCATCAGGAGATAGCCCAGGGATCAAAGCATCTGGAGCAGTTTCTGGACGCATGGAAATCGTTTCGCCGGTAGGCTTACAACCAGTACTGGTCGGAGGCCGGATTGCTCATTTTCCCGCTTCGGGTTGAGGTCGCCCCATCGGATATCACCCCTCAATATTCCGGCCATGCATCAATCTCTCCGTTCATACCCTTTTCCGCGAGTTGGCGCTCTTCGACAGCTTTGCGGAGTTCCGGTTCTACGCGGAGCGATGGCAGTGTAGCGCTTTTCATGGTGTATGTCCGGTTATGCGTTGCATATGCAATGCAATATATCGGCTTCTCATGATGCAATGCAGCAAGGGACGAGAGCCGTCGCCTTACCGTTTTTCTGCAGATTCCAATGCTGTTCGAATTGTCCGGAATGGCAGAAAGAGTGCGGTTTTTGGGGTAAGGGCAAGTACCCGTAGCTGGCGCACCAGGTTGCGACGTCGGTGTTTTTGGCATCGATGAGCAATCCGACACCGCTGACATGGCTGGGAGCAGCAATTGACCTCCGAGGCCCTGTTTTAGTGGACTTTCGCAATTACATAAACACATGTGATTAAATTCCTGCTTTTCAGAAGCAAGGCTCTGTTGCAGGCGGGGACGAATCCGTAACCGCAAGGGTCAAGGTCGGGGAAAGCGAGAGCGGCATTTTTTTTCGCTACTCGTTTCTTGTAACGGCAAAAGCGCTGTAAAGCGGCAGGAACGTGATTTTTTGCTCAGGAAGGTCGGCATACGGGCGGTCGGAAAAGACCAGTGCCCTGCCACACTCCGGATACGTGGCAAGAAAGAGATGAAGGCTCCTCAAACTGCCGGTAGCGCCGCTTTTTACTTCTACGGGATGGATCCTGCCGTTCAGAACCGCCAGATAATCGACCTCAGCCAAACTGCTTTTAGCCTGCCTGTCCCAGTAATACAGGCCGCCCTGTTGGGATACCAGCATCTCCTGGCCGACAAACTGTTCCGCCATGGCTCCCCGGTAGATGGAGAGCAGGTCGTTTTTTGCATACTCGATATCACCGGGCATACCCGACAGGTGGCGCATCAAGCCGATATCGAGCATGATCGCCTTGAATGATCTGGCGGAGGCTGTCGCCCCCAATGGAAGTCCCGAGGGGTCGGCCGAGGGAACCCTTCGGGCTACCTGAGCCAGGCACAGGGCGTCGAACGCCTTTTTCAGTGTCGGGTTGCTGTACCCCTCGCCGAGGCGTGCATATTTGATCTGTTTTCCGATATGCTGCGACAGGGAGGTGAATACCGAGTCGAGACAGAAGCGGTCAACCCTGGGTGTATATTTGGCAAAGTCCATCCTGAAGGACTCTGCAATTTCTTTTTGTACCTCGAAGGCATCGCGCAGAGAGCTGTTTTCAAGGTATGCATTGACAGCCGCCGGCATTCCCCCGATAAAAAAATAGCGTTTCAGCTCCTCGCGCAGAAGGTCATGCACGGCAGGCGATATTTCAGCCGGATTGCCCATGACAGCAGCTGCAGCAGGGGCATTGCCGATTGCTTCCAGATATTCAGCGAAACAGAGCGGATAGAGATTGAGAAACTGAACCCTGCCGACCGGAAAGGAACTTTCGTCAAGAGCGAATTCAAGCAGGGATCCGGCGGCCGCGACATGCAGTTCCGGCATTTCTTCATAAAAATAACGCAGTGCGGTTATCGCTCGGGGACATGCCTGTATCTCATCAAAAAAGAGCAGGGTTTTACCCGGCGTGATCTTTTGCTGCAGGATGACTTCAAGATCCGAGCAGATGCGCCTTGCCGTAAGATCGCCGTCGAAGAGTTTGCGCAGGGGCTGATTCAGTTCAAAATCAACAAGAGCAAGAGATGCAAATCGTTTGCTTCCAAACTCTTTGAGCGACCATGTTTTGCCGACCTGACGGGCGCCCCGCAGGATGAGCGGCTTGCGGCGTGTTCCTTCCTGCCAGCGCCGAAGATCGTTATCAATGAATCGAAGCATGTGTGCCGATGGGTGGGGTGTATCACTGAATATTTAAATATACAGTGCAAAATATGCTTTTTTGATATAAAAAAACAATGCATTTTGATATTGTGGCTTGAGAAGAGGATTTATGACGTTTGGGTGGGTGTGGAGAATGGAGGTTTTGGGGACAGAGGTAAGTCAGTAATCGGTCGTATACCTGAAACGGAGAGGAAGCGCTGCCAGAAGGCGCGAGACTGGACGCACCGGGAACGTTGCATCCAGTGATGGTTTGCGGCATCGGACGGAGGGCTTGCCGGCGTTCATGCGAAAGATGCTGACGGGGTATTCGGTCTCGTTCAACAGGCGATATCATCGTTCTGGTCATCTGTTCCGGAATCGGTACATGTCGATGCTCTGCGAAGAAGAGCCCTGTTTCGTCAAGCTGGTAGTTATATTCATTTGCACCCCCTTGCGTGCCGGATTGGTCAAAAAGCCGGAAGACCTTGACCGGTATCCGTGGAGCGGGCATGGATCGCTCTCGGGTTATGCCGGATATTCCTGGCAGATCGTGAGGAATATGGCGGGTTCATGTCACCATAAACGTATGGAGGTTTGCCATGTTATTGATGAGAAAGGTGTTCGGTCAGGCTGCTGTTCTCTGTCTGCTGCTTTTAGGTCATGCGAGTTGTTTCGGCGTATCGATCTCTTCGTTGACCGCGGAACAGCGCGACGCTCTGCTGATCAACGATTTTTATCCGCAATATGCCTGTCCCGGAGATACGCTGAAACTGGAAATAAAAGCCGTTACAAGCACGTATTTTTTCCCGATGGCCGAAATTGCCGTAGACGTCAGGACTGAATGGCAGGTCGTTCCCGAAACAGGCATAACGATCGATCAGAAACGCGGCCAGCTTGTTGTCGGCCGTGAGGTGCAGGATGGCACGATCTACACCATCAGCGCGAAAATCAGGAAAAAAGGGAATGTCAGGGACAACACGCTCTACGTCTATACGAAAAAAGCAAATCCTTTTGCAGGTTACTGGGAGGAAGAAGGGGGGAATATCGAGGAGTTGATCATCAAACCTGACAGAACCTTTTCTGTGACGGCAATACCGTTTGAAATCAGAAAAGATTATTGGGGTACGGTTTCCTTCGATCTTCAGTCCGGGTCGATCACATTCACTGCCGAGCATGGCAACACCGTACCGAAAGATATCGATCTGAACGGTTCGTTCAGGTTTGACGATGAAGGCCGTCTCGTGCTGGAGGGGATTTATTTCGGTACGCTCATACCGGGTGACAGCTTCAAACAGAAGTACATATTCAAAAAAACCGGAAGATAAGCATGCTCATCCCGTTTCAGGGGTGGAACTGTCGTCCCCTGTCTGCTCGTGACAGGGGACGGCGGTATCATAACAGGTGCGGAACCTGCGGGATCCTCTTTTTCCGTTTGCCTGACAAGGTCACAGAACAGCTCCGGGAACTTCTCGTGCAATGGTGACGTCGCTGAGTCCTGCGACTACACACTGGCACTCCGGACAGGCTTGACCTATCAAGACTTTTGCTCTTTTCGGCTTCTGAATTCTCTTTACCGACTCAGGAAAACAGATCCAGGGGTTCCAGTTCAAGAAATTCCTGCCATGGAATCGCCGAATTTCCGATCAGCAGCACTTTGTGTGGCTTGTATTGCTGCATAAATGCAGCCATGCCTGAAGCTTGTTGCGAGTGGCCGCTTTTAATTTCAAGACCGATCACTTTACCCTTGTACTCCAGAACAAAATCTACCTCATGATTTCCCTGACGCCAGTAATACAGGTTGATTGCGTCGCTACGGGTGTGATTGAGGATATGGGCTCCAATAGCCGATTCAACCCATCGACCCCATTGCGCAGGATTCGCTGAAATTTCCTGAAAAGTCTGCTGTTGTTGTGCGCTGATCAGGGCCGTATTATGCACCTGAAATTTCGGAATGGAGGCTCTCTGTCTCACCAGTTCAGGGCTGTACCTTTCCAGACCTCCCAGTAAACCGGCAGTATCGAGCAGGCGCAGATAATGAGCAAGTGTTGTTGTGTTTCCTGCATCCTGGAGCTGGCCGAGGATTTTCGTGAAGGAGAGAATCTGGCCCGAATAGCTGCAACCGATTTCAAAGAGCCGTTTCATCAGGGCGGGCTTGTCGACACGGGTCAGCATCAGAATATCTTTCGAGATACTTGTTTCGATAAGCGCATCCGTAATGTAGCGCCTCCATCGTGATTCATCGTGGATCAACGATGCAGCACCCGGATAACCTCCAAACCAGACATGCTGATCAGGGGTATAGTCAAATGCTTCTTTCATTTCACGGTATGACCAGTGGCCGATGTAGATGGATTCAAACCGGCCGGCGAGAGATTCGGTCAGTCCTTGCTGCAGCAAGAGCCGTGATGATCCCAGTAAAATAACCTTGAGCGATTTCTGCTGTGCGGTATCGCTGTCCCACTCTTTCTTTACCGCTTCGCTCCAGTTTTCAATTTTCTGGATTTCGTCGATGATGAGCACGGCATTATTCTGTTCCGATTGGCGGAGCTTGATTCGTGCCGCTTCCCATTGCTGGCTGATCCAGCCGGATTGTACGGTTGAAACAAAGTCTGCAGAAGCAAAATGAACCGGAAGTTTCGTTGACTCCATGAACTGCAATGCCAGCGTGGTTTTACCGACTTGACGAGGGCCGTAGAGTACCTGGATAAATTGACGAGGTTCTGATTCGATCCTGTGTGTCAGCACTTTTTTTTGTGTGCGCTCGATGATCATAATTTTAGCTCACTATATTGAGTAAATTAACTCAACATAGCAAACATTCTGCAAAGAGCAAACACTGCACAAGAGGTATTCCGACAATGGATGACTTGGAGGCGAGCATCCGTACGTGAAACTGCTCCTGTAAAATAGTTATCTTGAGAGCATGGGACCGCAATGCTGCAAGGGACGAGAGCCGTCGCCTTACCGTTTTTCTGCTGATTCCAGTGCTGTGCATATTGTCTGGAATGACAAAATGAGGGGGAGCGATTTTTGGGGTAAGGGCAAGGCTCCGTAGCTGGCGTACCAGGTTGCGACGTCGGGGTTTTTGGCTTCGATGTGCAATCCGATACCTCCGACATGGCTGGCAGCCGGCAAACACTGTCTTTCGGCCGCCAGCAGCAATTGATCTCCGAGGCGCTGTCTTTTCATGGAACGGTCTACGGCAAGCCGGCAGTGTCTGAACATGGGCAAAGCATGGCAAGCGGAAAACCCGCTTTTTGAGGCTGGCTTGTCAACGCGATTGCAATAACGGTTCCTGGCCGGTCATGAAACACATCATGGTTCACCACCAGAACAGGCCGGAGACCGGATTGCTCATTCCTCTGAGTATGGTGGAGGTCTGCTCGCCGGATCCCGTCCCCTCAGTATTGAGGCCGGGTTTCAATTTGTTAGTGCATAACCTTTTCCGATAGTTGACGTTTTTCGACAGCATCAGGTTTTGTACACTTTTCAGCCAGCCTGCTGTGCTCGATGCGCTTATAACCGCAACGGCGATAGTTACTCTGTCGAACTGTCCGCGGCTTGCTGTTTTTCCAGGATCGGCAGGATCCGTTTCAGGTCGTCCGCTTGTTCGATGAGCATCTTCCTGAGCAAGGCCGGTAGCCCGGAGCCGTTTGAGCCTTTCCGGTTCAAAAAGGTTTCAATGTTGCGCAGCATGTCCGGAGTCTGATTCCATTGCGGAAAGAGAGAGTGGCCGAAGGCCCCGGCGTAATGCACATCACGCTCGGTATAGACCGTTTCGAGCGCGTCAAAAAACCGGTCGATATACGGTGCAAGAAGATCCTTCTGCACCTTCCAGTGAAAGCCTTTCATGCCGTAGCGGAGGTAATCCGTGGAGCGGGATGATTGTTCCGTGAATGCCTTCCAGCAGGTTTCCTTTGCCGCGCTGTCGGGTTTCGAGGCTTCCACCATAAAGGCTTTTTTCAGCCCAAGGTCGCTTTTGTCCAGCTCTTTTTCGTTGCTGAACAGGTTTTCGGCTCCAGGATGGCTGAAGGCAATCAGGCGGGCTATGATGTTCCAGCGTTTTTCCTGGTCGATTTCGAGCGATGCAATGGATTCGGTTCCATCGACAAGGGCGTGCAGGTAGTCAAGCTCATCGGGCTGGAGAGCGGTTGTCAGCAGGAGACCGAACCAGATGATCTGCTCCTGCTCGCTTTTACCGGACCGGCCCAGGCGTTCGCGGGCCATGGTGTTGAGCCTGGGCATCCATATTGTTCTGTTTTCATCAGTCAGGTATAGCGTTACTATGGCATTGATTTTTGCGATAAGATGGCTGTTGAGAATTGACAGATCCTTTTCTTTCATGCCGAGCTCAATGCCCATTTCGATGAACCCGGTCGGATCGAAGGCATTATCGCGCACCATCTGCCAGAGGCTGCCCAGAACGAGCCGACGGGCAAACGGATCTTCAAGGGTACCGAGCGACTGGCGGGCGATGGCGATATCATCCGGGCTGTAAAAGACTTTTACATAATCGTGGTCGTGCGTATTGAGGATCACGAATGCTGTATCCGGTTGCAGCTGTGCCTCGGCGGTTTTCCCGTCGATGATGATCTTTTGGGTTTCATTTTCGACGAGCGCGCCGCCGCTCAGACGGTAGCCTGTAAATGCAATGGCATGCTGCCGGATGAGGTCGTTGCCGACCGAACCTAGCTGCTCTATCCTGAGCCTGCCGTTCACGATTTGGCTCAGGAGGGTATTGACGCCGGTGGTTTCGAGCCACTGGCGGCTCCAGGCGACAATGTCGATGCCGCTTGTTTCCGACATGATTGAAAGAAAATCATCCAGAGTGGTGTTCTTTCCAGCGAATCGTTTGAAGTATTTCCCGATGGCGGCGCGGAAGGCCTCGTCGCCGATGTAGTACTGAAGCTGGCGAAGCACCGAGGCGCCCTTGGAGTAGCTGATGCCGTCAAAATTGCTGAAGGCCTCGATGGTATCGCGGGCCGAAGAGGCTATGGGGTGGGTGGTTGCATACTGATCCTGCTGATAGGCCCACTCTTTGCGGACATACATGTGTTCCAGGGCATCACTGAACAGTTTCCCTTTGGACATGGTGAAATAGGAGAGGTAGTCGGCAAAGCTTTCGTTGAGCCAGAGGTCGTTCCACCATTTCATGGTCACCAGGTCGCCGAACCACATATGCACCATCTCGTGGGTGATGGTATTGGCACGGTCCAGGTGCTCGCTGTAGAGCTTTTTATTGCGAAAGATATAGTGTTCGCTGAAGGTGACGCAACCCACATTTTCCATGGCTCCGAAATTGAATTCCGGGACAAAAACCTGGTCGTACTTGTCGTATGGATAGGGGTAGTCGAAGTAGGCCTCCAGGGCGGCCATGGCTTCCCTGGTGATGGCAAGGATGTTGTCCGGGTCCATGTGTTTTGCGAGCGATTTCCGGCAGTAGATGCCAAGCGGAATGCGGTTGTAACGCTCATCCCACTTGCTGTAAGGACCTGCGACCAGGGCAAAGAGGTAGGTGGAAAAGATAGCCGTGCGTGTAAACGCAATCGTTATCTCATCGCCGTTTGTCCGGGTGTTCTCGGGCAGGGTATTGTGGATATAGGTCCATTTTGAGGGTCCGTGTACCGTGAGCTGGTAGGAGGCTTTAATATCGGGCTGATCGAAGCAGGGGAAGAGGCGGTGGGCGTCGTAGGGCTCGAAGTCGGTATGCAGGTACTCTTCACTGTCTGCGGGATCCTGAAATTTGTGAAAACCCGATCCGGTATTATCGAATAATCCGGTGTAGGTGATCTCCAGCGTATTGCAGCCCGCTCTTAGATGATCTTCATCGAGATAGATGGCAAATTCACCCCTGAGATACTCCTCCGTCGCCATGCCATTGAGCGTTACCGCATGGATCTCTTTGGTAATGAAATCAAGCTTGAGGGGGGCTATACCTCCATGGCAATAGTCAAACGCGACAATGCAGCGGCCCCGGTACTCGGCGGCATGCTCTTTCAGGGTGAGTTCAAGGGTGTAGCTGGCATTGGAAACAAGGTTGCTGCGGGTTTCAGCCGCTTCCCGGGTGAGAATGTTTTCAGTATCCATCAGAAATGTCATGAGAAACGCTTTAAAAGGGGTGCTGGTTATCAAGTACCCTGATTATCTGTCTGTTGTATGGTAGATAATTTACCCGGTTCAGCAAAAAAGCCCGGACATTATTTCCCGGTTACATTTTTCCGCGCAAACTCCCTGAAGAAATCCTTCATATGCAGCGTGCCGTACCGCAGGGCGGCATTGTCGGTTTCGTTGATGGCGATGGAAGAAGTAAAGCATGTCGGCAATACGGGCGCTCAGGGGGTTGTATGATCGCGTGAACGCCTTTGACGATCCAGCGAGGTATGAAGACGAGTCCCGGCTCTTTGCCGATGGACGTGAACGGGGATTACCCGGGAATGCAATGCTGCAGGCAACGAGCCCCATCGCCTTACAGTTTTTCTCTTGATTCCGGTGCCGTCGTGCGGGTTGTCCTGAATTTCAGAATGAGAGAGCGCGCTTATTGGGGTAAGGGCAGGGCCCCTTTGCTGGCGTACCACTTGTCGGGACTGAAACCAAGGGGTGACGTTTGTGTTGCAGGCGAAGCTCTTTCGGCAGGGGAGCCTTGGCCGGAATATCGGCATTCAGGAAATCAACACATGGGGTTCTCGCTTTTTTAGGTACATTGCGGCGCTGTTCTTCTTCTCCTTTCGGCAATCTGCCAGCTTCAGCTCTCTCTTTCATTATTATCAGGGGACAGGTTTACATCATATGAGTTATTCAAAACAATCTCTCGAGTTGCATCGCCATGCGCGCGGTAAAATAGAAATACGATCCAAAGTCAGTTTAAAAGACAAGGAGGACATGTCTGCGGCATACACTCCGGGAGTTGCGGCTGTGTGCACGGAAATTGCCGGGGACAAGCGGAACTCTTTCATCATGACCAACCGTGGCAGTCAGGTGGCAATCGTTACCGACGGAACGGCTATTCTGGGGCTCGGCGATCTCGGGCCGGAGGCAGCAATGCCTGTGATGGAGGGCAAATCCATTATTTTCAAAGAGTTTGCAGATATTGACGCTATTCCATTGTGTATAAATTCAACGGATGTCGATGATATCGTCAAGTTCTGCAAGCTGATCGAACCGAGTTTTGCCGGCATCAACCTTGAGGATATTTCATCTCCGAGGTGTTTCGAGATTTTCGAACAACTCGAAAAGGCGCTTTCCATTCCGGTTTTTCATGACGATCAGGACGGAACCGCAATCGTTACTCTGGCGGCCATCATCAACGCGTGCCGTGTCAGCGAGAGGGATCTCGGGAAGCTTCATGTGGTGGTTAACGGCGCCGGTGCGGCCGGCATCGCCATTGCCAGACTGCTGATTCATGCGAGGGTAAAAGAGGTGGTTCTTGTCGATACCCAGGGAGCGCTCTATGACGGCCGTCCCGGCATGAACCCCATAAAGCAGGAGATTGCCGAAAGATGCAACAGGCTGAAACATAAAGGCGACCTGCAGAGCGTCCTGATCGGAGCCGATGTTTTTGTGGGCGTTTCGGTAGGCAACATCGTAACGGAGGCGATGGTTGCTGGCATGAATCCCTCTCCGTTCATTTTCGCTATGGCCAATCCTACGCCGGAAATCATGCCTGAAGCGGCTTTAAGGGCAGGGGCAGGCATTGTGGGGACCGGTCGCTCGGATATGGCCAATCAGGTCAATAACGCGCTTGTATTTCCGGGTCTCTTCAAGGGACTGCTGCAGACAGGCATAAGAAAGATCACGCCGGATATGAAAGTCGCGGTCGCCGATGCGATAGCCCGTTCGATCGATCCTGAGGCGGATAACCTGATGCCGACCACCTTCGACAAACAGGTGGTGGACAATATCGTGAAGGCGCTTTCCGCAATGGCGTTGAAGTAAGCGTATTGCCTATACGGTCGATGTATCCGGGCTGTAAAGTCCGTAACGAAGGAGGCTCGGGGATATTGTTCCAACGTGGAGATTGCAAAACATCGGAAATTCTTACAACTTGCAAAATCTGTCGGACTTTGAATATTATGTTCGCAAAAGATCGAACACTCAATCCCCGAAACATCGATCATTTATTTTTCCGCTGTAGGGCATATCTACTTACCGAGTGATAAGTGCTCAGAGGCTAAAGTTCTTAAAAGGGAGCAAGTTAGCGGTGCGGATGGAGTCCCGGAACCCTTCGGGTTGAGGATTACGATACCGATTTATCGGACAACCCGGCAATTTTGGTACGCAATAAGTATAGCGGTGTCCAATGGATGTGGCCGGGAGTATCAATAAAGCGAAAGTATTTCTGGCAGTTCATTATTGAGCTCAGCAGAATTTTTTATTGAAAACGCATCTGCTGGAACGGGAATATGGAGACGCATAACAGGAGCGGGATGATGACTAATCTGTTAAAATTCATAAAAACGAACGCATGGATTCTCGGTATTACGATTCTCTGCATGGTTCTGTTCTTCTCCTTTATCGATCTCTATGCGATGCTGTCGAGAACTCATGCTCACCGTGAGCACCAAGGGCTTGACATTCTGATTATCATTATTCTTCTTTTGATTCCCGTTGCCTTTATTTATGCCATTTTTCATGTCATTCACATGACGTTGACCGGTGCAT